>JAGRGI010000096.1 GCA_020445565.1 Chromatiales bacterium
ACCATCCGCCAGTTCTTGAGGATGTACTCGTGAATCTCGGCTTTGATCCAGTGGACGGCAAAGGAAACCAGCCGAACCCCGCGTGCCGGTTCAAAGCGCTTTACCGCTTTCATCAGACCGATATTGCCCTCCTGGATCAGATCCGGCAGGGCCAGCCCGTAGCCGCTGTAACCTTTGGCCACGCGCACCACGAAGCGCAAATGAGAGAGAATCAGGGTGCGGGCGGCCTGTAGGTCCTTCTGCTGCTGCAAGCGTTTCGCCAAGCGTGTCTCTTCCTCAGCGCTCAGCATCGGTACCTGATTGACCGAATGCATATAGGCCTCGATGGAATTCGCGGCCAGCGGTACGGGAAGCGTCAGGCTGGTGTTCATAGAGTTTCGTTCTCCCCAAAATCACTATTTGCTGATGTATTCTAGCACTCCCCGCATAGGAGTGCTAAGACGGGGCAAAAGTTCCTGCACGATATAACAAATAACGGTCAGCAAGAGCGTGAGCGAATACCCGGTTTCAGCGCGGCTCCATGCCGCGCAATTGCTGGGCAACCGCCACCCAGGCGCCGGTCCAGCCCAGAAAAGCGCCCGTGGCCAGCAGTATGGCGGTGTCGTGCAAGCTTAGACGTAAAAGCGTAAATTCGCTCTGGTAGAGGCGCGACAGGTCAGACACAGGCCCGGCCAGCAGGCCGATAGCCAGCCAGAGCAGCAATAGCGAAACCACGCTGCCCAGCAGGCCGTACCAGAGCCCCGAATACAGGAACGGTCGGCGGATGAAACCGTCTGTGGCGCCCACCAGCTTGGCGATAATGATCTCCTCCCGGCGGTTCTGTACCTCCAGGCGAATGGTGTTACCGACCGTGAGCAGCACGGCCAATCCCAGCAGGGCCGAAATCACCAGGGCGCCGCGGCGCGCGATCAGAATCATGCCATGCAGACGCTGCACCCATTGCAAGTCCAGTTGCGCCAGTTCCACCTGGGGATCTGCCCGCAGGGAGCGCAGTAAGGTCTCGATGGCGTCGGGCTGCATGGCGGAGGCATCGGGCCGTATGACGATGACATGAGGCAGGGGGTTATCGCCCAGTGCTTCCAGTGCCTCGGCATAGCCGGAGTATTGCTGAAATTCCGCCAGGGCCTGCTCGCGGGTGATCAGTGTCGCCTGGGCGATGTCGTTGCGCTGGTTCAGCGTCTCTGCCAGGCTGTGGGCTTTTGTTTCTTCGATGTTTTCTTTAATAAATAGGGAGATGCGAGCCTCTCCGTCCAATCCCTCGCTGATGCTTTGGGCGTTGACGAGAAACAGGTACAGGCCCGCGGGCAGGGCCAGGGCTATACCCAGTACCGAGATGGTCAGAAGGCTGGATACGGGTTTTGAGAAGATCCGCCCCAGGCTTTCCAGGGACACCTGGGCATGGCGTTGCAGCCAGATGTGCAGCGCAGCCAATGGGCCGATGCGTGGCATGCCGGCCTGTTTGGCTGTATGGGCATTGGCCCGACCGACCCGTCGGGTCATTGCCTATCCCTCGTTTGGGGGGGGGTGTCACGCACCAACCTCCCCCGGTCCAGACAGAGTACGCGATGGCCCCGCCGGGAGATCAGCTCCAGGTCATGGCTGGCGATCAGCAAGGTGACACCCACCTGATTGAAGCGTTCGAACAGGTCCATGATCTCCCGTGACAGTTCCGGGTCAAGATTGCCCGTCGGTTCGTCCGCCACCACCACCGGTGGACGGTTGACCACGGCACGGGCGATGCCGACGCGTTGCTGCTCGCCGCCTGACAGCATTACCGGGCAACGGCGTTCCTTGTCCAGCAAACCGACCTTGTCGAGGGCGGCGCGGACCCGGCGGCCGATCTCCCGGTGGCCAAGCCCTGCGATAACCAGGGGGAGGGCGACGTTGTCGAATACCGTGCGGTCGGCCAGCAGACGGTGGTCCTGAAAGATGAAACCCACCTGACGGCGTACGTAAGGAATCTGCCGACGGCTCACCCGGTTGAGGTTGTGCCCGGCGACGCTGACCATGCCGCGGCTGCACCGCTCGATCAAGGCGATCAGGCGCAGCAGGGTGCTCTTGCCGGCGCCTGAGTGGCCGGTCAAAAAGGCCATTTCCCCCGATTCCAAGCGAAAACTCAGATCCGAGAGGGCCTCGTGGCCGTTCTCGAAGCGCTTGCAGACCTGCTGAAAATGGATCATTGGCTACAAGGTGGCTGAATTCATCAATCGCTGGAGAACAACGCCTCGACGAAATCCCTGGCGACGAACTCCCGCAGATCGTCCAGGCCCTCGCCAATGCCGATAAAGCGTATCGGCAGGCCCAGGCGCTTGGCGATGGCGAAGATGATGCCTCCCTTGGCCGTGCCGTCGAGTTTGGTCAGGGTGATGCCGGTCAGACCCATGGCTTGATGAAAGGTCTCGGCCTGGGACAGGGCGTTCTGCCCGGTGCCGGCGTCCACCACCAGCATGATCTCATGGGGGGCCTCTGGGTCCAGTTTGGCCAGCACGCGTTTGATCTTTTTCAGTTCTTCCATGAGATTGCTCTTGGTGTGCAGCCGGCCAGCGGTATCGGCGATCAACACATCGATGTCACGGGCCTTGGCGGCGGCCAGGGCGTCGTAGATCACGCTGGCGGCATCGGCTCCGGTTTGTTGGGCCACCACCGTTACCTTGTTGCGCTCTCCCCACGCCTGTAGCTGCTCTACCGCCGCAGCGCGGAAGGTGTCCCCGGCGGCCAACATCACCGATCCCCCCTGGTCTTGCAGGCGTTTCGCCAATTTGCCGATGGTGGTTGTCTTGCCGGCACCGTTGATGCCGACCATCAGGATGACGTAGGGGCCTTCCCGTTCGGGGATCAACAAGGGCTGTTCGCAGGGGGACAGCAACTCCATCAGGTGTTCGCGCAGGGCCTCCATGAGGGCCTCGGTGTCGGCCAACTGACGTCGGGCGACCCGGGCGGTCAGGTCTTTGATGATGTCGCGGGTGGCGTCGACCCCCACGTCGGCCATGATGAGGCGGGTCTCCAGTTCCTCCAACACCTCGTCGTCGATGGCCCTCTTGCCAAGAAACAGGTCGGCCAGCCCATCGCGCAGACCGGAGCGTGTGCGTTGCAGGCGTTCCTTCAGGCGAGCGAAACGGGACTGCTGCTCACCTTGCGCGGGGGTTTCAGGTTTGTTCCGTTTGAATCCGAACATACTCTACACTTGGCTAATTTCAGTGGCGGCGGGGAAATCGGCCATGCTATACCCATCATGGCGGGGTTTCCACGTCGCAAGTCGGTCAAGACTCGGAATTCCAGGATTGCCGGGAGGTATAGGTGGAGGGCAAGGGGCGAAACCGCCTGCGCATCATCGGTGGCGATTGGCGTGGACGCAGGCTGAGCTTTCCAGATGTGGCGGGGTTGCGGCCGACACCGGACCGGGTTCGTGAGACCCTGTTCAACTGGTTACAGGGCGAACTGGCCGGGCGCCGTTGCCTGGACCTGTTCGCCGGTAGCGGCGCCCTCGGTCTGGAGGCCGCCTCCCGCGGGGCTGCCGAGACGGTCTGGGTGGAGCAGGATCGCCACGCGGTTCAGGCCCTGCGTGCCAATCTGCGTGAGTTGGGCCATACGGCCGGCAGGGTGGAACAGGCCGACGCGCTGCGCTGGCTGCGTCAGGGCGCGCAGCCGTTCGATATCGTTTTTATCGACCCCCCCTACCAGGCTGGGTTGCTGTCCCCTGCCGTCGGGCTTCTGGAAAGCGGGGGCTGGTTGGCCCCAGGTGCCTGGATTTATCTGGAACACGACAGTCATCAGGCAAGGCCGGTGCTGCCGCAGAACTGGCAGGTGATCCGCGATCGCCGCGCCGGCCAAGTGAACTATTATCTGCTGCAACGCCAGGCCGATTCCGAGTGAACTCATGCCACGCATCGCCGTCTACCCCGGGACCTTCGACCCGCTCACCCATGGTCATACCGATCTGGTGCAGCGTGCCTCGCGTCTGTTCGACAAACTGATCATCGCCATCGCCATCAATCCCGGAAAAAATCCGGTGTTCACTCTGGAAGAGCGAATCGGCATTGCAAAGGTGGTGGTGGCCGATCTGGGGCTGGAAAATGTGGAGGTCTCGGGCTTCAGTGGGTTGTTGGTGCAGTGCGCGCGCTCGGGCAATGCCAGTGTGATCGTGCGTGGCCTGCGGGCGGTGTCGGATTTCGAATATGAGTTCCAGCTTGCGGCGATGAACCGCCATCTGGGGCCGGATATCGAAACCGTGTTTTTGACGCCGGACCAGCGTTATATCTTCATCTCTTCCAGTCTGGTGCGGGAGGTGGCGGCACTCGGTGGCGATGTGTCGGGTTTCGTGCATCCCGTTGTGGAAAGTGCCCTTAAGCGCCGCTATGCGCTAGGATGATCGCAATAACGTAACGTAGAGCTGTCTGCCGCAGTAATCGCCCAGGGCGCGTACTGCGCAGAGCGGGCAGTCAAATAAAACCTTGCTCAGGAACGCTTCCCATGGCCTTGATGATTACCGACGAATGTATCAACTGTGACGTTTGCGAGCCGGAATGCCCGAATTCCGCCATTTCCATGGGGGACGAGATCTACGAGATCGATCCCAACCTGTGCACCGAGTGCGTCGGCCACTTCGATACCCCGCAATGTGTGGAGGTGTGTCCGGTGGAATGTATTCCCAAGGACCCGGACCATGAGGAAGATCAGGATGCCCTGATGGCCAAATACCACCGCCTTACCGGGAACTGAGCGCCACCAGGCCCTGTAACAGGCCGGTATCATCGTTGCTGGGTGCCGGCTGTACCTGTTCGATGCCCATGGCGCGCGCTTTTTCCGCCAGTCTCGGCCCGAATACCACGGTGGGTGTGGCGCGCAATAAGGCCATGCCTTCATCGCCGAGCAGGTTTGCCAGATGTTCCAACAGGTCGGCACTGGTGATCGTCGCCAGATCTATGGCGCCGCGTTGCCAGGCCCGCAACACCGGTTTGGTGTCCGTTTGTGCGGCCACCCGTTCATAGACCTCCAGATAGTCCACCGTGGCACCGCGCTGTCGCAGTCCCTGGGCCAAGGTCTCGCGTCCGTCCCGGCCCCGCACGATCAATACCCGCTGGCCCCGTATCTCGCGCAACGGCTCCAGCGCCAACAGGGATTCGGAATCGAAACCGGCCTCGGGGACCAGTATCCGCTCAATGCCGACATTGGCCAAAGCTCTGGCGGTGGCGGCACCGACGCAGGCATAACGTGTCTGCCCCCGCAGTTGAGCGAGGCCGTGCTGAACCGCGTTGGCGCTGATGAAAATGGCCATGTCGTAGCCGTCGAGGACTACCGGCGCGGCCATGGGCAGGGGGCGGATTTCCATTGCGGCAAGGCGCCAGGGAGTGCCTCCGGCGGTCTCGATCAAGCGGCAGAGTGTCTCGGCCTGGTCGGGCGGGCGGGTGACCAGGACCCCCAGACCGCTCAGCGGCTGATCAGCCGGCGTCGTCGGCATAGACCGCGTCCAGGATCGACCGTGCACCCTGGTCGAGCAGATCCTCCGCCAAGGCCACGCCAAGTGCCTCGGCCTGGCTCGCCGGGCCCCGGTTCTCGGCACGCAGCACCCGGCTGCCATCCGGATAGCCCACCAGGGCGCGCAGCCAAAGCGTTTCTCCCTCCAGCTCCGCAAATCCGGCGATGGGTACCTGGCAACCACCCGACAAACGTTCGTTCAGGGCTCGCTCCGCCAACACCCGCGTGTGGGTTTTGGGATCGTTCAGAGGCGCCAGCAGCGCATTGATGGCCGGGTCGTCGCTGCGGGTCTCGATGCCGATTGCGCCCTGGCCGATGGCCGGCAGGCTGATGGCAGGATCGAGCAAGGCACGGATGCGATCGGCCATTTGCAGGCGTTTCAGGCCGGCGCCGGCGAGGATGATGGCGTCGTACTCTCCGGCGTCCAGTTTGGCCAGACGCGTATTGACATTGCCGCGCAGATCGCTGATTTGCAGGTCCGGTCTGCGTTCGCGAATCTGGCACTGGCGGCGCAGGCTGGAGGTGCCGACGCGTGCGCCCTGCGGCAGTTCGTCAAACGCGGCGTAGGTATTGGAAACGAAGGCGTCGCGCGGGTCCTCGCGGTCCAGTATCACCGCCAGGTGCAGTCCTTCGGGCAGCTCCACCGGCACGTCTTTCATGGAATGCACGGCGATATCCGCCTCGCCGGCCAACATGCCTTGCTCCAGCTCCTTGACGAACAGCCCTTTACCGCCCACTTTGGCGAGGGGGCTGTCGAGTATCTTGTCGCCCTTGGTGGTCATGCCCACCAGTTCCACCTCAATCCCCGGATGGTGTTTGCCGAGCAGGGCGGAAACGTGTTCCGCCTGCCAAAGGGCAAGGGGACTTTTGCGGGTGGCGATACGCACGCGGGTCATGACTGGCTCCCAAAATCTGCGGAGCGGCCATGCTAAATGCCGATTGGCGCAGAAGCAACGCAAACGCTGAGCGGAAACGGAAAAAACCATGCAAAACAAACCGCGCAAAGGCATTGTCGCCGCCGGTCATTCAGAAACGGCAGAGGCCGCACGGTTGATCCTGGCCGAAGGAGGCAATGCCTTTGATGCCGTGCTGGCGGGTCTGCTGGCCGCCTGCGTCGCCGAGCCGGTGCTGGCCTCCCTGGGCGGAGGGGGATTTCTGATGGCCAAACCTTCGGGACATGCCCCGTGTTTGTATGACTTCTTCGTCCATACCCCAAAGCGTCGCGCCGATCCGGCTGAGGTGGAGTTCTACGGCATCACCGCCGATTTCGGGCCGGTGCAGCAGGAGTTTCACATCGGCGCTGGCGCCATTGCCACGCCCGGCGTGGTGAAGGGCCTGTTCGGTGTGCATCGTGACCTGGGCGCCATGCCCCTGGCGGAGATTGCCGCGCCTGCCCTGGCCTTGGCCCGCGACGGAGTGGTAACCAACGCCTTTCAGGCCGACATCTTTCGCATCGTTGCGCCTGTTTACCTCAGTGGCGAAGCCACCAAATGCCTGTTCGGTCGTCCCGATGGCGAACAGGGACTGGCAGGGGAGGGTGATCGGCTGCGAAACCCCGAGTTCGCCGATGCCTTGGACAGCCTGGTCCATGAGGGGGAAGACCTGTTTTACCGGGGTGAGATCGGTGCCCGCCTGGCGAACCATTGTCACGATTCCGGTGGTTTGCTGAGCCGCGACGATCTGCGCGATTACCGGCTGGAGCGCCGAGCGCCACTGCGGGTGCGCTATCGGGACGGCGAGATTCATACCAACCCGCCGCCCTCATCGGGTGGGGTGCTGATCGCCTTCGCCCTGGATCTGTTGCACGACAGCCGGCTTTACGAAGACGGACTCGGTTCCACAAGCCACCTGCAAACCCTGATTCGGGTCATGGATCTCACTCAGGAGGCCAGGCTGGCTGCGGCGGCAAGAGGACGACCCCTGGCCGGTGTGCGAGAGCCCGAGTCGGTGGACCTGTATCGCCGCAAGCTTGCCGGAAGGACGCGTAACAATCGTGGCACTACCCAGATCAGTGTGGCGGATGGGCTGGGCAATTTCGCCAGCCTCACCGTGTCGAACGGCGAGGGTTCAGGTTACCTCATCCCGCAGACGGGCATCAGCATGAACAACATGCTGGGCGAGGCGGATTTGCATCCCCAGGGGTTTCACCGCTGGAATCCGGATGAGCGCATCGTCTCCATGATGTCTCCCACCCTGGTGAGCTATCCCGATGGTGCAGTCGTTGCCACGGGCTCCGGTGGGTCGAACCGCATTCGCACCGCTTTGTTGCAGGTGCTTTCCAACCTGCTTGATTTTCGTGTGGAGCTGGAACAGGCGGTGGTTCTTCCCAGGGTGCACTACGAGGATGGCTTCCTCAATGTCGAGGCCGGTTTCCATCCCGAGCGGGTGCAGCGTCTGCTGGAAGGTTACCCTCGCCACAAGCTGTGGCCCGATACCCATCTGTTCTTCGGCGGAGCCCATTCGGTGGCGCGGCTGGCCGATGGCCGCTTCGTCGGGCAGGGCGATCCGCGGCGCGGCGGCGTGCATTTGACAGCCTGAAAACCTTACAAAATGCCAGCAAAAGTTTAACGATTGTAAACCGTTGTTTTGGGAGGGTTTACAGTTTAAGGCGAATTGCTATGATGAAAATCCCAGAAACATTCCGGGAACGGCATAATGAACGCAAAGACAACAACAAAAGTGACCAAGAAGAAGGTGGCGGCTGCCAAACCGGCAGGCAAGCCCACCAGGAAGCCAAGGGTGATCGCCATCGACAAGACACAAACCAAGGTCCAGGTCTATCAGGCCATCGCCGAAAAGACGCAGTTACCCCGCAAGGACGTGGTGGCGGTATTCGACTCGCTCAATGAGTTGATTGCCAGCCACTTGGCCCCCAAGGGCTCCGGCGAATTCACCATCCCCAATACCGGGGTAAAGATTCGCCGGGTCACCCGCAAGGCCACCGCAGCCAGGAAAGGCGTCAACCCCTTCAGTGGAGAGCCCATGACCTTTCCCGCCAAACCGGCGCGCAATGTCATCAAACTCTCGGCGCTGAAGGCACTGAAAGAAAAGATCTCCTGATTGTCTTTGACCGGTCCGCAGCGGCCGGTCGTCTTCATTGCCTGTGCCGCAGGGTCAGCACGCCCTCCCGCTGACGCCATTCCAGTTGCTTTAGGAAGCTCATTCCCAAGAGCACCTCGTCGCCGTCCATGCGAGGCATGATGGTGGCAGGGACATCCGTCATGGAAATGGCCCCCAGGCTCACGCTGGGCAACACCGTCCGATGCGCGGTCACCGTGCCGTTGGCGGTGGAAGCCCGCATCGGCGCCCCCCAGGAAAGATCCAGCCGCCTCGCCAGTTGTTCCGGCACGGCGACCAGGGTGGCGCCGGTATCGAGCAGAAAGGTTACCGGGCGGCCCGCGATCAGACCGCTGGCAACGTAGTGGCCGCTTCGATTGCGCAGCAGGTGCACCTCGGTGCTGCCATCGGCGCTGTGGCGGCTGTCCGGTTCCTGATTCGGATTACGGCTGTCGTCCAGGTAGTCCTGGAAGTAAACGGCCAGCAGACCCAGGATCAAGACCCAGGCCGCCACTATCATGCCGCGGCCCAGCGAGCGGCTGTCTGATGAGGTGTCGGTCATGTTGAGGGAAACCCGTCGCCGCTACCGTGCGGCGACACGTCAGACTGAAACAAGGCCGATGCGGTTCCTTCCGATCAGCGCAGGAACTGGCGCACCTGACGGCGATAATGCATCACTGCGCTATTGTTGTTTGCCGCCACGTCGAACACCTTCCAGCCGCCAGCGCCCTTGTAAAGGCGGAACTTCAATTTGATCGGACCACTGCCGCGCTGCATCACCCAGACATTCAGATCCACTTCCTTGCCATTGGCCGAGGAGCGCGGCGCAAAGTATCGAATGCGTTGGCTCTGGTAGTTGCTCAGATTGCCCGCCAGGGTCGTGAAGAACTCCGTGCGAATCCGATTGGCAAGTCTGGCGCGTTGCTGGGGATTCATCCTGCGCCAGTAGCCGCCGGCCGCGTAGTGGGCCATGTAGTCGAAATCGAAGTAGGGGCCGATTTCCCTGTTGAGAAATGCCAGCATGGCCTGCGGATTGCTCGCGCCTCCTTTGGCACGAGCCTGGTTGATGAAACCGATCAGCTTCTGTATGCCCTCCTTGAGGGTGTCATCCACGCCCTGGGGGGCCTGTCGCGCTGCCTTCGCGGCCATGGGGCCGGCAGGTGCGGCGTGCACGCCGGTGGCTAAGGTGCACAATAGTACACAGAACGCGACGAATGTTTTCTTCATCTCGGACAACCCCTTGGTGTATATTAGGAATTTCTACAATTCGCGGGTCTTTGGATGCGACCCTCAGCGAATAAAAACCATGGCAATAGGACGCCACTCCGTACAGTAGACGATTTGAGCCGATTTACCCAACGTTCGCGAGGGGTGAATCATCGGGTTGACGGCGCGCATCAACTTGCCGCCTTAACCACCATCGCCCGGAGCCGGCCATGGCGGGGCGTTACGCTTTGGAGAAATTGAATGGCCGAAAGAGAATTTTCCTGGTCCGGTGCCGGGTTGCGGTTTTTGTTTGCACTGATTCTGGTGTTCGCCACCTACAATCCCGAGGGCTGGTCCTATTACCACTGGGCTATCGAGGCCATGACCAAGGGAGTTGCGCCGCTGGATTTCGGCAACCTGTTCAACGATTTCGGGCGTTGGATCGGCGCGGTTTGGGATAACGTCCGGGCCAACGGTGCCCTCAAGGCCTTTGCCGGTATCATTCTGATCATCGGCTGGACCATTTATCTGCGTTCCACGCTCCTCTCACTGGGGATACTCGGTATTCTGCTGGCCGCCGCGTTTTTCGGTACCCTGATCTGGTTGATCGTCGACTGGGGCCTGATCCCCACCGACAGTGTGCGCTCTGTCACCTACATCATCATGGTGGCACTGGCCGCGGTGCTGGCCGTGGGAATGTCTTGGTCCCACGTTCGCCGCCGGCTCAGTGGTCAGCGCGACGTGGACGACGTCGAGACCGACTGAGCCTACATGGAGGTCGAATCGCCGGCCGGCGATTCGACCCCGAAGGCGAAATCCCGCCAGTGTTTCAGGACCAGATCATAATGCCCATTGTCGGACAATTGCTTGCGTAGCAATGCCTGAAATTCATTGGCGTGATTTGCGAGGTCCGACTGCAAGGCCCCCGCCACCGGGTAATACGACCAGTGCCAGCGTTCTTCCGTGTAGCCCAGTTCCTGCCCCGCTGATTTTCCCGCGTAGGTCTGAAAGAAACCGTAACGCCAGGCGTTGGTGCGCATCCAGCGATAAACACCCGCCAGTCGCCCGCCTGCCCGCCAGGGTGGATTGGAGAGGGTGGGATCAAACAAATCGAAATCCGTTCCCCAGTGGTGGCGGCTCAGGCCCGGCGGTGCGCTGGTTTGCAGGATTTCACGTTCCCGCTGCTCGCCGCTGAGGCGTTTCCAGCAGGCGCGATGCGTGGCCCGCAAAGGGTCCCAGGCCATTCGCCCGTCCCCCTGCAAATCAGAACAATCCTTACGGGTTGCCGTAGTGATACGGCCGAAGGCCCGCCCGCGAAACGCGTATTTGCGTTCCCAGATCGCCCGCTGTTGGGCATGATCCCGATAGGAGGAAATGGTGCGCAGCGGCGACTTAACTGACATGGCCTTCGCTAGTGCACGGACAAGGCAGTCCTTTTGGCGGGTCGCCTCCTTTCGTGCTTTTTCATCCGGCGCGTGCAGCCCGGCAATCCAGCGCAAGCGTTGCTCCAGGGGGAGCGCCTCAAGGGTTTGACTCCAGGACTGGCGGGCGTCTTCCAGCTGTGCCTGGTCGGCAAACACCTGACAGTCTGCTTGCGCGTGAACCGGCCTGAGCAGCAACAGCAGCCACACCAGGGGAACTCGCAAAACCTGGGATGGGTCAATCATTCGGATCACCGTTGACGACAATCGGGGGATTTCGCAGGTCGATGAAGCGCACTGTACTGTTTTTAGCCCTGATCCTGAACCCGCTCTACGCCCTTGCGGCACTGCCCGCCTCGGTGGACGGCCAAGTTTTGCCCAGTCTGGCACCCATGCTCGAACGGGTCATGCCGGCCGTGGTCAACATTTCCTCACGGGCAGCGGGCAAGGCGTCTGCGGATGACGGTATGGATTCCCGTCTGCGGCGTTTTTTTGATCTGCCGGCGCCGAAGGGTGATCAGCCTCGGGTCCGCAATCTCGGTTCCGGTGTCATCGTGGACGCCAGGAATGGCTACATCGTTACCAATCATCACGTCATCGAAGACGCCGACGAGATCACCGTGACCCTGAAGGACCAGCGCAAACTGCGCGCAAAGCTGGTGGGTGCTGATCCGGATACCGACGTGGCCGTGATCAGGGTCGAGGCGCAGGGCTTGAGCGAAGTGCCCATGGCCGACAGCGATCGACATCGGGTAGGAGATTTCGTGGTCGCTATCGGCAATCCCTTCGGCCTGGGGCAGACCGCCACGTCGGGGATCATCAGTGCTACGGGGAGATCGGGCCTGGGAATCGAGGGTTATGAGGATTTCATTCAGACCGATGCCTCCATCAACCCCGGGAACTCCGGCGGTGCGCTGGTGAATCTGAACGGCGAGTTGATCGGCATCAATACCGCCATTCTGGCACCCGGAGGTGGCAATATCGGTATCGGTTTCGCCATACCCATCAATATGGTGCGTTCCATCCAGACGCAATTGGTGGAGTACGGCGAGATGCGCCGAGGACGCCTGGGTGTGCAGATCCAGGATCTCAGCCCGCAACTGGCCGAGGCTTTCGGTCTGGACTACGGCAAGGGCGCGGTGATCACCAAGGTGTTCCCCGGTACTCCGGCACAGGCGGCGGGATTGGAACCGGGCCAGATCATCGTCGCGGTCAACGGGCGGGACGTGGATAACGCCGCCGATCTGCGCAATCTCATCGGTCTGATCCGTGCCGGCGGCAGTGTAGAACTCGATTTGATCCATCAGACCAAGCACAAACACCTGCGGCTGGTGGTGGAAGAGCCTCGCGTCAGCGCCGTGGACGGCGGCCAATTCCACCCCCGGTTCGAGGGTGCCGAACTGGCTGCCATTGAGCCGGGCCATCCGCGTTATGGTGAGACGCAGGGTATAGAGGTGATCTCTGTGCAAACTCCCAGCCGCGCCGCCAACGCAGGGTTGCGCCCCGGCGATGTCATTGAGGGCATCAACCGCACGGAGGTACACGACCTATCCGATTTGGCAAGGGCGACCCGAAATCAACGCCAGTTGCTCATCCAACTGCGTCGGTCCGATGAAGTATTGGGCCTCCTTCTCCAATAGCCTATTCAACCCGTTACCGACCAGGGGCTTTGAATCCGCAGCAGCCCGAACCCCAGCCCGGTAGACGACAACCCTCCCGGCAAAGACACGCAGGTGGGGAAGGTATCGGGTACGGCCAAACCGTCAAAGGCCAGCCCCCCCGTCGGCGCGGTGACACCCGCTTTTGCAGGGATTGTGCGGGGTGTGTTCTGCCCTGAAGCCACCAGACGCAGGTGGGGACGGGAAACCACGTAAACGCGATGGGTGCGTCGTTGTACGGCGGAGAGTTGTGTGCTCATCGGTATGCTCCCGAGTTCAATCGTCTGCCGGTAGCGCCCTTGTGCCTACAAGGAGCAATCGGCGAACGAAACCTTGCACTCACCCGGATCAATGCAGCTTGCGCGCCAATAGCCACCAGATTGGCCGATGAGGGTGTTTTCCCGGCAAGAACAGGGCTGACGCGACGCATGGAGTGGCCGGTATGTGTTGCCGTTACGGAAATCTGTCTCTGAGATTCCTTCAACCGGCAGGGGTGTCAGCATGGCACTGCCACGTTTGGCAAAGATGCCGTCAGACAGACTCCGGTGATAGATTGCTCGGGGAGATGCGGTTCAGGGGGAGGAATCGCAGAGGCCGAACACCGGCTTTGATAAGCCGTCAGTGCTTTCGACTCGGAAGGTTGGTCAATTTCGGTGTTGATTTTGAGGGAAAAAGCGGCGTCCCTGCCATGCGAGGAGAGAGTCAAACCGGTTTTTTGCGCAGGCGGCCAATCAATCCCAGTCCCAGCGCAAGCAGACCAATGCCGGCGGGTTCGGGCAGTTCATTGTTGAACGGACGGCTGCGTGCAGCCGCTACCACATGCAATTCATCGTTGCCGCAAGAGGGCCGCCAATCTACGCTTAGGCCCGCCAACTGCTCGTTGCCCACCAAGCCCAATCGGCTGATATCCAAGGCCAGCTCGATGATGGCGTGCTGATTGGTGAAGGCATCGCGGGTAAAGATGTAGTCCACCAACCCCAGGTTGGTGCCGGTGCCTGGCAGGATCTGCACCGGCTCGACACCGGCGGCATCGTCGATGGGGTCCAGTCGCCAGTCGGGATTCAGCCAAAGCGAACCGGCCAATTGGCTGGTCAACGTGGTGTGGCCCGTAGTGACGCCGTGCGGATTCAGTTCATACAGGGAACCGTAGGCACCCTCTTCGATGGCGTCGGAGAAACCGGAAGAGGAACCGATGCCGCCGCCGACTTCGATGCCGAAAACAGTGCCGTTGCCCAACTCGATGCGAATGTCGCCAGGGCCGAAGAAGGCCTTGCCGTTATCCGGGCGCTGTCCGGTGGAAATGCCGATGTACAAGGTGCTGCCTTGCAGGGCGACACCAAGAAACTCCGCGTCGTAGTTCTGGCCGCCCTCGTTGGGGCCGACGGTGTAGTTGTTGGATCGGTCGTTGCTGTCCTCTTCCATGCTGCCCAGCAATGTCCAGTCGCCGCCGCTGTTCAAGTTGTAGCTGCTGCCGTTGTTGTCGGCGGTAAGGATGCCCCAATCGCCCAGGTTTCCATCGACGATCAGTGGAGCCGCCAGGCTGGGGGTGGCGAATGAGGTAAGAGCGATAGCGCTAACGATGGCTGTGGTTATTTGCTTCATGGACTTGCTTGCCCGGAAAAGTGTGAAACTGTTCCGGTTTATGCAGGTATTGAGCCAATTCTGAATTAATGTTTTTAAACATATAGTTATTATGATTTTGTGGGTTTCGTAACCGCCCTCCTGGCATTCGGGGCACAACGGCTGTCAGTGTTTCCTGTCGGAGCTGTCAGGCTCTCAGCAAACAAAGTGCTACAAATTTTGATGAGTGCAGGGAGATCGTACCCATCATTAGGGAAGGTAAGACATCAGGGAGTCAGTTCAGGCCGCGGAAGATCTATCGTCTGTCAGTACTTCGAGAGCCTCAAGCGCCCGTGGCAATTCGTATTCGGCTTCTTGCAGCCGGGCGGCCAAGTCTCCTATCGGTGCAGAGCGCTCCACCAGTTCTTCGATCTGGCGGCAGACATCCGACACTAATCGGGCGCCGACGCTGGCGCTGGAAGATTTAAGTGAGTGCGCGTCCAATTGCAATTGCTGGGTGTCGCCTCGATCAAACGCTTGCCGCATGTTGTTCAGCACGATCCGTGCTTCGCGGCGGTAGAAGGCGGAAAGCCGCCTAAATAAGCCATTTCCGCCGGCGGCGATCAGCTGATCGACGGCGACACGTTCGATGGGCGGTCTGATGATACCTATTGAATCGCCTTTGTCGTTTTTGCAGTGATCGGTCGTCTTTCCCGGCAGCCAGCGTGCGAGCAAACCTTGCAGTTTCCTTTCCGAGTAGGGCTTGCCCAGATAGCCGTCCATGCCGGCCTTTTCGCATTGTTCTGCGATATCCTTGCGTACATCTGCGGTCAATGCGACAACCGGGGTATGGCGCTCGGGACTTGCTGTGCGCTCGTGTCGACGGATTTGCCGAGTGGCTTCGAAACCATCCATTTGCGGCATGTGGCAGTCCATCAGAATGAGATCGTAGACTCCAGCCTTGATAGCCTCTACCGCCTCGGTGCCATTGGTTGCCAGATCTACCTGGCATCCGAGCAACTCCAGCATTGTCAGGGCAAGCTGTTGATTGACCAGGTTGTCTTCAGCCAACAACAGGCGGGCGTTGAACTGCCGACGAGGCACGGTCGCTGTTGGCTGGTGTCCAGCGGAATTGCCATGAATCGGGTCCAATCCCAGGGCTTGCCTAAGGGTACGTAACAGTTCGGACTGTCGCACTGGCTTGTGCAGGGAAAACGGCAACCATGCGGCGGGAAAGTCATGGACTGTGATGGGGCAACCGGTACTGACGAGCTGGATCACCGACAGGGGCGGTATGGCCGAATCGTGCTGGATCTCTTGTAGCAAAGCAGCATCCCCCGCCAGCCCGCAATCCATCAGCATTGCATGATAGCCCGGTTGTTCGCGGGCCGCTTCGCGCAGTTCCTCTGCGGCTTGACGGGCACTGGCGGCCACGGTAACCAAGACACCCCAGGCATCGAGCTGTTTGTGTAGAACGTCCCGGTTGCCGGCATGGTCGACAACAAGCAGCGCGCGATGACCCGCCAATGCTCCGGTCGGCAACGACGACGCCTGGGTATCGACCGCGGGTAGTGCCAGCCCGAAACGAATGTGAGTACCGACGCCCACCTTGCTGGTAATCCCGATCGTGCCGCCCATGAGTTCGATCAGTTGGCTGGTAATCGCCAGTCCCAGGCCAGTGCCGCCGTAGCGGCGCGCGGTGGATGCGTCAGCCTGGGTGAACGGTTCGAAGATTTTTCTAAGCTTATCCTCCTCGATGCCGGTACCGGTGTCCAAAACGCTGAACTCAAAATGCTCCGGCACATCCATTTTCTGGTGCTGCAGCACGCTCAGGCGCACCTCGCCCGAGTCTGTGAATTTGACCGCATTGCTCAACAAATTTACCAGAACTTGACGTAGCCGTACGCCGTCGCCGCGTACCATCCAGGCCATGTCATGAGGCAGCTCGGCTACCAATTCTATGCCCTTGCCGTAGGCCATATCGGCCAGCAATTCCAGGGATTCTTCCAGCAAGGTTCGCAGTTCGAAGGGCTCATCGACAATCTGTAGTTTACCCGCTTCGATCTTGGAAAAGTCGAGAACGTCGTCGATGATACTGAGCAGGGATTCTCCAGAGCGATATGCCGATTCGGCCAGTCGCTGTTGGCTTTCAGCCAGTCCGCTACCGAGGAGCAGTTCGGTCATGCCCAGAACACCGTTCATTGGTGTTCTGATCTCGTGGCTGATGGTGGCCAGAAACTCGCTTTTTGCGCGGTTTGCTTCTTCTGCCCGTTCTTTGGCCAAGGTCATCTCGATGACCGTCGACTCCAACTTGGTATTGATCCGGGCTAGTTCGCCTGTGCGTGCGGATACCTCTTTTTCCAATTTTTCACCATAACGCTCCAGTTCCGCGTCGCGTTCCTGAATCTGTTGCAGCATGCTGTTGAACCCGTCGAGTAACTGCCCGAATTCGTCGCCACGTTTGTCATTCACCCGTATCGTGTAATCCCTTCCTTCGGTTACCCGGCGCATCGCCGTAGTGAGGTCCAAAACGGGTTGGGAAATGATCTGTCGCAGCCAGCTCGCAAGGACAAAGGCTATCAGGAACGATCCTGCGCTCACCCAGAGTACGGTAATCGCGGACCGCCTGTAGGCCTCATGCAGTTCGCGCAGATCGTCAACCAGCAAGATGTATCCAAGCGTCTCGCTGTCCAGCTCTATCGGCTCGGTGACGTACAGATGGTTGTCGACGAACTGTGCTTTTGTTTCCGGTTTGGCACGGTTTTCCGGAACTTTGATCGTTGGTGCGAGCGGAGGATACGACGCAAATGAACTGCCGTTTATCCGATAGACATGAGCCGAGACGATCTGCGGCTGCTCGGTGAGCACGGCGAGGTTTTTTAGCACGAACTCCGGGTCGTCGAAGGCCAGGGGAGCGGCCGCGGCGTGGGCCAGAATGCGCGCTACGGATGACAGCTCTTCGGTAAGGTTCCTGCGAATCGCCTGGCGATCATTGAACACATAGGCCGTGGTGGCAAGGCTAAGAACCGTTGCAGCTACCGACAACATCAAAATGAGCAGCTTGTGGCGTACTGAAAGGTCTTTGAGCAGGTTCATGGCGACCGCTCCTCTATGATGTCGATGGCGAGCTTGAGTAACTGGGAACTGAGATGTAATCCGGCGCGTGTGGCAGCTCCGGTATTGACGATGAATTTCAGCCGATTGCTGTGAAAGGTCAGGCCGACGATGCCTCCGGCCTCGGCGAAATCCTCGATTTCGCTGACCGTCAGGATTGGGATTTCGCGAGTCAGGTCGAGTAACGGCTGAACGTACAATTGTTCCGAAGTCGAGACGAAAACAATATGGCATTGTTCCAGGTTTCCACCGCGCCGAATTCGGTTAGTACGAATGCGGTGACCGTGGGCGTTTTTGCCGTTCAGAGCGTCGGCGGCGGAGCCCAGAGTGTCATTGCCGTACAGGCACAGGTCCAGGTCGCTGTTGGCATTAGGGAATGCTTCGGCTGGCCACTGTACGAACTTGCCGAAGTTATAGAGATAGGCTGCCACTACTCTACTCTTGTCCACTGGCTGCGGGGCCAGGTCCGCGCTCGAAGTGGCCGCAAGCAGCATCAGAGTTATGAGAAGCGGCTGCTTCCTGCGGATGCTCATTGAACGGGTAGGGCCAAGTGACCTCTTAGAATTCGAAGCTCAACGAGCCGTAGAGGGTGCGTTCCACCAAGGAGTCTTCCACCGTTAACAACTCCTGACCGCCTTCTGGCCGTGATTTGTCGAGCAGATTTTGACCGACCAAGGCGAGTTCGATCCCTTTGTGCGGCCGCCACGCAAGGCGGAGGTCCAGATCCCAGTAGGCGGCCACCGAGGGAAATTCGAGGGCTCCCAAGTACAGTGCCACAGAACGATCCACGTAGCGTAACCACAGATCGAAATCGATGTTTGGTCGCAGATTCATCATCGAACGTAGTGAGATCTGGTGTCGCGGCAGGTTATCTTCGGTGGACTTGTGGGAAAAATCGACGCTGTTTCGGTCTGTCTCCAGGTCCGCCTCGGCAAAGCTATATGCCAGCGCCACACGCCAGTCGGCTTGCAGTATCCAGTCGGCGGCTATTTCGAATCCGTGAATATTGCCCCTGGCCTTGTTGTCGAAGCGTGCGTATTGGATCAGGTACGAAAAATCACGGGAAATTTGCAATTCCTGGCGTTCTATCGTGCGTACGTCTTTGTAAACGTTGTAGAATAGTGTGAAGTCCAGGGCCAGCGTCGGCGAGGGCTCGATCCTCATCCCGATCTCATAGGCCGTCAGCACCTCGGAATCGAACGCCTCGTTGCCCTGAATGTTCAACAGTACTGGAAGTGGCGCATTGAGTGGAGGGTTATTTGGGGCGATGGTAGTGATGTCCACGTCAACATATCGCTCGCCCAGGCTAGGTGTGCGTACGGCTCGCGATATAGCTCCCCAGACGGACGTTCTCTGTCCGATCAGCCACAGCAAGCGCAGGTTCGGTTGAATCTCCCAACCGGTGGATTCATTGTGCTCAAATTTCGACCCAAAGGTCAGGCGCAATTGGTCTTCCAGTAGCCCTACCTCATCTTGAATGAAGCTGCTCACCAGTTGTTCGCTGATGCTGTCGCGGGCAATCTGGGTTGCTCCCGAAACATGCGTTCTCGTTTTGATATTGCGGAAGCCGATACCCCAGATCAGTTCCTGCCATCCACCGAAGCGGCGGTGGTGCTGAAAGTCTACGTCCACGGTGTCGAGGGTCTGTTCGCCGATGGCGTATTCGTCCCGGTGGAAACGGTCATAACATATCTGCACAGCAAAGTCGGACGCAATTGTCAACGGATGTTCCAAGCGGCCGCAGACATGCCATCCGGAACCCTGGGCGATGGTTAGCGAGCGCTCGCTGAAGGTCGGTCCTATGGTTGTTGGCAGGTTTGCGTACTGGTCAAACTCGGCCTGATAGCTGCTGCCCTGCAGGCTCAACCGATCGCCGCCCGGCAGTTCGGAATCCAGTCGAAATCCGCCATGGGTCAGATCCCAGCCATCGGTTTCATCCACGCCGCTTTTTGTGATCAATGCATTGTGTTCGGCGTATTTCAGGTAGGCTCGGCCGAAGGTCCGCGGCGCCAATTGGCTACCGTAGCGCAGCAGGCCCGACGATCGTTCGTCATCATCCATGGTTAGTGCGACCAATCCGCCCATGGTTTTCTGCGCCTTCCTGGTGATGATATTGATCACCCCGTTGACGGCGTTGGCTCCCCAAAGGGTGGCCCCAGGTCCGCGGATGACCTCGATGCGTTCTATGTCCTGCAGAATGACATCCAGCTGTTCCCAATACACGCCGGAAAAGGCGGGGGTGTAGACAGAGCGTCCGTCCACCAATACCAATAGCTTGTTGGCGAGGCGTCCTGAGAATCCGCGGGCCGATACTGCCCAGACACTGGAGCCGAGTTGGGCGACCTGCATACCCGGTACCATCCGAAACACCTCGGGTAGAGAAGTCGCACCGCTGCGGCGAATGTCCTCGGCGTCGATGACAAAAACCGCGGCAGCCGCCTGCGACAAAGGTTGAGAACGTCGGCTGACGCTGGTGATTTCCAGGTCTGCCAGTTCCTCCAGGCTCAAGGCGGTAAGGTCATTCGTTTGTTGTGCCTCGCACAGGGTCGGGGGCAGCGAGGTGACAACAAGGAATGTGAAATGGCACGTCGTGAGCCAACGGGTCATGTCGGTATTTCTCCAGACGCCAGGAAGGGGCAGGACATCGGCATATGTGGGGAATAAACGGAAAAATTTGTAACTATTCAGCGCCTTGTCAAGCGAACTGACCAGGGCCGTGGGCTTCTCCAGGAGACGCATGAATACTTCCATGTAAGCTTGACTGCGCCTTCCTGGCGCAGACACTCCTTCGGCAAACCCCGACCTTGGGCTCACCTCGGCGGTCGCTGAAAAGTTGCAAAATTTGAAGCATCGGGCATCCCGATGCGCTATCCGAACCTTTCCGTGCATCTAGAACAGGAATGAAGTCCGTAAGTGTTGGAGTTTTGCAGGCTCGCCGCTGGGCCAACAACTAGGGATATCCCTTTTTTAACAAAAGTTGTAACTCACCTTGCGGCTGACCATGCGTAGGCTGTGTGGGCTCTACGAGCCGCGGATGTCTGCGACAAGGTGAGTCGCGCAGTGACGATCGGGTTTGGCAGGGATGCCAAGGACCCGCCTTACAGTACCTCTCTGGGTACTTGGCTGTTGACTAAAGATCCTTATCGATTCGCCGAAGGCCGGGATCGTCCGGGTCCGCATGCAGCGAGAACCCGAGCCGCTTGGCCAGGCGCAGCATCTTGTTATTATTGCTCAAGACCTCCCCGTCCATTCGTACCAGCCCTTGCGATCTGGCCGCACTCATCAGTGACCGCATCATCCGGCTACCCAGGCCCTTGCCGCTCCACTCATCGGCTACCACCAGGGCGAACTCGCAGGATTCACCGTCGGGATTGGTCGCGTAGCGGGCAACCCCGATTTCCGCATCCTTGCCGTCTTTTTTGTATACCGCGATCAGGGCCATCTCACGGGAATAATCCAATTGTGTGAAGCGTGCCAGCATCTCCGGCGGCAGCTCTGAGAGGCTCTGAAGGAAACGGAAATAACGCGCTTCCTGGGAAAGGCCGCGCACGAATGCCTGCTCAATGTCGGCATCCTCGGGACGGATCGGCCGAATCGTGACCTCCGTGCCGTCCGAGAGCTGCCAGGTTTCCTCCAGATGACCGGGATAAGGATGGATGGCCATGTGACCGTAGCGACCGTTGCCCGGTGTGTGCCGATCCACCCGAATCCGGGCATCGACGGCGATCACGCCTTCGGGGCTCGCAATCAGCGGGTTGATGTCCATCTCGACGATCTCCGGCAGTTCGCAGACCAGATCCGAGATGCGCAGCAAGGCGTTCTCCAGCGCCCTGTGGTGCACGGGCGGCAGATCGCGAAACTGGTCCAGGAGCTTGTGGACGCGGGTTCCGGCCAGGAGATTGTCGATGATAAATTCGTTCAGCGGCGGCAGGGCGACGGTGCGATCCTGCAAAACCTCCACAGCGATGCCGCCGGCCCCAAAGCTGATGACCGGGCCGAAGGCCGGATCGCGCAACACGCCAACCATCAGTTCGCGTGCATGGGGCACGACCACCATGGCCTCCAGGGTTACCCCGTCGAGCCGTGCGCCGGGCTCGCGGCGTGCCACCTGTTCCATCATTTCCTGGAACGCGCGGCGTACCACCTGAGAGCCCGATACGTTCAGTCGTACCCCGCCCACGTCGGTTTTGTGGATGATGTCTGGGGATTGGATCTTCATCACCACCGGGTAACCGATGGTCTCTGCCGTCACCAGGGCCTCGTTGGCACTGCGACACAGAATCGGCGCATTGACCGGAATCCGAAACGCCGCCAACACGGCCTTGGCCTCGGCGTCACTGAGTTGGGTACGGCCCTGATCCAGGACGCCCTCGACGATCAGTCTGGCACCGGCCACGTCGGTTTTTGCGTTGTCCAACAAGGGGCCAGGGGTTTGCACCAGCAATTGCTGGTTGCAATGGTATTCCGCCAAGTAAGCAAACGCCTCCACGCAGACCTCCGGCGAATTGAAACAGGGCAGACGGTGGGACGAGAAATATTCCCAGGCTTCGCGTACCTGGGTTTCCCCCATCCAACCGGCAAGCACGGGCTTGCGCGTCTTGCCGGCGGCTTCGACAACGACTTTTGCGACCCCCAGCGGATCGGTCATGGCCTGGGGAGTCAGCAGCACGATGACGCCGTCCACCCCCCGGTCCCCCAAGGTGGCGGTCAGTGCGTCGGCGTAGCGCTCCGGTGTGGCGTCGCCCAGGATGTCCACGGGATTGGCATGGGACCAATGGGCCGGCAACACTTCGTCGAGGCGCTGCCGGGTTTTTTCGCTCAGGCCGGCCAGTTGCAGACCACGTTCAACGGCCCGGTCCGTGGCGATAACGCCCGGCCCACCACCGTTGGTGACAATGGCCAGGTGTTTGCCAGTGGCGCGCATACGCGAAGACAGCACTGTCGCAGCAGCAAACATCCTGCTGATGGTGTTGGTACGAACCGCGCCGGCGCGCTGCAATGCGGCGTCGAAGACGTCGTCTCCGGCGACCAAGGCGCCGGTGTGGGAGATAGCCGCGCGGGTCGATTCCTTGCTGCGGCCGGCCTTCACCACGATCACCGGTTTGATGCGCGCGGCCGCGCGCAGGCCGCTCATGAAACGGCGGGCGTCGTTTACGCCTTCCACATACAAAAGGATGCTCTTGGTCTTGTGGTCCAGGGCCAGGTAGTCCAATGCGTCGCCGAAATCCACGTCGGCGGCGTCCCCCAGGGAAACGACTGACGAAAACCCCACCTGATTGGGGCTGGCCCAATCCAGGATCGCCGTGCAGATGGCGCCGGACTGGGAAACCAGCGCCAGATCGCCCGCTTTTACCCTGCCAAAAGCGAAGCTGGCGTTGAGGCCGATACTGGGCGTCAGCAAGCCAAGGCAATTCGGCCCCAGGAGACGAATGTGATGCCGACGTGCGATGGCAACCGCCTCTGCCTGCATGGCCTTTCCTTTTTCGCCGGCCTCGGCAAAACCGGCGGAAAGTACCACGACGGCCTTGATGCCCACGTCCACCAGAGCGCTCAGAATGCCGACCACCGTAGGAGCCGGCGTCGCGATTACTGCCAGGTCCACGCCATGACGCAAATCTTTCGGACCCTGAAGGCAGGCAACCGAGTGAATCTGTTTGTGTTTTGGATTCACCGGTATGAGTTCTCCCTTATAACCCCCTTCGAGCAGGTTGCGGAACACGATTCCGCCCACGGAGTCCTCCCGCTCGCTGGCGCCGAAGACGGCGACGGACGCGGGTTCAAACATTGCATTCAGTTCATGTATATCCACGCATGCACCTTGATTGAAACCAAAAAAGCCTTCGAAGCTCCCGGAATCCGGGCGAACCCTTGCCTGTGCCGACTTCTCGCTACTTGCGATGTGCTAAGTTGTTCCGCAGGCCCTGTGAAAAAGAGCGAACGGCATGATAGCGCTGATCTCCCATGAGGATTGTGCACTGCATCAAATGGGATTGGAACACCCTGAACAACCGGCACGCCTGGATGCCATCCATGATCGACTGATCAGCTCCAATCTGAGCATGGTGCTGTTCGAGCACGATGCGCCCCTGGCGACCCGCGAGCAGTTGGAACGAGCGCACGATCCGGAGTATGTCGCCGAGATCTTTGCGGTGTCTCCCAAGGAGGGGAGTGTCTGGTTGGACGGCGACACCTCCATGAATCCCCACAGTCTCAACGCTGCGCTGCGAGCTGCAGGGGCGGCGGTACACGGTGTGGATCTGGTCATGCATGGGCCCTGTCAGGTGGCTTTCTGCAATGTTCGGCCGCCGGGCCACCATGCTGAACACAATCGGGCCATGGGTTTTTGCATCTTCAACAACATCGCCGTGGGCGCGGCCCACGCCATGGCGCACTATGGGCTGGAACGGGTAGCCATCGTGGATTTTGACGTCCATCACGGCAACGGCACCGAGGACATCTTTGCCGACGAGCCGAGAGTACTGTTTTGCAGCACCTTCCAGAGCCCGTTCTATCCCTTCAAGGGAGCCGACACGGTCAGCGACCACATCATCAATTGCCCCCTGCCTGCGGGCACCGACAGTCAGGGCTTCCGGGCAGCCGTTACGGATCGCTGGCTGCCCGCCCTCACTAATTTCCAACCCGAGTTGCTGATGATCTCCGCCGGCTTCGACGCCCATATCGCCGACGAGATGGCCCATTTCCGCCTGATGGAGGCGGACTACACCTGGGTCACCCTGGAACTGCGGCAGATCGCCGACCAGTATGCCAAGGGCCGTATCGTGTCCTCATTGGAAGGGGGGTACGATTTGGGTGCTTTGGGTCGCAGTGTGTATGCGCACCTGAATGCGCTTTTTTGAGGTGCTGCCGGCCTTGTGCCGCAGTGATCGATCCCGGACTTGTCCCTGCCAGGGTTTCAGACCCCGGCAGGTTTGAAATGCGGTGAGATTACGTACCATCCGCCGCGCAGCGGAAACCAATGGAACCGTAGATTCCTTCGCCCTGTTCCGGCCATTTGGTGTTACGGAAGGAACTGCGCAGATTGGGGCGGTTTTCATCCCATGAACCGCCGCGTACCACGCGGCGCTGGCCTCTGGGCGGGCCATCCAGGTTCCCCTTGGCGTAATGGTTCTCGATAGCGCCCGGGCCATACCAATTGGCGATCCATTCTCCGGCGTTGCCGTGCATATCGAAGATGCCCAGTGCATTGGCGGGGCGGCTGGCCACGGGCCAGGTCGCGTCGCGCCCGCATCCGTCCGGTTCGGTGGCCGATGGCGTCGGACTGATCTCGTCGAGTATCGCGTGCGTGCAATCGGCTTCTTGTCCCCAGGGATAGGGGCCGCTGGTGCCGCCGCGGGCGGCCTTTTCCCATTCCGCCTCGCGGGGCAGGCGGGCACCCACCCAGTGGCAATAGTCTTGTGCCTGGCCCCAATCCAGACAGTTTACCGGGTGATCGTCGCGTGCCGGATTGTCGTAGTTGCAGTAGTGTGTGGTCTGCATGCCATAGGGCCGCGAGCAGGCTCCCGCCGTTACGCAGGTACGATATTCGGCCACGGTCACCTCTTTGCGATCGATCTGGAAGGCCGGCACGTTCACCCGGATGCCGCCCGGCGGACCTTCGTCCGATTCGCATCGCGGGTCGTCAGGCGAACACCCCATCGAAAATGCCCCGGCCGGCACGTTCACCCGGTCCGCGCTCTGGCCAGTGCCCGGGAACAGTATGGCAACAAGCGCCAAGAGGTAAGGTGTCCGCATGGTCTCCTCCGTTGTTGTGGATGTGGTTACAGGACCGGCAAGCACGCTCGTTCATTGCAAGTGAAATTGGCCCTCTGTCCGAAAAGGGTAGAACCCAGGTGTTACACTTGCCCGAATTCACCTTTCAGCGACGGAGCCCACGGATGTTTCGATCACCGCCCCGGATCTTGGCTACCCTGGCCTGTATCGCCCTGTCTGCGGGTTGCGGCACCCCCCCCGAGGCGCCGCCACCCGAGGCTGCCGGGCGTCCGGTGAAGACCGTCGTCGTCAGCGAGGCGGCCACCGAGGTGTCCAGACGTTTCCCGGCTCGCATCGAAGCGGCGCAACGGGCTGAACTGGCCTTCCGTGTGTCGGGCAGGATCAGCGAACTTTCCGTAAAGGAAGGCGACAGGGTTCGCAAGGGACAGACGCTGGCGGAGCTGGACCCGAAGGATTACCAGATCGCCCTCAGCAACAAGCAGGCGCGCTTCGACAACGCCCGCAAGAATTACAACCGGGCCAAGGGTCTGGTCGAAAAGGGGCATATCTCCAAGATGGATTTCGATAGCCTGGAGGCGGAATACAAGAGCGCCCTGGCGTCGCTGGACGCCGCACGCCAGGACATGGCTTACACCCGCATCGAGGCTCCGTTTGCCGGCACCATCGCGAGCCGAATGGTGGATCGGTTCGAAGAGGTGCAGGCCAAACAGACGGTGTTGATCCTGGTGGATGTGAGCGGGCTGGAGGTGCAGTTCGAGGTGCCGGAGGGCATGCTGCGAGGCTTTCGTTCGCGCATTGTGGACGAAGAACAGCGCCACAGGGCCGTCCGTGCCTTTGTGAGTTTCGACGATCTGCCCGGCAGTCGTACACCGATCCGTTTCAAGGAGATCGCCAATCAAGCGGATGCCAACACGCAGACCTTCACCGTCACTTACACCATGGACCAGGTGGGCAATCAGGCCGTGTTACCAGGAATGACCGCTACCGTCACGGTTGAGCGGGATAGCGGAGACCCGGAAAACGCGCAATTCGCCATCCCCGCCACCGCCGTTATTGGTGACTACCGGCTCAACCCCCGCGTCTGGGCGGTGGACGAAACCACGCTCACCACCCATGCACGCCCTGTCACCCTGGGCGAACTGCGCGGTGACCGCATCAACGTCACCGAGGGCTTGCAAGCCGGGATGCGTATCGTGGTTGCCGGTGCCTCTTTCGTCAGCGAGGGCATGAAAGTGAGTCTGCTCCCGCAGCACGAGCAGGCCGCGCCACGCGCCAGTGATCCGCATTGACATGAACATCGGCGAGTATTCGGTCAGAACACCGGTGGTCTCCTGGTTGTTGGTTGTCGTTCTGGTGGCCGGCGGTGTCTGGGGCTTTCGGGGCATGGGCAAGCTGGAGGACCCGGCCTTCACCGTCAAACAGGCGAAGATCATCACCCGCTATCCCGGTGCGTCGGCCCAGCAGGTGCGCGATGAGGTGGCCTATCCCATTGAGGATGCCCTGCAACGCATGGAGCAGTTGGACAAGATCAAGATGTCCGTGTCCCGGCCCGGTGTGTCCGACATTGTCGTGGAGTTCAAGGACACCTACCGGGGCGACGATTTCCCCAACATCTACGATGAGCTGCGCCGTCGTATCGCGGACATCGGCTCGCGCCTTCCTGCCGGGGCCGACGAGCCGCTGATCATTGACGAATTCGGCGATGTTTACGGGGTTTATTACGCCCTGACCGGCGAGGGTTACAGCTGGCGCGATCTCTGGAATTTCGCCGACCTGCTCAAGCGTGAACTGGTACTGGTGCCGGGCGTGCGCAAGATCACCATCGCCGGCCAGCAGCAGGAAGTGGTGTATGTGGAGATCTCCCGCGCCCATCTTGGCGAACTGGGGATCGCGCCAAACCAGATCGCCCAACTGTTGGTGTCGCAAAACGTCGTCGCCGATGCCGGCCAGGTGCGGGTAGACGGGCAGTATTTGCGCATCGAGCCCAGCGGAGAACTGCGCTCTGCCGCCGCGATCGGCGAGGTGCTGATCGGTTCCAACGACAAAAAACTCATCTATCTTAAGGACGTTGCTAACATCCAGCGCGCCTACCTGGAACAACCGCGCCAACTCTACTATGCCAATGGCAAACCGGCGCTCACCATCGGCATCTCCATGCTCAATGGAGAGAATGTGGTGGAGGTCGGGCGTCGTCTGCGAAGCCGTATCGCCCAGCTACAGGCGCTCACGCCTTTGGGGATGGAGCTACAGGAGATCTACAACCAGCCAGTCGAGGTGGAGAGCTCCGTCTCGGGCTTTCTGGTCAATGTCGGTCAGGCGGTCGCCATCGTCATCGGCGTTCTGCTGCTGTTCATGGGACTGCGGGTTGGTCTGATCATCGGCTTGGTATTGCTGATCACCGTGGCCGGTACGCTTTTCATCATGAAGCTGCACGGCATCGAACTGCAACGGATCTCCCTGGGAGCGCTGGTCATCGCCCTGGGTATGCTGGTGGACAACGCCATTGTGGTGGCCGAGGGCATGTTGGTGCGTATGCGGGCCGGCGCGGACGCCGCCAGCGCCGCACGCGAGACCGTCGGCAAAAACGTCTGGGCGCTGTTGGGTGGGACCTTGATCGGCATCCTCGCGTTCTCCGCCATCGGCCTGTCGCCGGATTCCACCGGCGAGTTCACCGCATCCCTTTTCTACGTCATCCTGTACTCGCTACTGCTCTCCTGGCTCACCGCGATATCCACCACGCCCTTGCTTTGCGCCCTGTTGTTGCGTCCCGGCAAGACCGCGGCCGAACCGAAAGATCCCTACCAAGGCGTGTTGTTTCGCGGTTTTCGCGCCATCGTTGCGTTCGCCCTGTGCTGGCGGGTCTTCACCGTGTTGGCCGTGCTCGGCCTGTTCGTGGCTTCCCTGCTTGGATTCGGCAATGTAAAGAACGCTTTTTTCCCGGCATCCAACACCCCGCTGCTGTTCGTCGACCTCTGGGAAGCGGAGGGAACGGACATCGAGCAGACCCGCGCCGACACCTTGAAAGTGAGCGAATACCTGCGTTCCCTGGAGGGCGTAAAACTGACCGCCAGCAGCATCGGGGGTCCCCATCAACGTTTCACGCTGGTGTACGACGCCAAGGAGACCTCGCCGGTCTATGCCCAAGTGGTCGTGGCCGCGGACAGCCTGGAACGGATCGCCGAGATTCGCCCAGCCTTGCAGGACTTCCTGGCCCAAAACCTGCCGGACGTGGACCCGCTGATTAAATCCCTGCGCATCGGTCCGGGCCGTGACGCCAAGATCGAGGTCCGTTTTCAAGGGCCCGACGATGCTGAACTGCGAAGACTTTCCGAGCTTGCCATGGACATCATGCGCAACGATCCGCGCTCACGAGACATTCGTGACGATTGGCGCCAGCCGGCCAAGATGGTTCGTCCCGCGTTCAACGAGGCCATGGGCCGTCAACTGGGCATATCCCGCGAGGAACTCGCCGATGCCCTCAAATTCGGCTTCGACGGCCTGACCGTGGGCAGCTACAGAGACGGCAACCTCAACCTGCCCATCGTATTACGCGCGCCGGAACAGGAACGCGGGAGTGCCGATAGCCTTCGCGATATCCAGGTATGGAGTCCGGCCCTGGCCCAAGCCGTCCCCATCGGGCAGGTCGTCACCGAGTTTCCGGTTTATTTCGAAAACACCGTCATACGCGCCCGCAACCGGGTAAAGACCATCACGGCCTCCTGCAATTCCAGCGAGGAATTGGCGACCCCACTGTTCGAAACCCTCAAACCCCGGATCGAAGCTCTCGAACTCCCGCCGGGCTACAGTCTGGACTGGGGCGGTGAATTCGAGGACTCCAGCAAGGCGCAGGGGGCCCTTTTCTCCGCCCTGCCAGTGGGCTTCCTGCTGATGATCCTCACCAGCATTCTGTTGTTCGGCAAACTGCGTCAACCGCTGATCATCTGGATCACCGTCCCCCTGGCCCTGGTCGGCATCACCGCCGGCCTGCTCGGCGCCAACGGCGCCTTCGACTTCATGTCCCTGCTCGGTGCCTTGTCCCTGATCGGCCTGTTGATCAAGAACGCCATCGTGCTGATTGAAGAGATCGATCAGCAAATCGACGGCGGCAAGGAACCCTACACCGCGATTCTGGACTCCACCGTCAGCCGGCTACGACCCGTGGTGTTGGCGGCCGCCACCACCATCCTGGGGTTGATTCCGTTGCTGAAGGACGTGTTCTTCGTGAATATGTCCATAACGATCATGGCCGGCCTGGGCTTTGCCACCGTACTGACCCTGGTGTTCGTGCCGACTCTTTATGCGATCTTGTTCGGGGTGCGTCATCGCGTCTGAGCCGGTTTGCCTCCAGCTCAATTCACCGCCCGACGCATCTTTCCAACAGCGAGTTTGAAATAGCTCAGCATGCGGCTTTCCAGTTGACGCATTTCCTGGCTGTCACAGGTGAATTGTTGCATCGAGCCGGTCATGGCCGTCAGGGCGTCGGTCAGTCGGATCGCGCCCGGTTTTCCCAGGAAGAGATCGGTCATGACGGCGTTGCCTTTCTCGATGTCGCCCATGTGTTCCCAGATGTATTGGTGGCGATGATTGATATGAAACTTGTCGGTAACCGACCATCCGGGGGATCGGGAAAGCACCTGGCCTAGGCCGTTCTTGGTGACCCATTCGTATTCCCGCGTGCGGGTGTAGATCAGGGGATTTCCGTCCATACACTTGGGGTAGGCGTGTTCGTAGTACAGAACGTAGGCGCCGGCCACCGAGGTCACCATGCTCAGGTTGGCGGCCGCGGACTGCAATTTCTGGCCGAACTGTTGGGAGCCCTGCTTGCCGAAAAACAGGCGTGCCAGCCCGTCGGTCGCCGAGCCCTTGTACAGGGACATGACCTCGGAAAAGGATTGCGAGAACATCCGGTCATAGGCCGCCAGCGCATCGCGATCGTCCACATAGAGGGCATTGAGATAGGCGGCGCCCTGGCCGCGAAACGGCCCGCTGTCGGCGTGTTTGCTGACCAGTGCGATCCGGTTTTGAGCTTCTATCTCCGCTTGCCGGGTCCGCTCCTCCTGGAGGCGGGCGAGTTGCTCGCGGCGCGCCAGTGCGGCGGCCCTGGCGTCGGTGCGCCGTTGGGCCGCATTCTCCGCGGCGGCGACTTGCTGTTGCCGTCTCGCCTTCAGACTGGCGTAGGGCTGGGTGTTTACCGTCTGGATGGCGGAAAGCCACTGGGCAAAGTCGCTGCCACGGGCGCGTTTTACCCGATCGGGCAGATCGGCGAAGGGAACGGTGACAAAGTACCTGACCCACAGCTCCTTGCTGCAATCTGTCAGTGACCGATGGATCGATGCGCGTTGGCTATCGGACATTTGGGCGTAGGTATCGCCCCAAACCTCGCGCATGATGTCGTCATGAAACGCCGGTGCGATCAGTTGCCGTACCTGTTGATGCTGTAGCCGGTTGAAATCCGCCCCCGAGCCCCATTCGTTCATTACCGCCATCCAGCGCTCGACCTTCGGGCATTCGTCGCCGAACCAGCCAGCCAGGGTTGCTTTCGCGGGAGTCAACAGCGCAAACGCCAAAACCCAGGCCCACCGATAGCTGTACGGTTTCTGGTACATCGCGATTTTCCGGATTTCGTTAAGGGAGTTTGTGGATTGCTTCAGCCATTGTCGACCCCGTGCCGGCTCAGCGCGGGGACCTGATTCATGCGGTCACCAAAGCCCGTGCTGCGTCCAGGCGGATACGCGCGCCTGCCAACGCCTGACCAAGTTCCACCATGCGCTGCTGTTGTGCCTCGATTTCGTCTTGTCGAACCGACGGGTTCACCCGCGCCAGTGCCTTCAGGCGGTCCAACTCCAGACGCTCGCGTTCTTCCGCCAGGGCCATTGCCTTGTCGCGCAGAACGCCAAGTCGTTCGTCGGCCAGGGCCTCGGCGCGCTGGAAGCGTTTGCGCAGATCGCGATTGATGGCGCGGACGACGGCCTGGACACTGGTCGGTTCTACTTCCTCACAGGCGGCATTGAGGCGGTCGGGGGCGATGTTGGTGGCCAGGTCGCCGCCGTTGGGGCCGATCAACAGGCGTACCGGGGTACCGGGCAGGTAGTCGGCCACGCCTAAGCCGCGCGGTGCGGGACATTCGGCGATGTAGATCGCCTCCAGGAGAAGCTGGCCCGGTGGCAGTCCGCTGCGCCGTAGCGCCACCAGGGCGGCGTTGCCGAAATCGCCGTCGGCCATGGCGTCCATCATGCCGCCGATCAGGGGATGTTCCCAGGTCAGGAAGGCCAGGTCCTCGCGGGCCATGGCCTCGTCACGAGACAGGCAGGCGGGTAGTCCGTCCTCGCCGAGACCGGGTAACGCGCCGGTGGACATGTGGGCGCCGGGGCGCAGCAACAGCGCGCCGTCGGCCCGTTCCACCACGTCCACCCCCAGTTCGTCGCAGGCCCGCTCCAGGAATTCACTCAGCCCGGGTTTTGCGTCCTCTTCCCGCACGGCGAGGGTCAATGCCTCCGCTGGCTCTCGTCGGCAGGAATGCAATTCCAGCAGGCGGTCTCGGCCATGGCGCAATTGCTCGCGCAGCTCGGCCTCGCGCGTGCGGGTGTGGGCGATCAAGTCCCCCAACAATGTCGGCTCATCCAGGGCCTGCTCGATCTCCTCGGCCAGATCGGCGAACACCGCCGGCGCAGCAGGGTTGGGTGCGGCGAAGGCGTTCAGGCTCTCGTTCAGCCAGCGGAACCAGCTCTCCTGTCGGGTTCCGGCGAAGTAGGGGACGTGGATACGCACTTGGCCCTGCTGGCCGATGCGGTCCAGGCGGCCGATGCGCTGTTCCAGCAGATCCGGGTCTTGGGGCAGGTCGAACAGAAACAGGTGGTGGGCGAACTGGAAGTTGCGGCCTTCGCTGCCGATCTCGGAGCAGACCAGCAGTCGAGCGCCCTGGGGATCGGCAAACCAGGCGGCGGCACGATCCTGGTCGACGATGCTCTGACCCCGATGGAACAGGCCCGCGGCCAGGCCGAAACGATCCTTCAGGGCGCTTTGCAACTCGCGGGCGGTCTCGTCGGCCTTGCAGATCACCAGGATTTTTTCGGGCTTGTACGTGTCGGCCAGCTTGGCGAGAGAGTCGACGCGGGGATCAAGCCGCCACCAGGGCGAATCGCCCGAATGCCCGCGCTCCGGGAACAGCCCCGCTGAATAGTCGGCGGGGGATTCAAGGGCCTGGGGTTCGCAGATGCGTTCGGGGAAGCCGCCTACCGCGGTGCGGGTGTTGCGGAACATCACCCGGCCGGTGCCGTGCCGATCCAACAAGCGGTTCAGCAATGCCGTGCGTGCGGCCTGTTCCTCACCCTTGGCAAGCAGCGGCAATACCTCTTCGTCGCCCAGGCGTTCACGCAGTACGGCAATGGTCTGCGCGTCCAGCGGGGTCTGCTCCAGCAGTGGGGCGATCTGCTCCGCCAGACTGGCGTAGCCTTGCTGTTCCGCTTCAAAGGCACTGAGATCGTGGAAACGGTGCGGGTCCAGCAGGCGCAGACGGGCGAAGTGGCCGCTGCGCCCGAGTTGCTCCGGTGTCGCTGTCAGCAGCAAGACGGACGGCGTGCGCTCGGCCAGGGCCTGAATGTGCAGGTATTCGGGGGAGGGACTGTCTGGCGTCCAGGCCAGACGATGTGCCTCGTCCACCACCAGCAGGTCCCAGCCCGCGGCCAACGCCTGCTCGAAGATGTCCGATCGGGCGCCGCACAGTTCCAGGGGCAGGATGCCGAGCTGGGACTCTTCGAACGGATTGCCCTCCTCAAGGGCGCTACAGCGCGCCTCGTCGAACAGGGAGAAACGCAGGTGAAAGCGGCGCAACAGCTCCACCAGCCACTGGTGCTGTAATGCCTGGGGCACCACCACCAGCACCCGCGCACTACGTCCGGTGATAAGGCGCCGATGGATGACCAGGCCGGCCTCGATGGTCTTGCCAAGGCCGACTTCGTCTGCCAGCAGCACTCTGGGCGCATGCCGATCGGCGACCTCGCGGGCAACGTACATCTGATGGGGCAGGGGTTGTATGCGGGCCCCCAACAGGCCGCGCAGCGGCGAGGCCAGCTCCCGTGCGCGCGCCTGCTGGGCCTGGTAGCGCAGGTAGAAGCGGTTGTTGCGATCCGGTCGGGCGGCCAGCAGGCGGTCGCGAGGACCGTGCAACTCCAGGTCGAAGGCCAGGTCGGTTTCTGGGAGCTCCTGTTCGGTCTGCTCCTCGCCCAGGCATTGGTACACGCGCAGTCCGTCCTGTTCCCGGTAACCGGCAACGGTCAGCTGCGCACCGGCGGTGCTGCGGATCTGCTGGCCGGGCACCAGATCGACCCGTGCCAGAGGGGCGCTGTTGAGCGCGTAGCGTCGGGTCTCGCCGCTGGCCATAAAGACGACGTTGATAAAGCGCCCGTCACTGCCCAGGATGGTGCCCAGACCCAGTTCCGGCTCGGTTTCGCTGACCCAGCGTTGCCCAGGGGCGAAATGATTCATGGGGAGAGTTCCGAACAAAGGAAGTTGAATTACGGCAGGCGGATGTCCTTGGCACCGACATCACCTTCGATCACCTCGACCCGTTCCATGTCGGCCACGGTCACGGTGCGGCCGTCCAGGGTGTTGAAGGAGCGGCCTTCGATGTTGGCGCGCCGGGTTCGGTAGATCTGCGCCTGGCCGGATTGAATGTTCACCACGCGAACCGATACCAGTTCCTGACCGTATTGCCAGTTGCGGTACAGGATGGAGGCCAGCGATGCTATCAGCAACAGGGCCACGACGCCGCCGATCAGCCAGGCCTTGCGCGAGGGTTTCGCTCCGGCCGATGGGGTGGTCGGCCGCGAGGGTTCCCCTTCCCGCACGCTGCTGGAGCGTGCGCCGATCACGATGAAGGCGACGATGATCACCAGCAGGGTAAGGAGGATCTTGCTCAGCATTGGGCCGTCAGCGTGTGAAGGGATCGGAGACCGGCGTGCCCGGCGCGGCACCGATATGCATCACGCCACGCGCCTCGGCCAGTTCCATCTGTTGGTGGCGTTCCTGGCAGGCGGCGCGCTTTTGCTCGCTCAAGCCCTGGTGACAATGGGGGCAGCATACCCCTTCCACGTAGCCGGGCTGTAGCCGGTCTTCGGGACTCACCGGCCAACGGCAGGCAGGGCATTCCAGGTAGTCGCCCGGCTGTAAGGCGTGTCCGACGGAAACCCGCCCGTCGAATACGAAGCACTCCCCGTTCCAGAGGCTGTTTTCAGCGGGGGTCTCTTCCAGGTAACGCAGAATGCCGCCGCGCAGGTGGTAAACCTGCTCAAAGCCCTGTTGCAGCAGGTAGGCCGTGGCCTTTTCACAGCGGATGCCGCCGGTGCAGAACAGGGCCACGCGCTTGTCCCGTTCCGGGTCCAGGTTCTGGCGCACGTAGTCGGGGAAGTCGCGAAACTGGTGAATGTCCGGCAGGCGGGCTCCGTCGAAGCTGCCGATGCCGGTTTCGTAATCGTTGCGGGTGTCCACCACGACCACGTCGGGTTGTTCGATCAGGGCATTCCAGTCCCCGGCCTCCACGTATTCGCCCACCTGTCGGTTCGGGTCCAGTTCCGGCACGCCCAGGGTGACGATCTCCCGTTTCAGTTTCACCTTCATGCGGTGAAACGGGCAGGCGTGGGCATAGGATTCCTTGTACTCCATGCCGGCCATACGCGGATCGGCCCCCAGCCAGCCCTTGAGCACATCGATGGCAGAGCGCGTGCCGGCCACCGTGCCGTTGATGCCTTCTGGGGCCAGCAGCAGGGTGCCGTGAATACGTTCCCGCCGGCATAGGCTCAGCAGGGGTTCGCGCCACTGAAGGTAATCGGTCAGGGGGGCGAATCGGTAGAGGGCGGCGACGACGCAGACGGGCTCGGTCATGGTCACAGGGCAGTCAATCGGGATCGGGCGACATCATACCCTTTAAATGGTGCTGGGTGGGTCACCCAACTCCGGGTTTAGGGAAATTTCCTTCATTGTGCCGCCGTGGTCCAGGTACATCACGCCGCCGGCGATGGTGCAGATCCAGTTGATTGACTTGTCCAAGCCGTCGGTCAGGGTCGCGAGTGCCTCGTCGGGCAGAACCAGCAGACTCAGACCGGCGCGATCGCTCAACAGGGGCAATTCCCGCTTGCGCCAGTTGCCGCGGCGGTCGCCATACAGAAGGACCACCAGACGTCCGGCCCCGCGGGAGTGTTTGCGTAGGCGTTCGGCATCCGGTGTGCCCACCTCGATCCAGAGCGACGGCCTGCCGTCGTCGTCCAAAACCCATAAATCCGGTTCGTCGCCCGCGCACACACCCTTGGTGAAACGCAGCCGCTCATCGTAAAAGGCCAGGTAGGCAAGCAGCCGGGCCACCAGACGCTCGGCGGTCTCCGACGGATGCCAGGCCAGACTGAGGCGCAGATCCTGGTAGACATTGCGGTCGCTGTCGGCCAGCGACACCGCCGCGCGTACGATACGGGTACCTTGTGCCATCTCAGTTCAAATGATCGAAGATGCGGAAGCCGGCCAGATAGGTCCCGACGGCCGATCCCAGTGTACTGAACAGGAATACCAGCAGGGTGCGGGCGACGCGGTTCTTCCACCAGCCTTTGATCTGGGCGGTGTCATGGCGCAATCGACCGAAGTCTCCGACACTGGGTTTGCGCAGGTAGATTTCGATGGCGGCAGTCACCATGCCGGCACCGATGGTCGGGTTAAGCGAGGTGATGGGCGCCGCCACGAAGGCCCCCAGTACCGTCAGAGGATGGCCGGCGGCAATCAAGGCGCCCAGGGCCGACAGCCCGCCGTTGATCAGTACCCACTCCATCACCAGGGTCCAGCCCAGCTCCGGGCTGCGTTGAAAGCCGATGCCGAAACCGATGAACACCAGGGCCACGATCAGCCAGGGAATGAGCCTGGGCCAGCGGGACTTTGGCGGCAGATGATCCAGTTCGGAAAGTTCCACCCCGGGGTCCTTGCCGGTGTCCGCAAGATAGCGACCGATGCCTTGCAGGTGTCCGGCGCCGACAACCGCCAACACGTCGCTCGCCGAACCGCTTTCCATCTCCTGGCGCAGCCGCGCGGCCATGTAGCGATCGCGTTCGTCGATCAGGGGCCGATACAGGTCTTTCTCCTCCGCGGCGAACTCGGCGAAGGTGGTCTCCAGCATGTCGCCCTCCTTGAGTCGTTCGATGTCCTCTTCTTTTACCTGCTCTCGACTTACCACGCTGGCCATCAACCCGGCGAACAGGTTCAGTCGCCGCCACCAGGGGATCGCCCCGTAGATACGCTTGAGGGTGATACCGATCTCCCGATCGATGAGCCACACCGGTTGGTGTGCCTGCCGGGCCGAATGAATGGCGGCGCGCATCTCGGCACCCGGTTCGATGCCGAATTGTTCGGCCAGTCGCTGTTGATAGGCGCCCAGTGCCAGACTGGCCATCACCATGGGGGCCTGCCCCTTGCGCATTACCTCGAATAGGTCCATCTTTGCCAGTGCGTCCGGGTCCATGATGGCGTGATAGCGGCTCGGGCAGAGTTCCACCGCCACCGCGTCGAAATCGCGTTCGGCCAGCAGCTGGCGAACCTTGTCCGCGCTGGCGCGGGATACATGGGCTGTGCCCAGTATCGTGATCTTGCGTCCCCCGAGTTCGATCTCGAGCAGAGGTTCATCGGCAACGCTGGAACTCATTGGAACTCGCACCCTCACGCAAAAGTCTCATGATACGCCTTCCTGCCCAGGCAAAGGAGGGCATGACCATCCCCCATTTCGAGGAAAATACATGCGTTCAATGATCAGCGCCGGCCTGTTGGCCGTAGCCGTGAGTTCTATTGCCCAGGCCGCCGAGCCTGCTCTGGAAACCCTCTCTCAACGCTATAGCTACACGGTTGGCTACCAGCTGGGTCAGCGTCTCGCTACCCAGGAGACGGAGCTGGACCCGGCCGCATTTGCCGCGGCTGTCCAGGATGCGCTGGGCGGCGTCGATGCGCGTCTGTCGATGGAAGACCGGCGCAAGACCATGACCGAGTGGAGTGCGGCGCAACAGGCCGCCGCAGCGGAAGCTGCGCAGGCGAATCTGGAATCCGGCCAGTCCTTTCTCGCGGACAATGCCAAGCGCGAGGGCGTGACCGTATTGCCCAGCGGGCTGCAATATGAGGTTCTGTCCAGTGGTGAGGGCAAGACGCCGGCGGCAGACCAGACCGTGGTGGTGCACTACGAAGGGACTCTGATCGACGGGACCGTGTTCGACAGCTCCCGCAAGCGCGGAGCGCCGGCCACTTTCTCCCTGGCCGGCGTCATCGATGGCTTCAAGGAGGCGCTCACTCACATGAAAGAGGGCGATCACTGGAAGGTCTTTATCCCCTCCGAGCTGGGCTACGGCGCCCGTGGTGCGGGTCAGTCCATCGGCCCCAATTCGGCGCTGATCTTCGACCTGGAACTGCTCGAAGTGAAGAGCTGAAGTCAGGCAAGGGCCGATCCTTGTGGATCGGCCGAACGCGCTTCAGCTACGGGTAACGATTCGGAAATATTTGGCCGGTTCGTTGCTGTTGAGTTCGATGATCCCGCCGTGCTGGGAACTGTCCCCCGGTAGCAGCGTGGGCGCCTGGAAGGCACGCAGCTCCGAGCTGCCCAACTCGATGCCCAGGCGATTGAAAAGCGAGATGGTCAGATCCGGATTGACCATGCGCTGAGACAGATTCTGCAACTTGATTTGGTACTCCCAGGCACCGCTGCCGCGGCGATTCAACGGCGTGAATTCGATGGAGCGGACATAGCCCTGGGCGATCTCCAGCTTGGTGTTCTCCTTGATCGCTGTCAGGTTTGGGATCCTGTCCAGCACCAGGGCGGCGAACTCGCGCTCCATGTCCTGAATCTCCGAGCGCAACTCCTTGATCTGGGCCTGCGTGGCCTGCTTGTCTTCGGCCACTGAGGCCATCTTGCTGTGGTAACCGTTGAGCAGCAAAACGATAACGGTCAGGGCCATGGCGATGACCAGGACCACCACCCAGATCATGCGTCGTCCCAATTTCGCCTTGCGCTCGAACTGTACCAACAGTTCGTTTTTTTGTTCCACCGACATGTCGTCTAGGAATTCGCTGATGTCTGGTGTTCTCATTGACGTACCTGGTTCTCTTGATTGATTCACTAACAGCGTGACGTCGATCCGCTTGGGGATCTGGTCCCTAGGAAAAATCAGCGCGGGATTATGTACATACTAACTCGGGCGTGAGTTGGACGGCATTAGGGGTATCCCGCGTCCCGCCCGGTTTCTTGTCCATCGTTTGCCGATCTGTCGTCTGTTTCGTCTGCCAGACGATTCAGGTCGATACCCATCTCTTCGGCGCGGCGTCGCCAAAGTTTACGGGCGAGTACTTGCATATCCACTTCCCTGTCGCCTTCGTCGACGATTTCGAGGCCGAGAAGGGTCTCTTGAATATCTTCCAGGGTGACGATGCCGTCGGTGCCGCCAAAGGGGTCGACCACCAGCATGATGTGAGCGCGCTGGTCCAGGAATGCCTTGAAAGCCTTGAGTACGGTGGTCGCGGCGGAAATCGTCGGTAGCGGGCGGCGATAGATCGACAGGGCGTTCGCGCCGTTGCCGCGTGCCTTAGCCAACAGCAGGTCGACACGCAGCACAAAGCCGTTGATGCGATCCTTGTCGCGGGCGTAGATGGGGATTCGCGAAAAGCGTTCACTGGCATGTTGGGCAAAGAAGGCGTCCACGGTCATGTCCTCAGGCAGTGAGAACATCACCGTGCGTGGCGTCATCACGCCTTCTACCGGGGTATGGTGCATGGTGAAGAGATTTTTGATGATCCGGGTCTCCTGGCTGGCCAGTTGGCCTTCTTTTTCACCCATTTCGGCCATGGCCGCGAATTCCTCGCGGTTGAATCCCCGCAGGCTGGGGCCGTGGGAAAGGCCGGCCGTGAGCTTTTCCGACAGCAGCACGAAGGGGTAAAGGACCAGGATCAGGTACTTGAGCGAATAGGCAGTGAGCGGTGCCAGTTGCCGCCAGTACTTCGCCCCCAGGGTCTTGGGGATGATTTCCGACAGCACCAGTATCAGCAGCGTAAGCACCGCCGAGGCTATACCCACATAGGCATTGCCGAACACCAAGGCAGCCTGGGCGCCCGCGCCGGCGGCGCCCAGGGTGTGGGCGATGGTATTGAGGGTGAGGATGGCGGCCAGGGGACGGTTGATGTCTTGTTTGAAGTGCTCCAGCAGTTTGCCGGAGGGCTTTCCCTCTTTCACCATTAGGGCCACATAGGGTGATGTAACGCTTAACAGCACCGCCTCGGCCACAGAGCAGAGAAAGGAAAATCCCAGCGCGATGAAGACGTAGATGAGCAGCAAGGTCATGGTGGCGGTCAGTGCGTGGGGTGCAATGGGGGGCGGTGACACGACAAACGGTTTTCTGCACCTGGATGTTGTGGCACGTACCTCGCCGAGTTGATGAGAATCATTTGTTCTACACTAAGATCTGCTTATGCTTTTCCAACAATAACGCATACGAGCGCGGAGGGTGAAACCATGGATCTTTGGATGGATCTTCTGTTCGGCAACGACATCGGGCTGATGAGCATGATCGTGCTCGCTGTGTTGCTGGGGATTGGCTTTTTCTTCATCTGGCTGTTCGTGGCCAAGTCACGGGAGCCGGATGCATAGCGTGGTCGCGGGGCGATTGTAACGCCAGGTTTGTGTTGAGTGACGCGGCAGGCAAGGGCCGGCGGTAGTTTGGCGCCGTCGGCCCGAGCCCTGTTTCGCGTTGACCGATTCAGAAATAATAACGGAATCGCGCTTCTATTCGCGTGGCATTCTGCTTGCTGCCAAACTCGCTGTCATCCTTCCCGTCCAGCACCCCCAGCCGCAGGCGCAACTCCGTATTGGTAATACCGGTGTAGATCAACTCGCCGATGTAGGAAGCACTGTCGTCTTCCAGGTTGTAGAGCACTTGCAGGGCGCTGCTCAGATAGACTACATCAAACGGTTCCTTCCATGAGGCCCGCAGATAGGCGTAGCGTCGGCCGATACCCTGGCCCGAGTAGCGTTCCGTCGCCAGGTCGGCGATTCGGTCCAGGTCTTGACCGTTGTCCAGGGCGCGGTCAAGCGTTGCGACGAAATCGCTGAACTGCTCGCCGGTGTAGCCCGTGCCGTTTCGATAGTATTCGGCGATCCAGGTGGTTTCGCTCTCGCTGATCCAGCGCAGGCCGAACAGATAGCTGGTGGCCGTGGCTTCGCGCCGTTGTATGCTGCCATCGTCGGCGACGACGGGATAATCCGCCTTCCCGGTGTGCGCCCACTCGGCGTGGATTTCCAGGCTGGGGCCGAGATTGCGGGAAAGGTCGAATCCCCAGCGGGTGGGGCGGCTGCCGTCGCTGGCCCAGATCAGGTCGATGTCGGTATCTTGATACAGCAGGTACAGTTTCAGCGCCGGGTTGAGGTGGTCGCCGGGGCCAAAATCGTCGTTGATTCCGTCCGTGACCGGTAGCAGCAGGGCGGTGATACCGATGGCGGTCAGGTCGCCGGGTCGGCGGGTGACCCAGTCCGCCACTGCCATGAAAAAGCCCTCGCGGGCCAGATTGGGGTCGTTCGGGTCCTTGCGGCGTTCCACGAAGCCCACCGGGCTGAAGGCATAGCCCTTTCCCCACAGCAGGGCGCGCTTGCCGATGTCGATAATGGTAGCGTCGGCAGGGCGCAGGCGCAGATAGCCCTCCTGAGCCACGGCACGGTCGGCGTGACGGAAGTCGTCGTTCTGAATCACCTGCTCGCCGACAAAGTGCACACTGGTATCGGACCAGCTGTAACTGGCCTCTAAATGAGCCGTGAGGCCGCGGCGAAAGAGGTTGTCCGGGGCTGCTTCGCCACGGAAGTTCAGGCGGCTGAACGGGGAGCCTCTGTCGACAGCGTCGCGTTCGGCCCGCAGTTCCAGATAACCGCCGATTTCGTAGGGTGGTTTCGCCAGTTCGTCAAGGTCGAAACTGAATTCGTCCTGGGCCCCGGCGAAGCCTGCAAGCAGCAGCAGGGGCAGCGCCCTAACGAAGTTCATCCAGGCGCGGCAGGTAGTTGAGGGTGAATACCTCATCGTCCAGCGGGCGGGCTTTCATCTTGGCGAACAACATGACCGACTTGTATCCCTTTTGCAGGGGGCTGTCGGTGATCAGTTGCGATGGGCGGCGCAGGCCGTTACCGAAGTCTTCAACCTTGCTGTAGTGCAGGGTCTTGATGAGCAGGCCCGAAGCGGCGTAGCACTCGATAGTGACCGGCAGCAGAGAGTCCTTCTCCACCCACATCTTCAGGTGGTCATAGGCAACATTGCGGCTCTTGGCCTTGAGGTTCAGCAAGTGTTTGCCGTCGTCCTCCGCCAGGCTATCCACGTCGTATTCGGTGCTGAATTCAAGGCGCAGCAGGTCGGAGTTGTTGAACACGCCGCCGACGACCGATTGCAGACTGGTGATGCGCAGCGGCTTGCCGACATTGGGGATGTACAGCCAAAGGTTGTCCCCAAGGCGCAGGGTGGCGCGGCCCTTTTCGCTGGCGGGGCTCAGGAACAGGGCGGCCATCTGGTCGCGTCCCTTTTTCACGGTGTAGAGGGTGAACTCCTTGCGCGAGCCATCCGGCTCGATATTAATCAGTTTGCGGTACATCTCGTAGGTTTCCGGCGCCATTCTCCGGTCCAGCTCGGCGAGGATGGCATTACCGTCCTCGGCCAGAATCGGCAACGGGGGTGCGACGAGTGTCAGCAGTGCGAAGGCGAGAAAGCGGGTTTTCATTCGGTATATGCTCCGGTCAAACCTGGCGCAGGGCTTGATTGGGGTCCATTCTGGCTGCCTTCCAGGCCGGTTGCAGAGTAGCCAGGGTGGCGACCACGATGACCAGCAGGGCGGCGGCCGACACCTCCCGCCAAGCGATGTGCGGGTGCAACATCAGGCCGGTCTGACGGCCGAAATCGAATTGCAGACCGATCTGGTTCATTACCGCCACCGCCGCCAGACTGATGATCGCCCCCAATGCCGCGCCGAGTACGCCCAGCAAGGCTCCTTCCGCCAGAAACAGACCCAGGATGCGGCCCGGCCGGGTACCCATGGCACCCAGGGTGCCGATCTCGCGAGTGCGCTCGAATACCGCCATGATCATGACGTTCATGATGCTCACCAGTACGATGGCCACCAGCAGGATGCGGATGAATAGGGTCATCATGTCGATCATCTTAGCGATGTTGGCGAACGGCGAGAGCGCCTCCCAGGGATGTACCTCGAACACCGGTTTGCCCATCTGGTTGGTCAAGCCGTCCAGCGCGTCATGCAGGGCCTTCAGCACGGCCTTTTGCTCTACGCCGGGGGCCAGACGCAGGGCGACCTCGCTGACCTCCGGCTGCTCCAGACGCAGCAGCTCGCGGGCGTCATCGATGTGCAGATAGCCGTCGCGGCCGCCGGGGCCGGAGATGCCCTCCAATACCCCCTGTACCACGAACTGCATTCCGTTCACCGAACCATCCCGGTTGGTGGCCACCAATACCATGGCGTCGCCGGGCTTGACCTTCATGCCCTTGGCGATCAGTTCCGGGATCAGCACATGACCCCGTGCCACCAGGCCGTCCTTGATCCCGCCGTCGATCAGGCGACCCGCCAGCAACGGCACGGTAGCGGTCTCCCGCGCCGGGTCCACACCATTGAGCCGAATGGTGGTAGATTCGTTGTAATTGGAGAACATGGCGCCGAGTTTCACTCGCGGAGACCAGGCTTCGATGCCGGGGATGGTCTCCATTACCGAGGTCAGCTTGTTCATCTGCCGGGGTTGCAGATTGAGTTGCAGCGGCAGGGAGTCGATGGAGGCCACATAACCTTTTCGATGGACCTGAATGTGGCCGAGCATGGAGTCGGTGATCTGCCCCACCATCAACTGCTTGAAGGAACCGGACAGGGCCACGAACAGTAGCATGGCGGCCATGCCGATGGTGATCAGCGCGGCGGTCAGCCAGGTACGGCGGCGGTAGCGCATCAGATTGCGGGCCGCCAGACGCAGGGTGTCGATCATGCCACACCCCCTTGATCGATCCGTAGCAGGCCATCTTCCAATACGAAAGTGGTTTCCGCCTCCGCCATGATCTTGCTGTCGTGGGTGGAGAATAGGAAGGTAGTACCGGCCTCGTCACGCATCCGCCGCATGAGTTCGATCACCTTGTAGGCGCTGGCATGGTCCAGGTTGGCCGTGGGTTCGTCGGCCAATACCAGGGGGGCATTGGTGGCCAGGGCGCGGGCCACCGCCACACGCTGTTTCTGGCCGCCGGAGAGTTGGTCGGGGCGCTTGTCCCGCTGCTCGGCCATGCCCACCGCTTCCAACAGCTCCAGCACGCGCTTGCGGCGTTCGTCGGCGCGGCGCTTGCGCACCATCAGAAGCGGGTATTCGATGTTCTCGAAGGCGCTGAGCACCGGTACCAGGTTGAAGTCCTGAAACACGAAACCAATGTGCTCGCCGCGAAAATCGGCTGCCGCACCGCGCTTCAATTCACCCACGTTGGTGCCGGCGACGGTCAACGTGCCAGCGCTGGGACGGTCCAGCGCCCCGATCATGTTCAGCAAGGTGCTCTTACCCGAACCCGACGGTCCCACGAAGGCGGCAAAGGCGCCGGCCTCTATGTCGAAATCCACGCCGCGCACCGCATGCACGACGACATCACCGGCCCGGTAATCCTTGACCAGGCCACGCGCTTGAACCAGCGACATGGCATGCCTCGCAACAGGTTTGATTGGACAGCCGCAAGAGTGTAGTCCTTGGCGGGATTCGCACGCCGAACAATGTGAAGGGAAATTGATTTGGATAGAAGTGCTCGCCGCCGTACGACCAAAGTCATCATCCGTCCAAGCGGGGGAAGACCTTGGTTGAATATGAGGCTTCATGCCCCCATTTCCGTCGTTCCGCTTTTGTCTACAGGGGGTCTCTGTGGTCTACCGATGGTTTGCCTTGTTTCTTGGGGTGGTACTGCTCAGCGCATGCGCAGAACCGCCGCCGTACGTTAATCTGGACAGTGCGCAGGTTCGCGCGAAGATGGCTCAGGGGACTGCCGTAGTGGATGTGCGCCGGGCGGACGAATGGCGCGAGACCGGCGTTCTGCCGGACAGCGTGTTGCTGACCTTCGTCGACGGGGCGGGGCGTCTGAATCCGCGCTTCGTGGATGAGTTTACCCGTCGCTTCGACAAGAACGATCCGGTCATTCTGATCTGCCGCACCGGTAACCGTACGGATGCACTGGGGCGATTGCTTATGGAGCAACTGGGGTATACCCAGGTATACGTGGCTGAGCACGGAATCAGCCGATGGATTCGGGATGGAATGCCGACGGTTCCCGCTCGCGGGTGAACGCCTGTCCCGGTGCCGGTCTCAAGTCTACCGTGCTGTTCGCCGATAAGGAGGCATGTCGAGCCGTCCACGCAGACTTCACCGTACCGCCAGGCGAGTCAGGCCAAGACCGTCGTCGAGTGCCTGTAACTCGGCGTCTCTATGTCAGAAACCCTGTGGCGCGGTCTTTCGCTTCGTCGGCCTGCTCGTACTTTTCCTGACGGCCTGTTCCGAACCCGAGCAGACACAACAGCCCGAAGCGCTGCGTATCGGCGTGCCCAATCAGGCCACCTCTGCTCTGGTGCATTTGGCGTTGGAGCGTGGGTATTTCGCCAAACGAGGTTTGCAGGTCGACCCCGTCTTTTTCGACAGCGGCAAACTTGCCCTTGCCGAGGGCCTGCTGGCCGGGCGGGTGGACTACGCGCTAAGCGCGGAGATTCCGTTTCTCTGGCAGCTCCGCCACGAGGACGACCTGCGGGTCCTGGCCTCGGTCTACAGCTCCGACAATGCCAATCGAATCGTCGGGCGCAGAGACCGGGGTATAGCCACCCTTTCCGATCTGCGCGGCAAGGTGATCGGCACGCAGAAGGACAGCGCGGTCCATTACTTTCTCTACTGTGTATTGCGCGCACAGGGCTATACCGAAGCCGATGTCACGACCTCGTTTCTGGCTGCCAGGGACCTGCCGTCGGCACTGGCGGAGGGACGAATCGACGCCTTTTCCGCCCGTGAACCCTATGTGTCCGAGGCGCTGGACAGGCTGGGAGATGCCGCGGTGGTGTTCTCCCTGCCGGGTGCCTATCTGCAAAGCGAGTTGTTGGTCGGCAGATTGTCCGAGTTGGCCGGGAAACCGCAGGTCGCCCGGCGTCTGCTACAGGCATTGATCGACGCCGAGGACGATGGCCGCAAGCATGCCGACGAGATGGTCGACATCGTGGCGCGGCACCTGGGGGCCGATCCGCGTCGTATTGCGCGTGTGCTGGATGATGGTTTCAATGCCGTGCTTTTGGATCAATCCCTGCTGCCCCTGATGGAAGCCGAGCTGCAATGGATGGCGGGTTCTGTCCCAGGCAATGGCGATGAAGTTACCGATATCCTGCGTTATATCGCTACGGAACCCCTGCAGGCGGTGAACCCGCAGCGGGTCTTGATCGTGCAATGAGCCATAGCCTGCGACATCTACTGTGGTCGGGCATAGCCATTTACCTCCTGTTGTTCCTCGGGGGGCTGTTCTGGTTCGTCGAGCGGGCCGGCTCCGCCGAGTCACTGTCCAGGGTGGAAGGCGCGATGATCGATTTCGATCGCGGTGTCCTGGACTTGGCGCTACTGGCGGCCGATCTGGGTGCCACCGGCAGTCCGAGAGCCTCCAGTCAATGGGACAGGCGCATGGAGCAATTGCGGGGGCTGCTGGACTCTATCGATCAGGATCCGCGCCTGGATGACCCCGTGGCGCGTTTGCGCGAGCAGCTGGAACTCACCCACCGGGCGCTGCTGCGTGCGGGGCGTCAGAAATCCCAGGAGACCAATATGCTGCTCAACCTGCTGGCGCACACGCAGCGCCTCGGTGCCCTGGCTCAGGCAGTGTCGGTCCAGGTACGCGATCTCGGCGAGGCCGTCCGGTGGCAGGCGATTGCTGAACTGGGCCTATTGCTGGGCCTGTTCATCCTCGTTGCGCTGGCGAAATTCGCCATGCTCGGACGTTGGATTCGCCAACCCGTTACGGTGCTGTCCAAGGCGGCCGAGCGCATGGGGCGTGGTGAACTGAGCCAATCCGTGGAGCCCGTAGCCATTCGCGAATTTCAGGCCCTCGCCACTGCCATGGACCGGATGCGCGAACGTCTCGCCAACCTGACCGTCTCCCGGGATCGCCTGTCCGTGGAGGTCGAGCGCCGACGCGCGGCCCAGGCCGAGGCTCAGTCGGTCTTTGGCAGGCTGCAAGAAGCCCAGTTACAGATGGTTCAGATGGAGAAATTGACCGCCTTGGGCACCCTGGTTGGCGGTGTGGCGCATGAGATCAATAACCCCCTGATGGGCATTATGAATTATGTAGAGTACGCCCGTGACCGGGCACAGGAAGGGCGGGCCAGGCTGGTACTTGGGCGTGCCATGGACGAATTGCTGCGCATCGCTCGCATTGTGCGCAATATGTTGGTGTTCGCCCGCTCCGCTCCCAGCGAGCCGCAGAGTCTGCCGGTAGCCGAAGTGGTCCACGTCGTTCTGGATCTTCTGCAAACCGAACTGCGTAAGCAAGCCATCGAGGTGAACGTAAACATCGACCCGCATTTGCCCCCTGCCCTCTGTGACGCGGACACGCTGCAGCAGGTGGTGATCAACTTGCTGATGAATGCGCGGGATGCCATGGAGAAATCCGAGTGCCGCTGTATCGATATTGCCGCTTATCCACGGCAGGATCGGCAAACCGTGGTGCTGGAAGTGAGCGATTCGGGCAGTGGCATCGAGCAAGATGTCCAAACCCGAATTTTCGACCCCTTCTTTACGACCAAACCGGCTGGAAAGGGCACCGGCCTGGGGCTGAGTGTGTCTAAACAAATGATAGAGGCCAGTGGCGGCAAGCTGAGCCTGGTAACGCGTCCCGAGGGCGGCGCCAGGGCCACCGTTGAACTTAAGGCCGCCTTGGCCGAACCGGTTCTGCTGAGATCGAATCAATGAGCAAGAAAATCCTGATCATCGATGACGATGCTTCCGTGCGTGACGCCTTTGAGTTGGCCCTGGGAGATGAGGGCTATCGCCTGGAAACCGCCGACAGTGGGCAGGCTGGTTTGGAAAGTGCGATGGCCGAAATTCCGGATCTGGTGTTTCTGGATTTAAAAATGCCGGGCATGGACGGCGTCGAAACCTTGCGCCGCCTGAAGGCGGAGGCGGCCGACCTCAACGTCTACATCGTCACGGCGTTTGCGCGTGAATTCATGGAGCCCTTGCAAAAAGCGCGTGATGACGGTCTGAGTTTTCAGTTGGCCGCAAAACCCTTGATGGGCGAACAGATTCGAATGATTGCCCGGGTGGTCCTGGAGGCATGAGCGCCGGGCGATGTGAATGCGGCGCCACCCGCTAGAGCTGTTGGGATCCGAACCATGGAAACGAAGCAACTTGAACTGACCTTGTACCTGGCGCACCAGACAGCCGAAACCGACCGTCTGGTGGACGAATTGAAGCTTAACCTGGAGGCCAAACTGCCGGGGCAATGGCGCTTGGAGGTCGTTGACGTGGTGGCCATGCCTGAGCTGGCTTTGGCCCATGATGTGTTCGCCACGCCCACCCTGGTGCGCACGGCGCCGGAACCGGTGGTAAAGGTGTTGGGCAGTCTGGCCAAGATCAAGGAGGCGTCGATTACCATTACGATCGACCCGCAGCACCCTCTGACGAGCATCGGTTAACCGGTTTTGCGCCTCTCCGGCCGAATGTTATCGACCTCGACAGGATTGCTGCTCGATGCCGCAATTCCCCTCTCACGGCCCCGGTGTTGTGCGTATACTACGTCTTCATCGCATTCTGGAGGGGCCACATGCTGCGCATCATCCTGTTTACTCTGTCACTGGCGTTCGCATGCCTGGTCTGGGCCGGCTCGCCCCATGTCTATGAAAAGACGGTGTCCGCCCCCTTGGAGGCGGTTTATCCCAAGCTCCACGATGCCCTGGAGGCCCGCAAGTTCTGGGTGATTTTCGAACCCAACATCGGCCGCAATATCGCTGGAATGGCCGAGCGCTGGGGGGAGGACTACAACCGCCAGAACCTCACCGGCATCCGCGCAATGGCGGTATGCAACCCCTGGTATACCAATCAGATCGCCAATAAGGACCCGTCCATGCTGGCCCTCTGCCCCTTGCATGTCAGCCTCTACGAGAAAGACGGCAAGACGACCCTGTTGCTGTTGCTCCCGGCTGCCATTGCCGGGGACAGTCCGGCGGCAGCGGTGCTTGAGGAGGTGCAACAGATCCTCGTCGAGGCCATCGACGCGGCGGCGCAGTAATGAGGCCCCTGTATCATCACGCCCATCCGGAGATCTTCGATACCGGAGAGCATGACTTTGAAACGCTGGTGCTGGAGGCTTCTCACCAAAGGCCCATCCTGGTGGATTTCTGGGCCGACTGGTGTGCTCCCTGCATCGCGCTTGCGCCGGTGTTGGAACACTTCATGGATCTCTACGGACATGCCGTGGGTTTGGGCAAGGTGGAAGTCGATGATCATATGCGTCTGGCGGGCCGCTACAAGCTGCGCGGCTTTCCGACGGTGATCCTGTTTTGGAACGGTGAGGAAAAGGGCCGATTCAGCGGCGCCCGGCCCTTGCCTTGGATAGAGCACTTCGTATTGGAACACTTTCCCGCGGAGTTGGAGAGGCCCGTTCGGAGCACTACCCGGTAGGACTTGCCTCAAGCAACTGTTCTTCTTTTGCGGGCTCGCCGGTTTTTACGTCCACTCTCAATACGCGGCCGCAAAGCCCTTCCGCAGCAGCGGGTGGAAGGCCGTCGGCAGGCCGCCGGCTCATCAGCATATCTGCCCGTATGGTCGAACCGGCGGGAAGATCCCGCTGCCAATGCAGGCTACGCCGGGCCACCGCCGCCACATCCGCTTCTGAGGCGCGTGGCCGTTTCACGCCGTCGCCCAATGCACGTTCGACTCGACGGGCGCCCTCCACCAGGGCACAAAGTTCATCGGGTTCCAGCGAGGCGCGATGGTCCGGGCCTGGTAAGGAGCGGTTCAGGGTAAAATGCTTTTCGACTATGCGGGCGCCCAAGGCAACGGCGGCCAGAGCGATGTCAATACCCTCGGTATGGTCGGAAAACCCTACCGGCAAACCGAATGTTTGCGCCAAGGTGAGCATGGCACGCAGGTTCACGTCGCCCGGTTCGGTCGGATAGTTGCTCACGCAATGGAGCAAGGCCAGCGGATCCCGTCCGGCGCGGCGTACCGCCGCAACTGCATCGCCGACCTCCGCCAGCGTGGCCATGCCTGTAGACAGGATCAACCCGGGCCCCATGAGGGCCAGGCGCGTCAGATAGGGTGTGTCGGTGAGGTCGCCAGAGGAAACTTTGAACGCGGGAACACCCAACTCATTGAGCAAGCCGGCGCTGGCTTCGTCGAAGGGCGTGGACAGGAACAGGATGCCTCGCTGCTCGCAGCGCTGCTTGAGCTGTCGATGGTCGCTGGCTGAAAGTTCCAGGCGTTGCAGCATTTCCAGTTGGCCGCCTTCCTTGCCGGTGGCTCGGACCTGATAGCCGGCCTTGGGTGCCCTCTGGGTGACCAGGGATTCTGCCCGAAAGCTTTGGAACTTGATCGCATCGGCGCCGGCGCTTGCCGCCACATCCACCATCTGTAGTGCGCGATCCAGGTCTCCATTGTGATTCACGCCGGCTTCGGCGATCAGCAGACAGCGGCCGTCTGCAATGAGCGGATGGTTCACGACGGTGCAGATCCTCTCGCTTCGGTGACAGGGCGGAAAACCGCTTGAATGCCTGTATTTCGTCCGTCTCGTGCCATTCCTTAAGGCTCGAATCTCTTGCGCTGCCGGGGTACAATCAAGCCACTCGATCCGAATTGCCCGCCGATACGGCGCCGCCACTACCCGCTATGCGACCTTCCCGCTCCCTGGCCCCGTTGATCGGGCCAATGCTATTTGCCTGCCTGTTTGCCGTTTCCGCCCAAGGCTCTGCCGCGTCCGACGATTTCGATGCGGGATTGCAGGCTTTCCGAACCGGTGACACCAATGGTGCCTTGCAGATCTGGAAACGCCTTGCCAATCAGGGCAACAGTACGGCGCAGTACAACCTCGGTGTCGTCTACGAGCGTGGCAAGGGTGTCGGTGCCAATATACCCCAAGCGATGATCTGGTACCGAAAGGCGGCAGAGAACGGCCGGCCGGATGCGCAGAACAACCTGGGCGTGCTGTACGCGGAAGGGCGGGGGATTCCGCGTGATTTGGAAAAGGCTTATATCTGGCTTACCCTGTCCATGGCGCAGGGCTATCGGCCGGCGGTGGCCAATCGCCAGCTCGTCGAGGTTCAGTTGAGCGAAGCCCAGAGGGCGGCGGTCAAGAAGCGGCTCTGGACCTACTACGCCAACTATGTAGAGCCGTTTCAGGGTAAAGACACTGCCGCGGCCGTTTTGCCAACCACGCCTTGACAAGCCAAATTCGTTTAAATTTCGAATACAAGCCCTTGCAAACTATAGGAAAGTAGCCTATAGAGTTCGGGAGCGTTTGGCGTCAGAGTAGCCAGCGCCAAGAACAACAACTTCCGGCAGCCAACTGTCGGGTTTGCCAGTCCACGATGCCAACGGTTGGTTTACCGTCGCAGTTCCCTGGCGGAAGGCGGTCCCCAACCCACGGAGGGTAACTACATGAAACCGCTGCTGCCGGCCGTACTCGTCGCTGGCCTGGTTTCCGGGTGCACGATCTATTCCGAGTCGCCCCTGGAAACCCATTTCCCTTATTCCACCCAGCAAAAGATCCAGGCGGCCCATCATTGGGATGTGATCGCCGAGGATGTGGCCGCTCGCATCAACGATGTCGGTGACACCAACAGTCGCGCCCTGGTGGTCTCCACCAACGATGCACACACGCCTTTCAATCACGCTTTTCACAATATGATGCTCACCCATCTGGTGCAGAAGGGGCATCGGGTGCACGAACAGGCCGAACATGGCGATCTGAACGTTCACTACACGCTGCAAGTGGTGGAGCACAAGGACAGGGAAAGTATCCGCTGGCCGCTGGGTTACCCCACCGGTTTTGCCCTGGCCGCCGGTGCTATCGCTGTGCTGCACGAGCTGCACAATCCCGAACTGCTGTTGATACCTGCCGTAGCCGCCGCCGAGATCCTGCCGGGGCAGGTGGAAAGTGATGCACCGCCCACCGAGGTCGTCATTACCTGTACGGTAATGGATGGCAACCGCTACGTTGCGGCCTACACCGACCTCTACTACATCAATGCCGGCGATACCGCCAATTATCAAGCGCCTGCACAGGTGGTTCGGCCCAGCTTCAAGGTTGTCAACCAGTGAGGGGCCGGGCGATGAAATCTTGGTATGGGGTTTTGGCCGGACTGGTTCTGGCCGGGGGGCTTTCGGGTTGCAGCTTCAATAACGAGCGCAAGGACATCGATCTGGTCGAGGCCAGTTACTCGGCGGTTGACTCGATTCACGATCAGCTCAACGGGCGGGTGGATATGAGCAGGCCGGTGATCGTCACCAGCTTTGTCAATGTGGATGACCTGACCCAATCCTCTTCGCTGGGGCGAATCATCGGCGAACAGTTTGCCTCACGAATGAGCCAGCTCGGCTACCGGGTGATCGAGATGAAGCTGCGCGACACCGTCTTCATCCAGGAAAAGAACGGCGAGTTCATGCTATCGCGTAAACTGCGCGACATCAGCGCCGAGCATCAGGCCGACGGTATCGTCGTTGGCACCTATGCGGTGGGCAAGGATCACGCCTACGTGACCGCAAGGGTGGTGCAGGCCGTGGACAGCACCCTTGTGGCGGGCCATGACTATGCCATTCCGCTCGGACCGGACGCCCAGTCCATGCTCAAGCAACGCAAACATCGCTCATCCTCAGCCGCTGGTGGCGGGTTGAGCGCCGCCTACTGAACCTGCCTGGGCCGGCGTGAGTCGCCGGCCTTTATTCGGAGTCTGGTAACGTGGCAAACGGTCCCGAAATCAAAGAAAATCCCTTGTATCACTTGCTGCGGAGCGGGGATATTCGGGAGTTCAATCGCCGTAAAGCGGCAGGCGAGATCCCCGATCTGGCCGGTGCCGACCTGCGTGGGCTCGATTTACGCGGTATGGATGCGGACGGCGTCGATTTTTCCAATAGCTACTTTCGCCAGTCCGATCTGCGCGGTATCGATTTTTCCAAGGCCAATCTGGAAGGGGCGAGCATCAACGGCGCCAAAATCTCGGGTACCCTGTTCCCATCGCAGTTGAGGGCCGAAGAGATCAATCTGTCCCTGACCCACGGCACACGCATGCGCTACTCGGCCTGAGGTTATCTCTGCGGGGCCGTCAGCCCCTGCAATTCCCACCTCGGGGTGGCGCCGAAACTTGCGTCATCCCGCTGACCGGCGTTCAGGCGCAAGCAGCCGGCGTAGGCGATCATGGCGCCGTTGTCGGTACAGAATTCCAGGCGCGGGTAGGAGACGCTGGCGTTTTCCTGTGCCGCCAAGGCCCGCAGTCGATCGCGAAGTGCCTGGTTCGCGCCTACCCCGCCGGCTACCACCAGGCGAGCAATGCCCGTTTGCCGTAGCGCGCGTCGGCATTTGATGGCCAAGGTCTCCACCACCGCCTCCTGAAAGGCCAGGGCAATGTCGGCATGATCCGCCGGGCTGATGTCGGGCGAGTTCAGGGTGTTGAGCGCATAGGTCTTCAGCCCGCTGAAACTGAAGTCCAGTCCCGGTCGGTCGGTCATCGGCCGTGGAAAGCGAAAACGGCCGCCTTGGCCGGATTCGGCCAGTTTCGCCAGGGCCGGTCCGCCGGGATAGCCCAGCCCCATGAGCTTGGCGGTCTTGTCGAAGGCTTCGCCGACCGCGTCATCCAGCGACTGCCCCAGGAGTCGGTACTCTCCCACCCCCTGCACTTCCACCAGCAGCGTATGACCTCCCGACACCAACAATGCGATGAAGGGGAATTCCGGTGGATGTTCTTCCAACATTGGCGCCAGTAAATGGCCTTCCATGTGATGCACGCCAGTCGAAGGGACGCCCAACGCCCAGGCGAGACTTCGGCCGAAGGCCGCGCCCACCAGTAGGGCGCCGACCAGACCGGGTCCTTTGGTGTAGGCCACGCCCTGGATGTCGGCCCGATCCACCGCGGTCTTGCCGAGCAGATCTTCCAGCAGCGGGCCAAGTTTACGGATGTGGTCCCTGGAGGCCAGTTCAGGTACCACCCCGCCGTATTCGGCATGCAGGGCTACTTGGCTGTGCAGGGCATGGCCCAGCAGACCGCGCTCACTGTCGTAAAGGGCGACGCCGGTTTCGTCGCAGGAGGTTTCGATTCCTAGTACCAGCATGATCCGATTATTATACGGCCTATGGACCTTGGAAACCTTCGCAATGAATACGCACGCGCCGGCCTGCGCCGAGAGCAGTTGGCCGACGATCCTTTTCGCCAGTTCGAAATCTGGTTCGGGCAAGCCAACTCCGCCGGCCTGTACCAGCCCAATGCCATGACTGTGGCGACGGTTTCGGCGGATGGCCAGCCCTCGGCCCGAACCGTACTGTTGAAATCCTTCGATACCGGGGGGTTTGTGTTCTATACCAACTACGGGAGCCGCAAAGCGCGAGAGCTCGATGCCAATCCCCGCGTAGCGCTGTTGTTCGTTTGGTTGGATCTGGAAAGGCAAATCAAAATTCGCGGTAGCGCCAGACGTGTCAGCACGGCCGAATCGCTGAAGTACTTTCTCACCCGCCCTCGGGGGAGCAGGCTCGGCGCCTGGTGTTCCGAACAGAGCAGCGTGGTCGGTTCAAGGGGATTGCTGGAAGAAGAATTTGAGCGCATGAAGCGCAAATTTCATGACAAGGAAGTACCCCTGCCATCCTTCTGGGGTGGCTATCGGGTGGTCCCTCAAGAAATCGAGTTCTGGCAGGGGCGCGTGAACCGCCTGCATGATCGCTTCCAATACACCCGTGTCGACGATGGTTGGTGTATTGAGCGCCTGGCTCCGTAGGCGCCGGTCCGGGAATGGCGCACTAGCGCTGTCGCTGGTTGGTGCGGTCCAGGTGTCGGCGCATGCGGTTCATCGCAGCCGCCAGCACGGCAATCTCATCTTCGCCACTGTCGTAGAATTCCTCCTTTTCGTCTTCCTCCCGGGTGACGGCTTCCACATGGAGCGTAAGCCAGGATAGCCGGGATGTGACCGAAGCGCGCACAACCAGCGCCAATACCAACAGCAGGACCAGCAGCAGCCCTGTCATGGAGCCGACGCCCAACAGCCAAAACTGACGGCCACGTTCCAGTTCCTTATCCATGCCGACGCTGACGATGCGGGCGCCGACCACCTCGTTCAACGACCAGCCGAAGCCATGATTGGCGCCGTAGCGGTCCAGTAGATTCCTGGGGGCATCTTCCGGCTTGCCGTGGCACTGTAGGCATGCGCCGCTGCGTACCGTGATGGGTTGGGCGAGATAGAGTTGCTCTCCCTCCTCGGTGCTGCGTTGGCCCAGTACCTCCTTGGGGGTCGAATCATTTCGGAAGCGGGCAATGACGTCCTCCTCCCATGCGGTTGCGAGGTCATCCGGATTGGTAGGATTGAGCATTGCCTCGCGATATCGGCCCGACGGCAGTTCGTCCGTGAGAAGTCGCAGGGTCCTGATCGAGGCATAGGCACCGACCGTCTGCGGCAGGAAGCCGGGGTGAACCTGTCGGTCCAGCAGGGGGCTGACTTCCGCGACGGTATAGGCCCGCACGGCCTCTGCGCCGGCCATCATCAGTCTGGCCCGGTGTTCGACCTGTTGGAAGCTGTCTTCCGTCAGGCGCTCATGGGAATACCATCCCAGCAAGGCGATTGCGGGAATGAATACCAGGATCACGGCCCATTGGATTCGGGAAAGTATGGTCATTTGCGGTTGATCGCCGTCTTTGTGGGCCAAGCCCGGACTTCGGATTTCCGTTGTATTCCACGAACGCGAGACTTGGCAGATCAAAAGAGGATGTCTTGATCCACAGTAGACGATAGCATTCGATGTAAATCACCGCTATGCGCGTTTTCGCTGATATGACAGCTTCCAAATCACCCGTTAGCCGGTTTGCGACCACCCCCCCGCTTGGCTTGTATGTGCACATCCCCTGGTGTGTGCGCAAGTGTCCTTACTGCGACTTCAATTCCCACGCAACCCAGGGGGACATCCCGGAGGCTGGCTATGTCGATGCCTTGCTGACGGATCTTGAGTCCCAACTGCCGGCCATCTGGGGGCGCACCGTGGAGAGCGTATTCATCGGTGGCGGTACGCCCAGCCTGTTCTCCGCACCGGCCCTGGAGCGGTTGCTGACAGGTGTGCGCAGCCGCCTGCGTATGCGGCCGGACGCGGAGATTACCTTGGAGGCAAATCCGGGTACGGCTGAGGCCGCCCGCTTTGCCGATTACCGCGCGGCGGGGGTGAATCGGCTGTCTATCGGCGTGCAGAGTCTGGATGATGCCGGCTTGCGCGCCCTGGGGCGCATTCACGATGCCAACGCCGCCTTGGCGGCGGTTGCAATGGCTCAACAGGCGGGGTTCGAAAACATCAACCTGGATATGATGTTCGGCTTGCCACAGCAGTCATGCCACGAAGCCCTGAGTGACCTTGCCAGGCTCCTGGACTTGGAGCCGGCCCATATTTCCTACTATCAGCTCACTCTGGAGCCGAATACCGCCTTCCATCACCGGCCGCCGCCGTTGCCTCAGGACGACGATCTGGCCGCAATGCAGGAGCAGGGGGCGGCGCTGTTGGCGCGGGCCGGATATCGGCAATACGAGGTTTCCGCCTACGCGAAGGACAACCGTCGCTGTCGGCACAATCTGAATTATTGGAAATTTGGCGATTACCTGGGAATCGGGGCCGGAGCCCATGGCAAGCTCACCGATGCTGCCGGCAACCGTGTCGTCCGCAGACACAACCGACGTCATCCCAATGACTATCTGCGCGATCCTGCCGTCCCTGCCGGCGAAAAGGTTCTATCTGCCCAGGATCTGCGTTTCGAATTTATGCTCAATGGCCTGCGTCTGGTCGAGGGGATCGATCGGGCGCTGTTCAGTGAGCGCACCGGGCTTTCAGAGGACTGGCTTCTCGAACCGTTGCGTCGCGCCCGTTCAGCGGGGCTGCTGGACGATGATGAAACCACAATACGCCCCAGTGAGCTGGGCAGGCGTTTTCTGAATGATCTGATGGCAATGTTTCTGCCGGAGGAGGATTGTCCATGATCGAGTGGACCACCGTAACCTGCCCCTATTGTGGAGAGAACTTTGACACCTCGGTGGACTGCTCTGCCGGTGACCAGCAGTACATCGAGGATTGCCAGGTTTGCTGCCGCCCCATCGCCATGCAAATCGAGGTTGACTTTGATGGTGGCTTGCTGTCCCTTTCGGTTCGCAGGGAGGACGAATAGAGAAGCATCAGGAGGCGGTTATGCACACGGTAAAATTTGCCTGCATCAGGTGTCATCGTTTTGTCAATATTCCTCGTCGATTTCGCTGAAGTCTCTATAACAGTATGTATTTAAAGAATTTAATAAATTGTATAAATATTGTACAGTTTGTCCTTAAGGCCGAACCGGCGCGGGATTGGAAAGATTTCCCGCAAATTATCCACTGAGTTATCCACAGTCTTTGTGGATAGGTGCCTCAAACCCGCGCCATTGCTGGGGATTCGATGAAATCGATTTGAATTGGCGGAAAACCTTGCCTTCTTCCATACTGTTGGGATAGCCACTCAGGTTCGAGGTTAGCCCATGCCAATGGCATTCGATTTCGATGAATGGGCCCGGCTGGCAGAGCACAATCCGCTCGTCTTCAGCCAACGACGACGTGAAATCCTGGATGCTGTCATTGGTGCCGCGCCGGCGGGCAGACGAGTCCGTTTGCGTCGGTTGCAATGGCGGTTGGACCGGCTCAGGCAAACAGCCGGCTCCCCATTGGGGGCCTGTCAGCGCATGTATGAACTGATGTGGGAGTCCTTCAGCGGAGAGCACGGTCTGGCTGCGGTGCTCAGAGATCCCCGTTCCCACCCTTGCATGGCCAGACCGCGTTGCCCGGTGGTGCCGTTGGCGCGGGCTAACGCAGGGAGTAGGCCGCCGGGGCGAGGATAGGTTCGCGCCCCAGCAGCAGGTCGGCCAGCAGACGGGTGGAGGCCGGCGCAGTGACCAGACCATTGCGGAAATGGCCCGCATTGATATACAGCCCACCGAGCCGTGGGTGCTCGCCAATAAACGGTACGCCGTTTGGGGAGCCGGGCCGCAGGCCGGACCAATGATGCTCAATGGGCGCATCGGCGAGCAGGGGTATCACCGCCGCCGCATCGGCATGAATGGCGGCCCGCGCATCCGCGGTAGTCGATTTGTCGAATCCCACGCGTTCCATGGTAGAGCCGGCAACAATGCGTCCGTCGCGGCGCGGAATCAGATAGCGGTCGCGAAAAAGCACAATTCGCTGCAAGGTGCCGGGTTGGGTCCTGTAGACCAGCATCTGGCCGCGAACCGGCTCCACGGGCGGGGCCGGGCAAAGCCCTGCGAGCAGTTCGGCAGTCCACGCCCCGGCAGCGATAACCACGCGGTTTGCCGACAGAACTTGTCCATTGGTCGTGCGCACGCCGGATACACGCCCCGCTTTGCTGTCGATCTGCGTCACCGGATCATTGCACAGCACGACCGCCCCGCGAAGCTCGATATCCACGCGCAAGGCGCGGGCGAGTCGTGGATTGCGTACCTGACCGACCTTTTCCATCCAAAGACCAGGCCCCGGACTGGGGCACAGGGCCGGTTCTGTCGCCAGCACCCTCGCTTCCTCGATCTCGTCCAAACCCGCCTGAAAACGGTCCTCCCAGGCCAAGGCATCGTGTCGGTCCTCGACGTGCAGCATCAGCATGCCGTTGGGGGTCCACTGAGGGTCCACGCCGGTATCGCGAATCAGCTCCCGCGCCAGTTGCGGATATGCCGCCTTGCTCCACTCGGCGAGCTGATTGACCGGGTCAGGGTAGCGCCAGGGATGCAGCGGCGATAGGATGCCGCCACCGGCCCAGGTGGACTCGCGACCTGGCGCGCCGCGTTCCACCAGGGCAACGCGAAGACCGGCCGCCAACAACTCGCGGGCCGTGAGCATACCGATCACGCCGCCACCAACAATCACTGCATCGAAACTCGTCATCGCCACCGCGTCGCCAGGCCGCTCATCCGGGAATACCGGCATCTTATCAGGTAGCGGATACAGAAATGCCACGCGCATGTTAAAGGAGGGGTCATGAACACGTCCCGAGGTTTCACACTCATCGAATTACTGGTCACGGTGGCTTTGGCCGTCGTCCTGGTCACCGTTGGTATTCCAGGTATGCGGGATTTTCTTGCCAATGGCCGTTTGACCACCCAAAGCAATCAGATCGTGCAGACCTTGAATTTCGCACGTAACCAGGCAATCAGCTCCGCCGCCGTGGTGCGCGTGCGGGCCTGCACCCGGGGCGGTACCACCAACTGGGGGCAAGGCTGGATCATCTTCAAGGCGGGCGCGATCAGCGCCAATACCGGTGTGGACTGTGCCGATCCCACCGCCACCGTGGTGGCGGCGGACACCTTCCGGATTCAGGACCCGACCGATGGCACGGCGATTCTCGCCGTGGATGGCACCGATACCGCGATCGTCGAGTATGACTTCAACGGTCAGGGTTTTCCCAGCAGCGCGACGCAAACGGCGGTGCAGATCACCGACAACGCCAGCGGTTTCACCAAGGCAATCTGCATCAGTGCGCAGGGACGGCCCGCGGTGCAGGCCAAAGGTACCACCACCGCCACGTGTCTTGGAGGAGGTTGATGTTGTTCCCGATTGAACACAAACGGCAGGCCGGCCTGGGTATGATCGAAGTGCTTATCTCCCTGGTGGTGCTGGCCATCGGCCTGCTGGGGGTTGGTGCAATGCAGATTTCCAGCCTGCGCGACAATCAGCGGGCCGGCTATCGCGCCCAGGCCACCATGCTGGTGGATGAGCTGGCCGATCGCATGCGGGCCAACAAACCGGCCTTGAGCCTGGGGAACAGCAATCCCTACAACGGCGTCACCACGGCATTTGCGACCACACCTAACTGTAGTTCCGGCTGCACCGCCGCCAACATGGGCAAGGCCGATATCAACGATTGGTACGGAGAGCTGACACGTCGGCTTCCCAGCGGCGCGGTTGCCAAAATCACCTGTATACCCATCGATGCCGCTTGCGCTGCGGATTCACCCTATGCGGTCTGCCTGCGTTGGCGGGAGAGCCGCGGCCTGTTTACGGGCACGCCGGAGAGCGCGGCCGATGATACCCGTTGTCCGACCTTGAGCGCGGGTGACGGTGTGGTGCAAACCCTGGTCATCGAGTTCCAGCCATGAAATGTGGTAGAGCAACCCTTCAAAACCTGCCGGGTCAACAAAAGGGCCTGAGCGTCATCGAACTGCTGGTGGCCGGCGTCATCGGTTTGATCCTGCTGGCCGGTGTGGTGCAGATCTATATCAACAGCCGCCAGGCCTACAAGCTCAATGAGGCCATGGCGGAGGTGCAGGAAAACGGCGCTTTCGCCATGGCCCTGATCGAAACCCAGCTGCGCATGGCGGGTTTTCGCGCCGATGCCGTGTACAACCGCGATGTCACCTTCGATGCCGACGGCACCACCTTCGATCAGGGCCAGGGCATCAAGGGCACCAACAATGGCGGAGAAAACGGCAGCGATCTGGTTCGGGTGCGCTTCCAGGGCGACAAGGACGACACGACCCGCGACTGCGTCGGCAACGGGGTGGCTGCCGGCGACAATGAAGGCACCGATCCGGTCAAGGTCGAGTTCACGGTGGCGGTGTCCGCCACCAATAATCCCGCCAGTATACCCGGCCTGCATTGCCGCACCGCGGCAGGCAATTACGAGATTGTTCGCGGCGTGGAAAATCTGCAAGTCCTGTATGGCGAAGACACCGCCGGAAGTTCCACCAAGAGCGCATCCCGCTATGTGGGGGCGAATCAGATAACGGACTGGAGCCGCGTTGCCAGCGTGCGGGTGGGGATTTTGGTTCGCAGCAGCGAGGAAGTGTTGCAAACCGCCGATTCTTCCAGCTACACCCTGGCGGGCGCGGTCAGCGTGCCCCAAGGCAGCAGCGGGGTTTATCACCCAGGCGGTCGCTACCTGCGCAGGGTGTTCAATTCCACCTACCAGTTACGAAACCTGAGCTACTTCTGAACGGAGCACCGCTTATGTCGCGCAATGATGGAAAACTTTCCGTTCGCCAGCAGGGTGCCGTATTGGTGGTCAGCCTGCTGATCCTGCTCACCGTCACTGTTCTGGGAATTGCGGGGCTGGAATCCACTGGTCTGCAAACCCGTATGGTCACCAACCAGAACGACCAGGAAAAAGCCTTTCAAGGGGCCGAGGCCGCCGTCAATGACGGTCGCGACTGGATGCACGGTTTGGGCGCGACGATTCCGGTGCCCTGGACCTCATCGGCGCCCAACGATTGCACCTCCGAGGTCCAGGCGGAACAAGTGGATGAGGAAGAGGGTGGCGATGGCGACAACGGTGGAGATGGTGAAGGCGGCGGGGACGGCGGGGCGCAGCAGGCGCAGGCCAAGTGCCAGACGGTTTCGGCCGGCCAGGTACTCGCTTCCTTCGGAGGGAGGGACCCGGCCGACGGCCTGTGGTGGAAGGACAGTTCGGCAACATCTTCCTGGTGGGCCACCAACGGTTGGCAATACACGATTGGCGACCGCTCGGAAATCAGCACCGTGCTCAATGCCGCCGAATCCACTGCCAGCGGTCGCAGCGGCGGACCGGCCGTGCCCCGCTATATCGTTGAAGATATGGGCGCATCCGGTTTGATCGAAGACGACCTGAGCGCCGACACCTCGGCCATGAATCACGGTTTGGCGCTGTATCGCATCACCGGCTACGGAGAGGGCTCCCGCGATAGCAGCCGTGCCATGGTGCAGAGCGTCGTTTCCTTTCGGCCTTAAAGGAACGGAGTAGATCCCATGAAAAGCCAGAACATGTTAAATCACCTGCGGTACGGACTACTCGGTGCCTGTTGTGCGTTGTCGGCTCACAATGCCGGCGCGGACGATCTCAATCTTTCGACCCTGCCCCTGTTTCTCGTCAGCAGCGGCGAAATCGTACCCAATGTGGTCATGTCGCTGGCGTACGAACAAATCCTGTTTAACAACCTGGGAAATGTGACAACCCACAGGGATTTCCGGCAGTTTGAGATCATTACCAAGAAACCCGCCGTCAACAAGATTGCCCACAACTCCGCCCACACGACCGGAACGCAGATCCAGGATGTTGTGCTGGTTCTTCCTCCCTTGGCCAAATCCGATCTGGAGCGGACAACGGTGCAAGTTGGCAACCAGAACTTGCCCGCATACGAAATCTATCGGGGAATTCCGGGGGCCGAGGATGAGGATGGCGTGGAGAGCACGACAAAATCCTGTCAGCAGTATTACGACGATGATCCTTTCCCGGACGTCTGCTATCCGATCAGCGCGACCACCAGCAACCCCCGGTCGATCGAGCATCTTTTTCATTTGTCTTTCACCGACGTATACGATCGCAGCAAAATCGCTCTTCTGGACGCGAACCCACAGTATTTTTCCGCCGATCTGAATTTGTTGGCTTACGATCCCGGGCGCACGGGCGAGACTCGCTATCTACCATGGCTGGATGCCTCGGACCTGGGCATTACAGATGATCCGACCACCGCCGACGTTAACGAGGCGTTCGAATTTCCAGAAGCGGACCCCACCAATCTCAAAAACAACCCCATACAACGGCTCGGCGACACCTTCATCTCCGTCCATACGGTTCAGCCTAAGAACATGGCGGCGCTGTTTGGCTATGACGTGGCGGGAAATCCTTATCCAAACCCTGGGCAATCCGCCATTGCGATTTTGAAACGGTACAATCGCCACATTCGCCTTCTCTATTGGACAGGTTGGATCGATTTGGCTACCGATGCAGATCTTGCATTGGGCGGATTCAGAAGGGATGGGGATAATATTGAGCTAATCAATATCAATAACGGCGGGAACGCCAACAACGGCAATGGCAATGGCAACAACGCAAGCGGCGCACTGAGTCTGACCACCGCACTGTCGGACGAAGAACTCGACGAAATGGCCTACTACACCTACACCGTATTGGATGAGGCAGTGGCGACCGATGGTACCGACGCGGCCGTACGACCCCGGGCCTTTTATCCAAAGATGATCGAGACAGGCGAATTGCAAAATTTCGCCAACTGGTTCCAATACCATCGGCGTCTGCAATTCGTCATGAAGGATGTTGTCAGCCGCGCGCTGGCGGCTGCGCCAAACTATCGCTTCGGGCTGTTTTCCGGTACGGCCAAGGTTGAGGGGGTACCGACCGAAACTGATGCGCCGGAGGGTTTCGCAAATCTGGACGCTTATCTGGAAAAGAAGAAAAAGGATTTGATCGCCAAGATACTGACGACGGATCTGAGCTACCTGCCGGGTACGACGAATGAGGGCGGCTTGATTGCAACCCAGGGAGACGTCTACCGAACCATCAATGCGGTGGGCGAATACTACGATACCACGGGAGATGATGCGCCGATCCGTGAAAGCTGCCAGCCCAACTTCAGCGTGGTGACCTCATTGGTGACGGACTACCAAAGGACTGCGGTCTCGACGGGCGATGCCTATCTCGGTTTGAACAGCGCCTTTCCGGCCGTGACACAAAACAAGCGGGACGGTGACATCCTGCCCTTCGTTTCGGCGGCCGACCTGGGGTATTACTACTACCATCACAAGGACTATTACGCGAACCGGCCCTCGCTGCCCAGAGGCCGGGTGCTGATCAACGAGTTCGATACCAATTCCAACCTGCACGTCAATCTGGCGGCCATCAGTCTCGGTGGCGAATCGGAGCTCAAGGCCCTGGATACCGATTCCGACGGCTTTCCGAATCCGACCAATAACGTCGTCTTCGATGAGGGTGCCGCCTGGGAAAGTCCGACGGACGGCAACGATAGGGCATTCTCGAACGCGGACGATCTCTGGCACGCCGCTTACAACGCGCGCGGCGCCTACGCCGACGCACTGAACTACCAGGACGCCATCGCCGGTCTCACCAATGCCCTTGGAAAGATCGCCAGCCGCGCCGCGTCTGCGGTTTCGGTGGCGCAGGCCAGTACCACCCTGCAATCGAACTCCCTGGTCTATCAGGCGCGCTTCAACAGCGGCGACAGGGCCGGCCAGCTTCGGGCCATCTGTATCGACAGTGACGGCAATCTGCAGACCTATGAAAACTCGCAATGCGCGACGCCGGGCAACGATGGCGTGATCGAGCCGGTATGGGAGGCCGGCTGTTCGATCTCCGGGCAAACCCTGGATGTGGACACCAATCTTTGCGAAGGCACGCGCAGCACCACGGCCCATAGCGACCGCAAAATCATCAGTTTCAAACCGGCCAGCAACGGCGGTGCCGGTATTGCCTTTGCCGGGGCCAATCTCTCGGCGGAACAGGTCAAGGCGGTTGAAAACGGTGCCACCGCCGCCGAAACGGATGCGGGCAGTGTGCTCAGCCGGCGAATGGATTATCTGCGTGGAAGCGCCGGTACGGCGCCGCTGGGTGAGGCGGATGCCATCGGGCTCGGTGCCTCCGGCGGCGTGTTTCGGCACCGTACGTCGCTGATGGGCGATGTGGTCAATTCCCGTCCGTTGCTGGTTGGTCCGCCGGCCAGAATCTACCCGGATAGTTTCGTTCCCAGCGACGGGTCGACGACTTATGCCAGTTTCAAGACCACGGCGCCGCAGAATGCCCGTCCCCCCATGGTCTATGTCGGCGCCAATGACGGCATGATGCACGCCTTCAACGCCGCGTTTACCCCGCCAAGTGCCTCGGCGCCGGGTAAGGAGGCGTTCGCCTATGTGCCGTCGGAGGTCTACGCGAACCTGAGCAAGGTGATGGACCGGGATCAATACGACCCCTATCCGTTCGTGGACGGAACGCTGGCGGAGGGCGACATCTGGGACGCTTCCGGTAACTGGAAGACGATACTGGTCGGCGCGTTGCGTCGGGGCGGCCAGGGCATCTATGCCTTGGACATCACCAATCCTGCCGGCATCAATGAGAGCACCGCCGCGGATGCCGTGCTGTGGGAATTCACCGACGATCCCAATCGCGGCAACTACGGCGACAAGGATCTGGGTTACACCTACGGCAATCCGAAGATCGTCCTGCTGCGCGGTGCCACCGACGGTTATAGCTCGGCTACCTGGGGCGTGTTGGTATCCAACGGTTACAACAATACCGTCGATGACGCCGATCATCAGTTCAAGACGTTCGACGACCCCGATCAAGGTATCGAGGGTGACGGCGATACCAACTGCCTGGATGGCAGTTCCGACACCCGCTGCTCAAGTGCAAGCGACACGGGCAACGCGGTGTTGTACATCCTCGATGCCAACAGCGGCCAGCTATTGGCCAAGATGGATACCCTGGCAGGCGGAAACGTCGCCGGCGTCGGTACCGGCACGCCCAATGGCCTTTCCAGCCCGTTTCCGGTGGATGTCGATGGCGACTTCGTCACCGACTACGTCTACGCGGGCGACCTCAAAGGCAATCTCTGGCGTTTCGATCTTACCTCCGGCAGCCCCGCCAGTTGGGGCAATTCCGTGGACGGTGACGGCAATCCCACGACCAACACCCGCATAACGCGCATCTTCAATGGCGGCGAGGACTATCCGATCACCGCGGAGCCGGTGGTCGGCCGGCCGCCCTACCTGCCCACCGGGCCGCAATCGGCCAGCGGAAACGGTGTGATGGTGTATTTCGGCACTGGCAAATACCTTGAGCCTGCGGACAACAAGGCCGGAACGGTTGAGGTGAATAACGAAGACGTCAACAAGGTCGATACCTTCTACGCGCTTTGGGACCGTATGCTGACCACCGGCCAAGCGGTGTTTACCCGTCACGATGCCACGCTGGCGGAACAATGCGTGATCGGCGAGAACCTGATTTTGGCGGGTACCGACGCCGACGGGCAGGACGGAACGACCGTTGCCGCCCGTGCCATCTCCGATTTTCAGTTCACCTACAAGCTCCCCGATGTCGCCAACGACACGGGTAAGCTGGGTTGGTACATGGACCTGATTGCAAAATCGGCAACCGCCACTGCCTGCGGGGCGGTACAGAACTCCGCCAACGAGGGCGAGCGCCTCATCAATGCGCCGATTCTTCGCGACCAACGCCTGTTCTTTACCTCTACGATACCGTCGGATCTGGTGTGCGACCAGGGCGGAAACAGTTGGCTGATGGTGTTGCAGGCAAGAACCGGCGGACGTTTGCCGTTCGGCGTGTTCGACTTGAGCGACGACGGTTCCGGCGTGTTCGATCAGCAGGACAAGGTCACCGTGGGTGCGGACAATCTGTTTGCCAGTGGGGCAGCCATCGAAGGGATAGCATCCCCGCCGGTGGTTTCCCAGACCGGAGGTAGGAATGACGACGTCGTCACCATTACCACCACGGGGGTCGGCCCCCGACTGGTTTCCGGCGGCGGTGGAGGCGGTGAAGATGGCGGTGACGAGGATGGAGACCGGGTGGTCGACAACAGCCTTCAGACGCAACGTCAAAACGACGGACGTGACCCGACCACGCTGGAGTCCTGGCGCGTGCTACAGTAAAAACCATTGGAGACCGGCCGATCCGGTCTCCGGGCTAAAGGAGTTGACTATGCAAAGCGCACGCAAACCCAGCCATGGGTTTACTGCCATCGAACTGCTGATCGTGGTGGTCGTCCTGGGTGTGTTGGCCGCCATCGCCTATCCGTCCTATCAGGAGCAAATCGGCAAGGCGCGTCGCAATGACGCCAAAACGGCTCTGATGGGCTTGGCCAGCGCTTTGGAACGCTATGCCGTGGAGCACAACTCCAGCTATGCGGGTGCCACCATCGGCAGCGGTGCGGGCAGCATCTTTCCGAACGAAGCCCCCCTGGATGGGACGACCAAGTATTACGATTTGGCCATCGTCGCCGCCGATCTGAGCGCCAATACCTACACGATAACGGCTGCGCCTAAAGGCGCCCAGGCGTCGGATCAGTGCGGTACCTTGACAGTGGACCACCTGGGGCAGAAATCGGCCTCGGGCAGCGGTACCTGTTGGTAGGGTCAGGCGGGCCCAACCTCCTGACCGGGCGCGGTTTCCCGCTGTAATTCCTTCGGCAGACGGAAGGTTACCTGCTCGCTTCTGCCACTGTTTTCCGTAATCTCGGCGGCGCCCCAAGCCTTGAGCCGGTCGATGACCTGTCGCACCAGCAGCTCGGGCGCGGACGCTCCGGCTGTCACGCCGATGACGGCGCTGCTGTGCAGCCAATCCCGCTGAATGTCTTCCGGTCCGTCGATCAGATGGGCCGGTTTGCCGGCCTTTTGCGCCAATTCCCGCAGGCGATTGGAGTTCGAGCTGTTGGGCGAGCCCACCACCAGGACCACATCGCTGCGCTCTGCCAGGGCCTTGACCGCGTCCTGGCGGTTTTGGGTGGCATAGCAGATGTCATCCTTCTTCGGGCCGCTGATATTCGGAAATCTGGCACGCAGGGCCTGAATGATCGCCTGGGTATCGTCCATGGAGAGGGTGGTTTGGGTTACAAAGGCCAGGTGATCGGGGTCTTTTACGCCTAGGCGCCCCACGTCTTCCACCGTTTCCACCAAATAGATTCCGCCGCCCAGGCGGCTGTTGTATTGCCCCATCGTGCCTTCCACCTCCGGGTGTCCGGCGTGACCGATCAACACGACTTCATGTCCCGCCTTGTTGTGCCGGGCGACCTCCAGATGGACCTTGGTCACCAGCGGGCAAGTGGCGTCAAACACCCGTAGGCTTCGGCCCTCGGCCTCATGGCGTACCCGTTGCGCAACCCCGTGGGCGCTGAAGATGACCGTCGCATCCTCGGGAATTTCGTCCAGTTCGTCCACAAACACCGCCCCCCGGGATTTGAGATCCTCCACCACGAAACGGTTGTGGACCACCTCGTGGCGAACGTAGATGGGCGGGCCGAAGAGTTCCAGCGCCCGGTCGACGATCTCGATGGCGCGGTCCACGCCGGCACAAAACCCGCGGGGGTTGGCGAGCAGCACTTTCATGGGGTCGGCTCCGGACTATTGCAGGGTAGGGGGGTGTACGGCGAGGATTTCCACGTCGAAGGTGATTTCATGACCGGCCAGGGGATGATTGAAGTCGACCGTCACCTGCTGCTCATCCACGGCCAGTATGGCGCCGGGAACCTCGTCGCCGGCGGGCGTAGTGAAACCGATGATCATGCCTTCTGCCAGGGTCATGTCCTCGGGAAACTCCGAGCGATCCAGAGTGTGCACCCGGCTGTCTTCCGGGTAGCCGAATCCTTCCCTGGGACCGATACGCAAGCTCTGGCGGTCGCCCGGCTTCAGGCCGTAGATGGCCAGCTCCAGGCCTTGCGCCAGGGTGCCGTCGCCGATCGTCAGCTCCCAGGGCTCACCGCCCTCGGTGCTATCGGCCAGGGTGCCGTCTTCCAGCAAAATGGCGAAATGCAAACGGACCTTGCAGCCAGGACCGATGCGGGGGGCTTCGGCGCTCACTGGCTCGACCTCGCGGCAATCTCACGCAGCTTGGGCACCGCGAGTTTGGCGGCATCCGCCTGCACCAGGGCCCGTGCAAGACGGGCCGGTGCGCTCCTGCCCATGCATTGGTGCTCCGGGTCGCCATCGAAGGCCGTCAGCATACCTTCGATCAAGGCCGCTCTGTTCAGGTCCTGGCCGGTGAGGGTCGCCTGAATGTCCATGACCTCGTCGGCGACCTGCCGCGCCAATGCCTCGTGTTGTGCCCAAAGCTGCGACACGGTGCCTCCGGTGACCAGTCCGCAGACGTTGGTGGTGACGATATAGACATTCTTCAGCACCAGCTCGAACAGCAGATCCTCCGCGCTCGACACGCTGCGGGCGGCAATGCCCAGGGAAGTCAGGGCGTCGACCAGCAGCGTTGCGCCGGGGCCGTAGGCGGGGGAAGGGATCAACACCTTGAATTCCCGTCCCGGCTTTTTCTCGAACCAGACAGAGATGACCGTGGGCTGCTCGAAACCATGCCGTTTCCAGTCGGCGGGCAGGAGTTCGTTTTGCAGAAGCGCAATACGGTCGCGCCATGCCTCGGGTATGCTTCCCAGTACCGGGTGGAGATCCTTCTCGGCCACGGCCACCAGCACCATTTCCGGGTCGGGTACCCGCTCTGCCGTTTCAGCCAGGGAATCGCCACGGTTGAGCGGGATCAGCGTCCAGCCGGTGCGCAGCAGTCCTCGGGCGAACACGCCCCCCATCTCGCCCAAGCCTACCAACACCACAGGTCGTTTTTGCTGTGCCAAACCGGCCTCCTGTCTGCAATTCGTGAAACGACAATCCCTAGGATACCAGCGGCCGGCATCCTGACCTATTCAGACCCGGTTTCTGTCCCAAAGGATTTCGCTGCCTCCCTGAAGGCGGGAGAGCCGCCGGGCCGCCACGAACAGCAGGTCGGACAGACGGTTGACGTAGGCCCGGCTTCGATCCGCAATCGGTTCCAGCGCCCCCAGTGCAACCAGGGATCGCTCCGCCCGGCGACATACCGCTCGGGCCAGATGACACTGGGCTGCCGCCGGGCTGCCGCCCGGCAGAATGAACTCCTTCAAGGGGGGCAGATCGGTGTTGAGGCGGTCGATGACCGCCTCCAGCCGGGCGGTGGCATCGTCGGGCAATAACTGCGCCTCTGGCATGGCCAGCTCTCCACCAAGGTCGAACAGATCATGCTGCACCCGTAACAAGTCCCTGGCCAGTTCCGGGTCATCGAACGGGCTTGCCAGCAACAGACCGATGGCCGAGTTCAGCTCGTCCAGATCACCCATGGCCGCAACCCGTGGGTGATCCTTGGGCAATCGCCTTCCGTCGGCCATGCCGGTACTGCCCTGGTCGCCGGTGCGGGTGTAGATGCGGGAAAGGCGATAACCCATGTCGTTTACTCGGACTGGTAGGCGATGGACAACATCGCCGTGCGTCCCGGTTCGTTGTAGGACTCAACCGTCTCATAATCCTTGTCGAAGACGTTGTCCAGGGTGAGGCGAATGGTCCAGCGTCGATCCAGGGCATAACGGGCGTTCAGATCCAGGCGCGCAAAACCGCCTAATCGAACCCGATTGGCCGGATCGTCGAAGCGTCTGCCGAAACCCAACAGCGATCCTCCCAGTGCCAGATCGCCCTGGCGATAGTGCAGATCCACCTTGGCAGAAAGCTGCGCCCGGCGGCGCAGCAAGCGGCCTGTGTCGCGGTCACGCGGGTCCTGATATGACGCCATGGCGGCCCAGTGCCAAGCCTGCCACTGGCCGGTGCCGCTGAGTTCCAGACCTTCGATTCGGGCGCGATTGAGATTCTGCGGGATGAAGTTTTCGTCCAGCGCGATCAGATCGTCGACGTCGGTGCGATACACCGACGCGCGAACCGTCCCATAGGGGGCGTGGCGTGCCTCCAGGGCCAATTCGGCGGTTCGCGATTTTTCCGGGTCCAGGTTTGGATTGCTGGTGGCGAAGCCGAAAAAATCCGGGAAATACAGATCGTTGAAAGTCGGAGCCTTGAAGGCCGTGCCGTAGGCGGCGATCAGTCGCAACCTGGGGGCAAATCGCCAGCCCCAGCTCAGATTGCCGGTGGTGTGGCCGCCGAACTGCTCGTTTTCGCCCACACGAAGACCGGCGACCCATTCGTGATCTCCGCGGCGCAACTGGTACTGGCCGAACAGGGAACGGTCGAAGCGCTCGTCCACCTTGTAATCCACGCTGCCATCCACACCATCCTCCTGCCAATCCAAACCCACGGTGAGAATGTCCTCTTCGAACAGATAGAAATCGTTTTGCCAACTGATCAATGTTTTGGTGGATTCAAAACGGTCGCGCGCCAATGTTCCATCGCGGCGGAAGTCCTCGCGGTCGTCCAGGCTATGCCCCAGGCGAAGGCGGCTATCCCAATCTTCCCGAACCTGCCAACGCAGCGTGCTGCTGATGGTCTGCTGACGGTAGTCCTCGACGTTGTTGGCGCTGGAGTCAAACTCCGTCCGTCCTTGGGCGTGCAGCAGGCTAAGCTCCCACTCCAGAGTCTCTCCCAAAGGTTGGCCGACGGCGGCGGCCAACGAGGCGTTGCGGTAGCCGTCCCGGTCCGGTTCGTCCAGGGGAGAAAAACCGAACTCCAGGGTGGGGGAGCGGGCGTCGATGCCATCGGTGGAGCGATAGGCGCCGTCGAGCCGGTACCAACCCCTGCCCAACGGGCCGGAGGCGCCAAGATTGAAGCGTTGCTCGGCGTTCTCGCCGACCCCTGCACCGCCATGGAACTCTGCCTTGCTGGCACCGCGCCGCGTGAACAGCTGCACCACGCCGCCGATGGCATCGGAGCCATAGAGACTGGAGCGGGGGCCTCGCACGACCTCGATGTGGTCGATCTGCTCGGGGGGAAGGAATTCCCAGGCAAAACCGCCGGCGGTATTGGAGCCGGCCGGTATGCCATCGATCAATACCAGGGTGTGATCGGATTCGGTGCCGCGGGTGAACACGGAGGTAAGCTTGCCGCTGCCGCCGGAAAAACTGGCTTGAACACCCGCCAGTCCGTCCAACAGTTCTGCCATGTTGGCGGGCTGACGGTCGCGGATGGTCTGGTCGTCGACCACACTGGTCCCGGCCAATACACGGGCCGGGTCCTCAGGGAGACGGCTGGCTGTTACCACGACCTCTGGGGCAAGTACGACAGGGGGTTGCGCGAGCGCGGGGCTCGCCAGGGCGAAACTGATGAACGCAAACGGTTTACGCATGATGCGGACTCCTCAAGCCCCGACACCACACCGGTCGGGGTTGCCAAAGGGGGCCGCGAGAAGGCATTTCGATCGGGTGGTCGCAGGTTCGCCAATGAGGAATACCGGCGCCACCGCCCTCCGCGGCACGGTTCCTCAGGCCGGTCTCCGGACTCACAGGTTTGCAGAATCGGAGATTTCGCTACCTGTCTACCGTTGCGGGGGCAGTGCCGGCTTGGCTGGGTTGCATACCGGCTTCCCGTTTCATCCCCTGGCACCATGGGCTTTGACCATCAGTTGGCCTACCCACCCTGATGCCTGCGTCGATCGACGCGGGGACACCTGAAGCGGCGGGCACTGTAGGGGGGATGGTGAAACGCTGTCAAGGCGACTGCATTGTTTTCAGGGAAAGCCCGTACCGTGATGACCGCGGCCCGGGACACGGGGGCAGAAGTGTCGCCATGAGCCTTTTGTACACCCAATTTCGAAATTTCCGAGTGGTTTTATCGGTTATTTTTTGACCAACTCTCTGGGAACCCGGATAATCAGGATAAGTTAATACACTACCGAGCCCCGGACCGACCGGTGCCTGGGGAGGCCGATAATGGCGATGATTTTCAACCACGACGAACGCGTGGCCATGGCCCAAATGACCATGGACGCCTTGGATCATTGGAAGGTGGAGCCCGGCGATCAGCTTGCCCTGCTTGGCCTGACCGGCCGCATGAAGGCACGCGCCCTGGTCCGGTTCCGTCAAGGGGACGCCCTGCCGGATGAAGAGGACCTGCTCACCCGGGCCAGCCACCTGATTCGGATCGGTGAGGCTCTGCACACATCGTTTCCCCACAATGCTGCCATGGCTGGCTATTGGATCACCACCCCCAACCGTAATTTCAACAACAGCACGCCCTTGCAGGTCATGCTGAACAACGGTATCGATGGCATTCGCCAGGTGCATGGTGCCCTGGACTGCACTCAGATGTGGATCTGAGCCAGCCCCGCTACTGCAGGTTGATTGGCGGCTCCGGCATCGGCGGTTGTGGCGGCGGCGGCGGTGGCGAAGCGTGGTGAAGCACCATGAGCCAGCCTTGGGTGCCAAGCCGGTACACATTGCTGGCAAGAACGCTTACCGGGGGACGGCGAGGATCGGCGGATTGGCTGATGCGCTCCTCGACGATGTGTATGGCAAGCTCACCCTGTTCGATCCAATGGTGGTGATGCACCTCGATGCTCATACCCGCGCCGGCTTCGAAGATTTGCTTCCAGGCGTCCATGACCGCCGCCGGACCGCGTAACACCGGAGATACCGGATGAATGCAGGCGATATCCTCGCTGTTTTCCCAGGCCGCTTGCATAGCGCCCAGATCGCCCGCCTCGAAGGCGTCGTAGAAGGCATCCTCGGTATCCTGGGGGGTTTCGAAAGAACTGGACATTATCGGCCTCACCTCGCGACTGCCCAAGCAGCATAGCAAAGAAGGCCTCGAATGCCAGAGCGCGCGTGGTTGCCGATTGATCGGGTTGGGGCTACGTTTGTAGATACCGTTTGCAAAGCAATTTTCCTCGCCCGCCCGTCCCGATTCCACTTCAGCTGAACAGAGATCTCGATGGACTTGCCCGATAAACCGAAACTGGCCTTCGTCGCATCCAATTCCGAGCGTTCGCAGCATGCCCTGCAATCTCTGCTGCGGCTGTACGAGAACCACGAACCCGCCGACGCCGACGTGATCGTTGCCTTGGGCGGCGACGGATTCGTGCTCGAAACCATGCACCGTCACATCGGCCGCCGCGTGCCGGTCTACGGGATGAATCGCGGTACCGTTGGCTTTCTGATGAATCGTTTCGACGAGTACGACCTGATGGAACGCTTGCACCGGGCCAAGACCGCGGTGCTGCACCCGCTGCGTATGAGCGCCCGCACCATCGGCGGAGAGATGCACGAGGCGCTGGCCATCAACGAGGTCTCGCTGATCCGCGAGACCCGACAGGCCGCCAAGCTGCGGATAAAAATCGATGATGTGGAACGCATGGAAGAGATGATCTGCGACGGCGTCATCGTCGCCACTGCGGCGGGCAGCAGTGCCTACAACTTCTCCGCCCACGGCCCCATCATCCCCATCGGTTCGGATATTCTTGCCCTGACCCCTATCAGCGCTTTCCGGCCCCGGCGTTGGCGTGGTGCTCTGCTGCCTCATTCCGCCCAGGTGACTTTCCAGGTCCTGGAATCGGCCAAGCGGCCGGTGAGCGCCACCGCCGACCATACCGAGGTGCGCGATGTTTCCATCGTCACCGTGCGCGAGGATCGGGATGTGGAGATCTATCTGATGTTTGACCCGGAGCACAGCCTGGAGGAACGCATCCTGCGCGAGCAGTTCAACCACTGACCTCTGTACGGCACAGGCCCTACGGGTTGGCTCCTTCCATTGGGGAAACGAGATAGAACGTACGCCATTCGCCGCCGCAGGACTCGGCGATCGCCTCGACCAGACCGTGCGAGGGAACGGTTTCTTCCGGGTGCAGACCGACGATCCCGGCATGCAATCCCACCCAACCGCCGCCTCGTCCCCATTGCCAGCGTTCGGCGGGTGAGGCGGTGCCACAATGGCCGCAAACCGGTTCTGCGGCCTGTACGGTCAGCCATTGCCGCCGCCAGTCGGCATCGACCTTGTGGCATTGCGGACAACGTGGCGGTCGGGCGTTCGCGTCTACCAGCAGATGGGCGGACGTTTCCCTGGGGATATGGATATACGCCCCCTCACGCCCGCATCCGCCCGATTCCCTGTCTTCCGCCATGGCCAGAATCACCTGGGGCGAACAGCCAAGGAAGCTGATGTAGTCCAGGAATCCGGGGCCGGCGGCGAAGTCATCCTGGTCGATGTTGTCGCCGACCAGCCCCAGTTCCCGCAGGACTTCGATCAGCCGATCACGATCGCACCCGGCGGGCGGCGACCTCAGCGGATGCACGATCAGCCGGGGTGGGGGGCGGCTCAATCGTCCAGCCTCTCGATCTCCCGCGGTGGCATCTGTAAGTGAAACCCCTGGCCGCGCAGGTTCTCCATCACCACGTTGACATCCTCGCGGGCCAGCTTGCGCTCAGCGCTCAGTTCCAGATCCATCACCAGGGACAGTTCCCCAAGGGCGCTCAACAAGGCCGCGGGGAGATCGTCGGTGGCGGTGTCATCGGCGACATACAGGTAGGAACCTTCCTTTTTCCTGCCTTTGTACACGCGGCATTTCACGTTGTTCATGGTTACGCTCGTCAATCGGATGCCGGGCACGCTACGCGAACCACTCCAGCCAGGCAAGCCGGGCGGCGGTAAGCGCGACCACCATCAGAAAGATCGGGCGGATGAAACCCGCCCCATAGCGAATGGCGGAGCGGGCACCGAGTTGGGCGCCCAGAAAGATCGCCGCGCCCAGGCCCAGGCCGATCAGCCAATGGACGCTGCCGAGCAGGGCGAAGGTCACCAGTGACGACAGGTTGCTGACAAAATTCATAAACCGCGCGACGCCGGATGCGGCCACCAGATCCAGGCGGAACAAAGCCATCGAGGCGCTTGTCCAGAATGCGCCTGTTCCCGGCCCCAGAAATCCATCGTAGAAGCCCAGGCCGAGTCCCAAGGCGCGAGCGCCTTTGGTGCGGTGCGTATTTACTGCGGCTTCGCCCGCCTTGGCGCGGCGTGAAAAGGCGACGTAGACGGCCGCCACAATGATCGCCAGGGGGAGAAAACGGCGCAGTTCCCCTGCGGCCACGAACAGCACCAATAGGCTCCCGGTCGCAGCGCCGATGAACGTGGCGATGGCGACGGGCCACCAAAGGGACGGTTGGAAGATTCCGGCGCGAATGTAAGCGCGGGCGGCGCTGGCGGTGCCGAAGGTCCCCGCCAGCTTGTTGGTGCCCAGGGCCAGATGTGGCGCAACACCGGCGCTCAAAAGCGCCGGCAGAGCAATCAGGCCACCGCCGCCGGCGACAGCATCGACGAAGCCGGCCAGCAGGCCGGCAGACAAAAGCAGGCCCCAGACCAGGGCGTCAGGACCAAGGGTTTCCAAGTGACGGGAATCAGGACTTGGAGCCTCCCATGCACTCGGGTGAGTCCGCCGCCTTGCCGGCCTTTTCGAACCATTCATCCGGCGTCATGGTGTGCAGGGCAAGGGCGTGAAGACCGTTGTTGAACTCCTCGGCCAGGGCGCGGTTGACCATGCGGTGGCGGTTGAGCAGGCGTTCGCCTTCGAAGCGCTCGCTGACGACGATCACCTTGAAATGGGACTCGGCGCCCTGGGGGACGCTGTGCATGTGGCTCTCGTCGATGACTTCCAGATGGCTGGGGGCCAGGGCCGCCTCCACCTTGCCGCGAATGGTTTCCTGTCGTGTCATGGCGAACCTCCGGCGATTTGATTACAACAGATCCAGTTCCAGCAACCCCTGCGGCTGCTGCTCGATCTTTCCGGCCAGATCGTTGAGGGCCGCTTGCAGGGCCTCCTCGATCACCGGGTGATAGAAGGGCATCTTCAACAGGTCGAACACCGTGCGGCCCTGCTGGATCGACCAGGCAAGCAGATGGGCCAGGTTTTCACCCTTCACGCAAGCCATCTCGGCCCCCAGCAACGTACCGTCGGACTTGTTGGCGTAGACCCGCAGCAGGCCCTTGTTTTTGGCCATGATGAGGGCGCGGCCCACCGGGGCGAAACGCATCTCGCCGACAGCGACCTGGTCGTGATCCAACAGGTCCCAGGTCTTTCCCACCATGGCAATATTGGGGTCACAGAAGGTGATTGCCAGATGCGTCTTGCGGGCGAAGGCGGTGATTTCTTCGCGGGCGGCGTTATAACCGGCAATGCGTCCCTCGTCCCCGGCCTCGTGCAGGATGGGGCGTTCCCCGGTGGCGTCTCCGGCCAGGAAGATGGGCAGGTCCGCCACCTGCATGGTGTGGCTGTTGTGCACCGGCACAACGTTGTCGCCCACCGGAAGATTCAGTTTTTCCAGCCCCAGTTTTTCCAAGTTGGGTGTGCGGCCCATGCTCAGCAGCAGATAATCGACCAGGACGCTGTTGTCCCCGGCCGTCACCCGCAGCATGTCTTCTTCGCGGCTGATCCGGGCGGGCTGTCCCAACCAGATGGGAAATTCCTTGGAGAAGATCTCCACAGCCGCTTTCACCAGGTCCGGGTCGGTAAGTCCGCCGATGCTGTTGCGTATGTCGATACCCGTGACCTCGACGCCGTAGCGATGCAGGGCCTGACCCAGTTCCAGACCGATCACGCCCAGTCCGATCACCGCCATGCTTCCCGGCAGGGCCTCCAGCTCGAAGATCTCGTCGGAGGTAATGATGCGGTCGCGAAACTGCTCCCATTCCGCCGGAACGATCGGCCGCGAACCGGTGGCGACGATGATCTTTGTCGCGTGGATGATCTCGTCATTCACCTTCAGGGTGTTGGCATCAAGAAACTCTGCGAAGCCTTCAATGAACTTATCGCCCATCTTGTCGGTACTGTTGCTGGTGACGCGCTCGACGAAGGAATCGCGTAGATCGCGCACGTGTTCCATGGCATCGGTGGTGGTGAGTTCCAGTGCATCACTGCCCTCGATGCCATGACGTGGAAAGGTGGTGCGGCGGTGATAATCCTCGGCGATCTGAATCATGGCCTTGGAAGGCATGCAGCCGACGCGGGCGCAGGTGGTGCCCACCTCGCCGCCGTTGATGAGCACGAAGCTCTTACCGGTCTTGCGAACCTGCCCGACCGCATTGAGTCCGGCGGTGCCGGAACCGATGATGGCAACGTCAACGGTACGTTCCTGCATGGGGAATCCTGTCGATCTGTGGGTGAAGGACGACGCGGTCGCCGACGGGCGACCCTGTTTGGCGCGAAAGTATACCCCGATATGCCGGGGTATTCCCCCGCGGCGGTGTAAGGAAATTGGCTCTGCGAAGGACCTCTTCAGCCCCGAGGGACTGGCTCCAGCGCAGTACGAGCGCCGGGGGCGACGCATCGCAGCCGTAACCTGTCGCATTACTCGCCAATGGCGGCAGCTGGGTCCTAAACCAAGCCATTCCAACAGTTTTTTCCCCAGGCTGCCGCTAGACTCCCCAGCAAAACCGATATGCCTTACCCTCATCCTGAGCGATAGCCGGAAATGCCATGACGAAGAGCGCAAGCGCAGCCCAGATTGCCCGGCAGGTAGTGGACCTGGCATCCTTGCCTGAGGTTTACATTCGTCTGCGGGACCTGCTGAATTCGGCGGATTACGTACTGCCCCAGGTGGCCGAAATCGTCAGCATGGACCCGGGCCTGACTGCCCGCATTCTGCGGGTGGCGAACAGCAGTTTTTACGGTCTTCGGGCGAAGGTGGAGCGGATTTCCCATGCCGTCAGCCTGCTGGGCACCCAGCACATACACGATTTCGTGCTGGCAACCTCGGTGGTTCGGGCCTTCAGGGGTATCCCCCGCCGTGTGGTGGATATGAACCAGTTCTGGCGCGGCAGCGTGACCTGCGGCGCCGTCGCCAAACTGTTGGCAGAGCGGCGGGGATTTCTGGACTGCGAGCATATGTTTGCAGTCGGTCTGCTCACCCATGTGGGGCGCCTGGCCTTGTACATGAAACTCCCGGACAACATGACCGAGGCCCATGAACTGGCCGTGCAAAAGCATGTCCCCATGGCCGATGCACTGCGCGCCAGCATGGGTTTCAGCGATGTGGAGGTGGCGGCGGAGCTGCTAGGGGCCTGGAAGTTGCCGGATTCCTTCCTGCAACCCATCCGGTTCAGTGCCAGCCCGTCTGCACAGGCCGATGAGAACGGATTCGAGCGGGCCTGCATCGTCCACGTCGCTTCGCGGACGGCCGATGGCGAGACGCTGTACCCGCAAGGGGAGAGTGTGATCGGTATCATCGACGATGCCGCTTGGGACGCGCTGGAACTCACACCGTCGGACTTCGAGGTCTTGTTGCAGGGTGGCCGCGAGCTAAGCGCCGAGATCGCCGATCAGTTCTTGCCCGAAACCGCCTGATTGCCACCGGTTCGGTCGCCCGGGAAGGCATTCAGAATACCCAGTATCCCGGCGGCGGACTGGCCTGTGCCATAGCGTGGACGGTCCCCGCCGGAATCGAGAATCCGGCGCTTGATACCCGTGGACTGCATCAGCAATTCGTTCAATTCGTCGATGGGCAGGGGCTTGCTCACCAGGTAACCCTGGATCTCGTCACACTGCAAGTCCTGCAGAAAGCGCAGTTGTTCCTCGGTTTCCACCCCCTCGGCCACCACCACCAGGCCCAGGCTGTGTGCCATGGCAATGACGGCGTTGACCAGGGCGGCGTCGTTGGTGCCATGCATGGAATCGGAGATGAAGGAACGATCGATCTTCACCTTGTTCAGTGGAAACTTTTTCAAATAGCTGAGCGAGGAATAGCCCGTGCCGAAGTCGTCCACGGAGATGGGGAAGCCCGCCTCGCTGAGCTGGGTCAGGGTACCCACGGCGGTTTCCATATTTTGCATGACCACCGTCTCTGTGATCTCGATTTCCAGGCACTCAGGTGCCACGCCGACCGCCTCTACCGTCGCGATGATGTCTTCCGCCAAGTGGTTCTTGCGAAATTCCACGGGGGAAATATTGATGGCAACCGTGTATCGGCCCAGGCCCGCCTGTTGCCAGGCGAGGATCTGCCGACAAACATGCCGTAGCACCCACTGGCCGACGTGGTCGATCATGCGGCTTTGCTCCGCCAGCGGAATGAACTCGTTGGGCATGAGCAAACCCAACTGCGGATGCTGCCATCGCAACAGCGCCTCCATGCCGAGAATTGCGCCGCTACGCAGATCGACCTTGGGCTGAAAATAGACGACCAGTTCGTCCCGCTCCAGGGCGCGGTGCAGGTCTGCCTCCAACTGAATGCGCCGCTTGGAGCGAATGTTGATATCCTCGGAATAGAACTGGAAGCAGTTCCTGCCGCCGGCCCGTTTAGCCTCGCGCATGGCGCTGCTGGCGTGGCTCAGCAGGGTATCGGCGTTGACGCCATCCAACGGATGAAGGCTCACACCCACGTCGGCATCCACGAAGAATTCTGTGCCCTCGACCTCGATCGATTGGCGGATGGACGAAAACAGTCGTTGCAGGATTGCGGTGACGATCTCGGTGTTTTTCAGGTCCGTCAGCAGGATCACGATCTGTTTTCCACCCAGGTGACTGATGGAAAACAGCAGCTCGGTCTCGTCGGTGAGGGAGACCGTGTCGGTGCCACGCAAGGTGCCCTTCAGGCGGGCGATCAGCGATTTGGAGAATTTTTCACCGGCGGCAAAACCGTAGGTTTCGTTGACCCGTTGCAGGGCATCCACCTCCATGACCATGACCGCCAACTGGGTCTTGTAGCGGCCGGAGCGCCGGATGGCCTGATCGATGCGATCGAACAGAAGGATGGTCTCGGGCGAGTAGTTGGGCTGCTGGATCTCGTTTTCGTCCTCGGTGCCCGGAAAAGGTATGACCTCGGCTTCGGGAGCCGTTGGTGCTTGTGCCGGTTCGGCTTGCTCGGGTGGCGAGGGGGGCGGGCTATTGTTCGTTTCCTCCGCTATTTCCTCTGTCGCAAGATCGTCGGACCACTGAATGACCCGGTTACGGCCGGTCTCCTTGGCCACGTACAGGGCCTTGTCTGCCTGGTCCACCAACTGGGCCACGTCGCTGGCCCCGGTTGTGAGGTCTGAAACGCCGAAGCTGGAGGTGATGCGCATGGCATCGGTGAACTTGGCGCCGTGGCCTTCCTGTACCGCGCGACGCATGCGCTCGGCGATCTCCGCCGCGACCGGCTTGTCGGCACCGGGCAGGGCGACGCAGAATTCCTCGCCGCCGAATCGGCCGACCAAGTCGTTGGGGCGCGAGAAATCCGTCAGGATCTTGGCCAGCAGTTTGATGACCTTGTCCCCCACGGCGTGGCCGAATCGGTCGTTCACCGATTTGAAGTGATCGATGTCCACCATGATGCAGGCCAGAGGGCGCAGTTCTTCCCGTGCCTCGTTGAACAGCACATCGAAACCCTGGAACAGCGAGCGGCGGTTGAGCACACCGGTGAGCGGGTCGCGGGTTGCCAGCACCAGCAGTTCCTGATTTTGCCGGGTGATTTCGCGCTGCGTCTGCTCCAGTTTGTCCAGGGTGCGTTGCAGCTCGTCGTTTTTCTTCTCGATCTCAGTGACGTCGTCGAAGGTAACCAGGGCGCCGCGAACCTTTTCCTTGTCGGTGGTGATGGGGGAGGCATTGACGGCGAAGGTAAAGGCGGTTTTCGGCCCCGATTGCAGTTTCACCATGCGGTTTGACGGCAGTTCACCGCCCTGGAGCAGGCAGTACCAGGGCAATTCGTGACAAGCGCTGTCGGCGGCGTCCAGCTCCCAGGGCAGGGAATCGCTGGCCTTGCCTACCAGCTTGCCCGGCACCAGGCCGGTCTTGCGGGCGAAGGAATGGTTGGAAAACACGATGACGCCCCTGTCGTCGACGATCAGCAGCCCTTCGGCCAGGGTGTCCAGCGCTTTGCGCACGCGATCGGGTATCACCGCATTGGGGTCCAGTTCGCGCATGGTGCGCTTCAGGAACAGCCAATAACCGAGAAAGCCCGCCACTGCGACCAGCAGGATCACGGTCATCAGGGAGTTGCGCCACGAAAGCACGAATCCGCTCTCGGAAAGCGGGCTGAAAACCAGCTCCACCGTGCCCCAACGGATGTCGCCATCGAGCAGCGGAACCTGCACATGGGTGGCGGTGGAGCGGTCATCTGCCCGCGGTATCCAGCGCCGGTCGTGGTCGCCGAACTGCACCAGCAGCCCGCCCTTGTCGCGCCGCAGTCCCGCCGACAGCACGTTGTCGTTGCGTTCCACGATGGAACGCAAGGTCTCGTAGATCTCGTTCAGTTTCTTTTTATCGGGGGCGACGGCAAACTGCACCGCCAGGGATTCGGAGATTGCCTTGCGCGATTGCAACTCGGCTTGGCGGGTGTTGGGAAACAGGCCGAAGATATTGCTGAGCAGCAACAGCGATACCGTCAGCATCACCAGTCCGAAGCTGATGCGCACCAGCGGGGATTTCAGAAAGCCAAACATGTTTCTCGACTAGCGTCGGCCATCTTGTTCGAAGATGTTTTCTACTTCGGCATTGTCGGGATTTTCTTCACCCGCGCCGGTCTTCTTCTTGGCGTCGGACTTGAAGTTGGACAGGATCGGTAGCGGGTCGAAGTGCCGCCACACCGGCAATACCGCAACGAAGCTGGCAAGCAGCGAACCGGCGCGCAACACCCAACTGACGAAGCCGGCGGTGAGGCTCACGGCTAGGCCGATCACCGCTTCGGAACGCAGCCGGGTTTCCAATTCATGCGCGTCGGCGGAGGATTGCATTTGGAACGCCATTTCTTCGATGGACCTGTCCAGTGTCCTGTTATCGCCGGTCCTATCGTTTGTCGCCAGATTGTAGCTGGCCAAGGTGACCGGATTGAGATCCAGATTCTGCACGTCCAGGAACTGCGGCGTCGGCAATTCGTAGGTGGGCAGGTCCTGGCGCAGATCGTCTGTGGTGATCGTGGTCGTGGTCGCCAGTACGCTGCTGATGCTTTCGGCACTCAGCGGGCTTACCGGGGCGATGGCGAAGACATCGTCGGAGAGGGCATACAACGGGGGCTCCGCCTCTGTGGGCGAGGTTTGGCTGGTTTGCGTCAGTTCTTCGGCGGTGTCCGGTAGCTCGGTCTGCTCTTCGTCAGGCTCTTTCTCCTGGAGCGTGCCATCGGTTGTGCTGGTGCCTGCAAAGGCCGTGGTCAGCCGCTCGACACCGGGCGGAGGAGAGGACCCGGCGGTTGATGTGGATGGCTCGTTCACTGCCGACTGGGTAGCGGAATCCAGCAGATCGATCAATTCGGGGGTCAGCAATGGCTGGGGAACGATACCGGCGGAGGTCATGGTCTCGTTCGTTCCATGGCCGTCCACGAATGACACTTGCAGGTAGACGTAAGCCCCGACATCGTTACCGCTCAATTGATAGGCCGTACCCGTGGCCCCGGCGATGGGGCTGCCATCGCGCATCCACTGGTATTGAAACGGCCCCAGTCCATCGGCATCGGCCACCAATCGCCGCTCGGCGAAGATGATTTGTCCCTCCGTGGCGCTGCCGGTAATGACCCAGTCTCCGGTGGCGGGGTCGTTGACGTTGGCAATCGGTCCGACAGGGTCGCTGGCTACCGATTCCTGGTGTCCGCGTTCGTCGGTGTAACGGGCCACGACGGTGATGATCGTGCCGACATCGTCGTCGGTCAGGGCATAGCGCGTTCCGGTGGCGCCGGAAACGTCTGCTCCGTCTCGCTGCCATTGGTAACTGACTGTGCCGACACCGTCCGGATCGTCCAGGGTATCGGCGGCAGTGAGGATTTCATCTTCCACGGCCAGACCCGAAATCGTGACTGTGCCTGTGGGCGCTTCGTTACCTGCCTCCCGGACTGCTTCGGTGCTGCTGCCGACGCTTTCATCTGTTCCCCGGTCATCGGTGTAGCTGACCACTACACTGATGACAGTCCCCACGTCCTGCGCCGTGGTGGTGTAGCTGGTGCCGGTGGCTCCGTCGATTTGCACGCCGTCGCGGTACCACTGATAGCCGATGGGGCCGTTGAGTCCATCGGCGTCGGTGAGGGTATTGCCGGCAGTCAGCGTGTCGCCTTCTTCCGGCGTAGGGTTGTCTATGAATACGCTACCTTCCGGCGCATCGTTGGTGTTGGTTACGACGATACCGAAACGATTGGACACTGCTCCGCCATGGCCGTCGCTGGCGGTAACCGTGATGTTGATCGTGCCGACATCGCCATTCTGCGGTGTGCCGTTGAAGGTTCGGGTAGCGGGATCGAAATTCAACCAGGCGGGTAGGCCGCTGGCGGTGTAGCTTAGCGTGTCGCCGGCATCCACATCGTCGAAGGTGTTGGCGGCGAACTGGAAGGTGAAGGGGGTGTCTTCGATTGCCGTTTGATGTGCTATGGCATTGGCGATTGTCGGTGCATCGTTCGAATTGACGACAACGATGGTGAAGGTGTCGCTGACCGTGCCGCCGTTGCCGTCGTTGGCCGTGACCTTCACGCTGATGGTGCCCACATCGGAATTGGTCGGCGTACCGCTGAAGGTTCGCGTTGCGCTGTCGAAGCTCAGCCAAGCCGGTATGGCCGAATCGTCGTTGAGCGTCGCCGAGTACGTCAGCGTGTCCCCCACATCCGGATCGCTGAAGGTATTGCTGGCGAACTGAAAATTGAAGGCGCTATCTTCGGTCGCCGCCTGATCGGCGATGGGATTGGCCACGGTCGGCGGATTGTTGGAGGCCGCACCGACCACCAGATCGAAGGTATCGCTGACCGTTCCGCCATTACCGTCGTTGGCGGTGACCTTCACACTGATGGTGCCCACGTCGCTGGCGGTCGGCGTACCGCTGAAGGTGCGGGTGGCCGAATCGAAGCTCAGCCAAGCGGGAAGGGCAGAGTCGTCGGCCAGTGTTGCGCTGTAGGAAAGCGTATCGCCCACATCCACATCGGCAAACGTGCCGGCAGTGAACGGATAGCTGAACGCGACATCCTCGGTGGCGGCCTGATCGGGTATCGGGCTGGCAACGGTGGGGGCGTCGTTGGTGTTGGCCACCACGATGTCGAAGGTGTCGGAAACTGCACCACCGCTGCCGTCGTTGGCCGTGACCTTGACGCTGATGGTGCCAACGTCGTCGTTGGCCGGCGTTCCGCTGAAGGTGCGCGTCGCCGAATCGAAACTGAGCCAAGTCGGCAGGGCCGAATCGTCCGACAGCGTCGCTGTATAACTCAGCGTGTCCCCCACATCCGGATCGTTGAAGGTATTGCTGGCGAACTGAAAGTTGAAGGCGCTGTCTTCGGTCGCCGCCTGGTTGGCGATAGGATTTGCCACGGTCGGCGGATTGTTGGAGGCTGCACCGACCACCAAATTGAAGGTGTCGCTGACCGTTCCGCCATTACCGTCATTGGCGGTGACCTTCACACTGATGGTGCCCACGTCGCTGGCGGTCGGCGTACCGCTGAAGGTGCGGGTGGCCGAATCGAAGCTCAGCCAAGCGGGAAGGGCCGAGTCGTCGGCCAGTGTTGCGCTGTAGGAAAGCGTATCGCCCACATCCACATCGGCGAATGTACCGGCTGCGAACTGATAGCTGAACGCGACATCCTCGGTCGCGGCCTGATCGGGTATCGGGCTGGCAACGGTGGGGGCGTCGTTGGTGTTGGCCACCACGACGTCGAAGGTGTCGGAAACGGCACCACCGCTGCCGTCGTTGGCCGTGACCTTGACGCTGATGGTGCCCACATCCGAATTGCTCGGTGTGCCCGAGAAGGTTCGGGTTGCCGCGTCAAAGCTCAACCACGCCGGTAGGGCCGAGTCATCGGACAGGGTGGCCGAATAGGTGAGGGTGTCTCCGACATCGGCGTCGGTGAAGGTGTCGTTGGTGAATTGGAAGTTGAAGGCGCTGTCTTCCGTCGCGGCCTGATCGGCAATGGCATTCGCCACTATGGGGGCGTTGTTGGTGTTGGCGACGACGATATTGAAGCTGTCGAACGCCGTGCCGCTATTACCGTCGTTGGCGGTGACTTTGACACTGATCGTGCCCACATCGGCATTGCCCGGCGTGCCCGAGAAGGTTCGGGTTGCGGCATCGAAACTCAACCATGCCGGTAGGGCCGAGTCGTCGGACAAGGTGGCCGAATACGTCAGTGTGTCGCCCACATCCGGGTCGCTGAAGGTGTTGCTGGCGAACTGGAAGCTAAAGGCGTTGCCTTCGGTGGCGGCCTGGTCGGCGATCGCGTTGGCCACTATCGGGGCATCGTTGGTGTTGGCGACAACGATGTCGAAGGTATCGGAAACCGTGCCACCATTGCCGTCGTCGGCCGTGACCTTGATGCTGATGGTGCCGACATCGGCATTGGTCGGCGTGCCGGAGAAGGTTCGTGTCGCGGCGTCGAAGCCCAACCAGGCCGGCAGCGCCGAGTTGTCGGATAACGTTGCCGAATACGTCAAGGTGTCGCCCACATCCGGGTCACTGAAAGTATTGCTGGCAAACTGGAAGGAAAATGCCGCGTCTTCCGTGGCTGCTTGGTCGCCGATGGCGTTGGCCACCGTGGGGGCGTTGTTGGTGTTGGCGACGACGATATCGAAGGTGTCAAACACCGTGCCACCGTTTCCGTCATCGGCGGTCACCTTCACGCTGATGGTGCCCACATCCGCGTTGCCGGGTGTGCCCGAGAACGTGCGGGTGGCAGCGTCGAAGCTCAACCAGGCCGGCAGGGCCGAGTCGTCGGCCAGGGTGGCGGAATAGCTTAGTGTGTCCCCGGCATCCACATCACTGAAGGTATTGCTGGCGAACTGGAAGTTGAACGCACTGTCTTCCGTGGCCGCCTGATCGGCAATCGCATTGGCCACCGTGGGGGCGTCGTTGGTGTTGGCGACGATGATGTCGAAGGTGTCGCTCACCGTACCGCCGTTGCCGTCGTTGGTGGTGACCTTCACGCTGATCGTGCCGACGTCCGAATTGGTTGGAGTGCCACTGAAGGTGCGTGTCGCGGCGTCAAAACTCAACCACGCCGGCAGGGCCGAATCGTCATCCAGGGTCGCTGAATAGCTCAGCGTATCGCCCACATCCGGGTCGCTGAAGGTGTTGCTGGCGAACTGGAAGTTGAACGCGCTGTCCTCGGTCGCCCCCTGATCGGGTATGGCATTGGCCACCGTGGGTACGTCGTTGGTATTCGCGACAACGATGTCGAAGGTGTCGCTGACCATGCCGCCGTTACCGTCGTCCGCCGTCACCTTTACGCTGAGCGTTCCCACATCGGCGTTGCTCGGGGTCCCCGAAAAGGTTCGGGTGGCGGCGTCGAAGCTGAGCCAGCCCGGCAGGGCCGAGTCGTCGGCCTGAGTGGCGGAATAACTCAGCGTGTCGCCGACATCCACATCGCTGAAGGTGTTGCTGGCAAATTGAAATGTAAAGGCGCTGACTTCCGTTGCTGCCTGGTCGGGGATGGTATTGGCCACCACCGGCGCATCGTTGCTGTTGGCGACAACGATATCGAAAGTATCGCTGATCGTTCCGCCATTGCCGTCGTCGGCGGTGACCTTGACCGTGACGGTACCCACGTCATCATTGGTCGGCGTACCCGAGAAGGTACGGGTGGCCGCATCGAAACTCAGCCAGGCCGGCAGCGCGGAATCATCCGTCAGGGTGGCCGAATAGTTCAGGGTATCGCCCGCATCCGGGTCGTTGAAGGTATCGCTGGCGAACTGGAAGTTGAAGGCGCTGTCTTCAGTGGCCGCCTGATCCGGAATCGCATTGGCGACCACCGGGCCGTCGTTGGCATTGGCGACGACAATGTCGAAGGTGTCGGACGCGGTGATGCCGCTGCCGTCGTCGGCGTTGACCTTCACGCTGATCGTTCCCACGTCGGCATTGGTCGGTGTGCCGCTGAAGGTGCGGGTCGCCGCGTCAAAGCTCAACCAGGCCGGCAAGGCCGAGTTGTCGGCCTGGGTTGCTGAATAACTCAGGGTGTCGCCAACGTCCGGATCGCTGAAGGTATTGGCAGCAAACTGGAAGCTGAAGGCGCTATCCTGGGTCGCCGCCTGATCGGCAATGGGATTGGCCACCACCGGCGCATCGTTGGTATTGGCAACGACGATATCGAAGCTGTCGCTGATCGTCCCGCCATTGCCATCGTCGGCGGTGACCTTGACACTGATCGTCCCCACATCCGCATTGGCCGGCGTACCCGAAAAGGTCCGGGTGGCTGAATCGAAGCTTAGCCAGGCGGGCAAGGCCGAATCGTCGGACAAACTGGCCGAATAGCTCAGGGTATCGCCCACATCCGGGTCGCTGAAGGTGTTGCTGGCGAACTGGAAGCTGAACGGACTGTCTTCGGTGGCCGCCTGATCCGGGATCGCATTAGCGACCACCGGCGCATCGTTGGCATTGGCGACGACGATGTCGAAGGTATCGAACACCG
>JAGRGI010000097.1 GCA_020445565.1 Chromatiales bacterium
GTGGGGCTGGTGACGTTGATCTCGGTGAGATACTCGCCGATCACGTCCAGCCCGACGAAGACCAGACCGCGCGCGCTCAACTCGGGCGCCACCTGCTCGCAGATCCAGCGGTCGCGATCGCTCAGGGGCTGGCCCTCGCCCGTGGCGCCGGCGGCCAGATTGCCCCGTGTCTCGCCGCTGGCGGGGATGCGGGCAAGGGCATAGGGGACCGGGGTGCCGTCCACGATCAGGATGCGCTTGTCGCCATGACGTATCTCCGGGATGAAGCGCTGCGCCATGGTATACATCCGGCCGTGATCGGTAAGGGTTTCGATGATCACGCTCAGGTTTGGGTCCTGACGGTTGACCCGGAACACCGAGGCGCCGCCCATGCCGCCCAGGGGCTTGAGAATGATGTCGCCATGGGTGTGCAAAAACTCCCTCAGGCTCGCTGCATCGCGGCTTACCAGGGTAGGGGGGCAGCACTGGGGGAACCAGGCAGTGAACAGTTTTTCGTTGGCGTCGCGCAGGGATTGCGGGCGATTGGCGACCAGAACCCCTTCCAGTTCGGCCCTCTCCAGTATGTAGGTGGCGTAGATGTATTCGGTGTCGAAGGGCGGGTCCTTGCGCATCAGGAGGATGTCCAGATCGCTCAGGGGTTGCCACTTGGCCTCGCCGAGGCGGAACCAGTCATCGTTGTCGTCCCTTACCTCCACCGGCCGCATACGGCCCCAGGGGCGACCGTCCCGCAGGGCCAGATCGGCCATCTCCAGATACAGCACCGTCCAACCCCGCGCCTGGGCCGCCAGCATCATGGCGAAGGTGCTGTCTTTGTAGGGCTTGATGGACGCTATCGGGTCCATCACCACACCGATGGAGACGGGCATGTTCAGGCCGCCTTGTCTTTGTCTGCCCGCAAGGCCGCCAACTCGCGGGCCGCGGCCACCAGGGCCAGCCTGCCTACCACGCCGTAGGCGTAGAATCGGTTGGGGCTGGCGTCTGGTTCCAGGTGCCGATCCGGGGTGATGCAGGACTCTTCAAAGGCCAAAGGTTGGAAGTGCATGCCGGGGGCGTTGAGGTTCTCATTGGGGCCGCGTTCGGTGTGCACCCGGTAAAACCCGCCGACCACATAGTGATCCATCATGTAGACCACCGGTTCTGCGGGGGCGGCGCTGTCTCCCCAGGTCTCGAAGGTATAGACGCCTTCTTGTATGAGCACTTCACTCACCGATTGGCCGCCCTTTGAGGCTGCCATCTTGTTGCGCTGCTTGCGGTTCAGTTGCGCCACGTCGTCGACCGAGCGGGCGCTCATCACCGCCATGCCATAGGTGCCGGCGTCGGCCTTGATCATGACGAAGGGTTCTCGATCGATACCGTGAGTCCGATAGCGCTCGCGAATTTCGCTCAGCAGTTGTTCGACGTTTTCAATCAGGCATTCCTCGCCTTCCCTGGTCTTGAAGTTGATCTTGCCGCAACCCCGGAACAAGGGGTCTATCAGCCAGGGGTCCAGGTCGATCAGCTCGGCGAACTCGCGTGCTACCTGGGCGTAGTGCATAAAGTGGGTGGTCTTGCGGCGCTGTGACCACCCGGCCTCCAGGGGGGGCGCGATGGGCTGCTCCAGGTCTTCCAGAATGCCGGGACGTCCAGCGGAGAGATCGTTGTTGAGCAGGATGAGGCAGGGGTCGAAGTCCGCCAGCATCAGGCGTTTTCCGTGTCGGCGCACGGGTTCCAGGCGGATGGTTCGCCCCCCTGGCAGGTCGGTTTCCCAGGGCTCGATCAAGTCATCGCGCAGGCTGCCGATACGGGTTTCGAATCCGGACTTGATCAGGATTTCCTGCAGCGTGGCCAGGCTCTCCAGATAGTACAGATTGCGTGTGTGGTCTTCGGGCAGCAGCAGTACCCGGACCGTGGTCGGGCAGTTGTGTTCCACGGCCGATTGCAGTGCCTGGATGCACAGGGGCAAAAAGGCCGGATTGAGGTTGTTGAAGCCTGCCGGAAAGAGATTGGTGTCCACCGGGGCAAGTTTGAATCCGGCGTTGCGCAAATCGACCGAGGCATACAGCGGCGCGGGGGTGGACAGCCATTGCTGCCGGAACCAGGTCTCGATCGAGGTTTGTTGATCAAGAAACAGGCTCTCCAGCGCCTGCAGGGGGCCGCTCAGGGCTGTGGTGAGGTGGGGGACGTGTGGATGGGGCTCGGACATAGACCTTTAAAACCGCTTTACCCGGCTGTAGGGGGTCGCGGCGACGTTGCGGTGTTGGTAACCATGCATTATCGCAGCAAGTGCCGCAGGGTGATAGCGGCCTCGTTCGCCCCCGTGTTTTTTGGCGTCAACCGGTGCGTTTGTGCGGGCTGGTTCGCATATTCAAAGAAAGGATCGCCTCCAGGTTGCAGACTACCCAAGCTATTGCTATCGTTTTTTCGGGTGAGCCTAGGGCGAGGCTTGCGACTAAAACAATGAAAACGGATCCACCGTTGAATCGGGGTGTGGGTTCACTGGTTCGGAGGCCAAGAGAGTGATGGTTTCGTGTTGGGCAATCTTGGATGTTGGGGGTGATCTCCCGAAAGCGGTGAACTGCTTTCGCGTTGATCGCGCATGTCTGCCGATCATTTTTGCTGGTCTGCTCTTCTATCTCCCCGCAGTACTTGCCCAGGATGCGTATCTGGATGCCCTGGCCGATGAAGCGGCCCACCTTGAGGACGGGCCCAGTGACACCGCTGCCCGCGATCTGGGCGGCATGCCCAAGGGTTTGGACATGGCCGGCTTCGAAGATGCCATGAAAAAAAAGTTCTTCGGCTCCTACCTGTTCTACTCTAAGCTCTCCGATGAGCAGAAGCAGCTGGCCTACGAAACCTATCGGCAGGATAACGATATCGAGCCGATCCGAAAAAAGATAATGGATCTGTTCTCCGGTAACTGATCCAGGCTGTGAAGCAGCCGGATCCGCATGCCTCGGGGTATGGTATCCGCGATGGAGGATTCTTCAAGATGTCGCTGAAATTTGTGCGTCTGTGCGGCGCCCTGGTATTGCTGGGCGGGGTTGTCGCGACTGCGGTGTCGGGTGCCGCAGAGGTGAATCTGACCCCGGACAAGGCCTACATCGAAGTCGTACACGGCAACAAACTGATCCGCCTGCAGCGTATACAGGACACCGAGCATGAGCTGACCGGGGGTTGGACCAAGACCTCGCGCAAGTGCCCGCCTTTCTGCATCCAGGCAATGAGCGCCGGAGAGGGCGTTCACACCATCGGTCAGCTGGAGATGTTCAATTTCATGGAGAGTCAGCTTCGCCAGGGCACCGGGCTGATCATCGATGCCCGCACTCCGGCGTGGAACAAGCGCGGCACCATCCCTGGCTCCATCAATATCCCCTTCAAGGTATTCGGGCAGGACCCGGACAACCCGGAGCTTCTCGACGCCTTGGAAAGGCTGGGTGTCAAGCCGCGCGATGACGATGCCGGCACACTGAAGCTGGCCCTGGAAAAGTGGGGTTTCTTCGGGGGTGGCCAAAAGAACGAATTCTGGGATTTCAGCGCCGCCAAGGATATTGTCCTATGGTGCAACGGCCCATGGTGTGGCCAGTCTCCCCGAGCCATAAACAATCTGCTCAAGTTGGGCTATCCTGCGGAGAAGATATATTACTATCGCGGTGGCATGCAGATCTGGAAAATTCTGGGTCTGACGACCGCGGAGCCGATCTCCGACGGTGGCGCCAACTAGCGCGTTCAGCCGAAGCTTCCTGATCGGATCGTAATTCACGCTGCGCCCCTCGTGGGGTGCGGGATAACCGCCAAATGCGGGGGTGTGAGTGGAAGTCGAATTGATGGACCAGGGGAGTCATGCTGCGGCTCTCAAGGTAATGGTGATCGACGACAGCAAGACGATTCGGCGATCCGCCGAATCTCTGCTCAAGCGCGAGGGCTTCGACGTCGTCACCGCGATCGATGGTTTTGAGGCTCTGGCGAAGATCGCCGATCAGCGCCCCGACATCATCTTCGTGGACATCATGATGCCGCGACTGGACGGTTATCAGACCTGTGCACTGATCAAAAACAACCAAACATTCAAAAAGACGCCAGTCATCATGCTGTCCAGTAAGGACGGTCTGTTTGATAAGGCGCGGGGACGAATCGTGGGCTCGGAGGAGTATCTCACCAAGCCTTTCACCAAAGAGGAGCTATTGGGTGCGATCGGCAAGTACGCCCAGCGTGAGCAGCAACATGATTAACGTGGTGTGCTGTGCCGGGCGGCGTTGTTCGGCAGCGTCGACAAACGCAGGGAAGACAAACCCGCCGACTCCAAATCAACCGTCGGTAGCCAGCGAATAAATCGGAGCGAAGCATGGCGCGCATTCTGATCGTCGACGATTCCCCTACTGAAACCCATGTTCTGAAGACCATGGTCGAGGGGAATGGTTATTCCACGATACTCGCCTCCAACGGGGAGGAGGCCATTCAGATCTGCCGGGCCGAGAGGCCCGATCTGGTGTTGATGGATGTGGTTATGCCGGGAATGAATGGCTTTCAGGCCACCCGGACGCTGCACCGCGACCCTGAGACCTCGGGTACGCCTATCATCATGGTGACATCAAAGAACCAGGAAACCGACAAGGAATGGGCGCGGCGCCAGGGCGCTGTCGACTATGTCGTCAAGCCCGTTCGGGAAGTCGAATTGATCAGCAAGATCAAGACTGTTCTGGGCTAGGTGAGGTCTCTCCGTGATGGCTTTTACCGCCCGCGATCCGTTTCACCTGCTCAGGGAAATTGAGTCACGTGCCCGTCAGTATGCTGCCGGCCTCCCGAAGGCGGACGAAGGGCCGGAGGTATGGCCCGGTGTCGGTTTCGCTATGGGGGGTGCCCACTTCGTCACGGAAGTGGGAAATGTCACCGAAATGATTACGGTGCCGCGCCTCACCCGCATACCGGGCGTTCCCGCCTGGGTGCGAGGGATAGCCAATATACGCGGCACGCTGGTTCCGATTCTTGACGCCTACGGTTGCCTCGCCGCTGCGGAAACCAAAGTGAGCCGTCTGAGCCGGGTTCTGGTGGTGCGCGAATCGGACACCAGCACGGGCATCCTGGTGGACGAGGTCTCCGGCTTGAAGCATTTCCCGGTGACCGAACGTAGTCGGGACACAGACGGTTTTCCTGAATTTGCGCGTTCCATCGTAGACGGTAGTTTCCAGGCGGACGGTTTCCGTTGGGGTATCCTCGACGTGCGTAGCCTGGTGAAACGTTCAGAGTTTTTCCAGTTGGGGCTGTAATCCCCTCCTTGTCGCCCCTGCGGTGCGACGAGCTACAGAATTAACGACTATGGAGGAGGTTTCATGAGTAGCAGTGAGCGCGAAGGCGCGGCACCCGAGTCCGGTTCCGGTGGTTCCACGGGATGGTTGGCGGCCCTGCTGACCATTGCAGTCATATGTGCCATTGCTGGATTCTTTTACGTATCCAGTAAGGACAGTAACGAAAAGCGCTATCTGGCGGTGTTGGCTGACCAGCAGGTTCTATCGCAACGGATCGCCAAATTCTCGCTTTCTGCAGCCGCCGGCGATCCGGATGCCTTCGATCGTTTGGTCGAATTCAGGGACGATTTCGACGAACGCATGTCAGTGCTGACCAACGGTGAAGCATCGACCGGCACGCCTCCCCTGGACCTCGATATCGGCGATATGCGCAATCGCTGGAATGCGTTGCGTGAGAAGGTCAATGAGATCGTGCTGGCACGCGACGGTATCCTGTCCGTGGACAAGGTGGTGCAAAACATCACCGATCTGATGCCCTCCTTGCAGGAAAGCGCGGGTCGAATCGGTCAGGTGCTGGTCGAGGAAAAGGCCGATCCGCAACAGATCTTCCTGGCCACCCGCCAGCTGATGCTGAGCCAGCGTATCGAAAGTAACGTAAATAACGTGCTGACCGGCGGCGAAAGGGCCGCCGCCGCCGCCGACCTGTTCGCCAGCGACGCCGCCCTGTTCGGTCGCGTGCTGCAAGGCATGTTGCGTGGCGATGCCGATCTGGGGATTAAACCTGTATCCGCAGCGCGGGCGCAGGATAGCCTGCAAGAGGTCGCCCTGCTGTTCAGTACCGTTAGCGATCAGGCGGGCAAGATCATCGAATTGGCGCCGGAGGTGCTTCCTGCACAGATCTCTGCCGACGATGTCAGTTCGATCTCCGACGCGGTTAACTTTGATGCCCAAACGTTGACCGACAGGATCGAGGCGGGTGGTGCCCGTCCCTCTCTGGCCGGTATTCCGGTGGGAGGCTGGCTGCCGGCGGTTCTTGCTGCCGTCGCGATCCTTTTGCTGATTCTGGTGGGTACCGCAAGCATCGGGCGCGCACGCAGTCGAGAGGCGGAAACCCGGCGCCGTGAGGAAGAGACGCTGGCGCAGAATGAGCGCAACCAGAAGGCTATTTTGAACCTGCTGGAAGAAATCTCGGATCTGGCCGATGGTGACCTTACCGTGGAAGCATCGGTGACCGAAGATTTCACGGGTGCCATTGCCGATTCCATTAACTATGCGGTAGGCGCCATGCGCGAGTTGGTAACCTCCATCAACCGCACGGCATCGGAGGTGTCCAATTCCGCCCAAAGCAGCCGCGCTACCGCGATGCATCTCGCCGAGGCATCGGAACATCAGGCGGAACAGATTCGCAATGCAAGCTCCGCGGTTAACGCCATTGCCCAATCCGCCGACCAGATCTCCGCCAAATCCACCGAATCTACCGAGGTTGCGGATCGTGCCGTGGCAATCGCTACCAAGGGAACCGACACGGTAGGGCGAACGATTGAAGGTATGGATTCGATTCGCGAGCAAATCCAGGAGACCTCCAAGCGGATCAAGCGACTGGGCGAAAGCTCCCAGGAAATCGGCGATATCGTGGAACTGATCGAGGACATCGCAGACCAGACCAACATCCTCGCCCTGAACGCCGCCATGCAGGCTGCCATGGCCGGTGAAGCGGGCCGCGGCTTCGCTGTGGTGGCGGACGAAGTGCAGCGCCTCGCAGAGCGCTCAGGTAACGCGACCAAACAGATCGAGGCCCTGGTCAAGACCATTCAGAGCGACACCCACGAAGCCGTTATCTCCATGGAGCAGAGTACGGCCGGTGTGGTGAACGGGGCCAAGCTGGCTGAGAACGCGGGTGAAGCGCTGCAAGAAATTGAGGGTGTGTCCAAGTACATCTCGACCCTGATCCAGGATATCGCCAAGGCCGCCGGAGCACAGGCGAGGGAGGCCACCAGCATCTCCGACACCATGGGCGTGGTACAGGAAATCACAGCGCAGAACTCCGATGGCACGAATCAGACGGCCGAGTCCGTTGGTCGGCTGGCCGAACTGGCCGAAGACCTGCAACGTTCCGTGGCCGGCTTCCGTCTGCCCAGGTGATCGGCAGGGGAAACACAGTGTCCTGAGACGGCCCCATCGGGACAATCGGGGAAGGCAAATGCTGCAAAATGTAAGGTTGCAAATCGCGCATGGGTGAGTTTCTTGACCACAGCGCCTTAAACTGGCTGAAGAAGGAGCTGGATGCCAGTCTCAAGCAGGCGGGCGAGTCGCTGGAGCTTTACGTGGAGGTCTCCGGCGACATCACCGATCTGCAGCGTTGCGTCGACGAAATTCATCAGGTCCATGGGACACTGGTGATGCTGGAACTCTTCGGTGCCGCTTTGTGTGCCGAAGAAATGGAATTGCTTGCGCGCGCCTTGCTGGATGAAAAAGTCACCAATCGCAATGACGGATTTGAAATCCTCATGCGGGCGACACTCACCCTGCCCCAATACCTGGAACGTCTACAGCAGGGGCAACGCGATATCCCTCTTGCCCTCCTGCCTCTGCTGAACGATCTGCGCGCCAGTCGTGGTGCGCCGCTGATGACTCAGGCGGGTTTTTTCGCGCCCGACCTGCGACGCCTGCATGGCCCTGATGAAGACGAAGGCAGGGAACTGATTGCGGGTATCGGTTCTGCGTTGATCGCCCGCCAGATCCGCTACCAGTATCACCTTGGACTGCTCAAGCTGTTGCGAGACGGCAACGTCGAGGAGGGGCTCAGGCGTGTAGCAGATGTGATCGAGCGTCTACGTGATGCCAGCCGCCTCAACGGCGCGGCGGAACAGTGGCGTATTCCCCAGGTCCTGGTAGAGGAACTATTGCAGGGCCGTCTGGAAGCCAATGCGGCGGTCAAGCAACTGATCGGCCATCTGGACCACAGAATCAAGTTTCTCATAGAGCAAGGTGAACGAGCGTTCGCGGCCCAGCCGGACACCGAGCTGCTGACCAATATTCTGTATTACCTGGCGGGCGTATCGGAAGCAAATCCGGACGGTTTCGCCCTGGCCCGTGATTACCGGCTGGCAGACGCCATGCCTTCGCCGGAGGAAGTGCAGGATGCCCGGCGAAAGCTGTCTGCTCCCAACGCGGAGTTGCTGGCTACCGTGCGGCGGGCGATCGGCGAGCAGGTGACCCAGGTAAAAGACGGGTTGGATCTGTACGTGCGCGGTTCCGTCACAGGCGCGCAGCATCTCAACGATCTGGCCGACCTGCTGGCGACCATCAGCGATACCTTGGGCATGCTTGGCCAAGGCAGCCTGCGGGAAATCCTGCGTTTGCAGGTGGAGCGCCTGAGAGAGGCCGCCTTCAACGCCGGCTCCAGCCCCGACGAGCCCATGGCAATGGAGATAGCCAAGGTGCTCTTGGAGGTGGAATCGGAGTTGGAGACCCGTTTGGGCCATGCCGTGGCGGAGGTCCATCGCGAATCCGAGCAGCGCACCGAGGAAATGGAGTGGGATCTGCGGCCAGCAGAATATTTGCAGGTCGTCGACGCAACCCTGCACGAGATGATGGTCGAGATGGCCAAGGTCAAGGATGGCGTGGTGGCCTATCTGGATACACCCGAGCGGGGTGAAGTACTCGAATCCGTTGTTTCTCATCTTCAACAAGTTGGCGGCGCTCTGACTATGTTGGGTGAGGAGCGTGCGCGTCGATTTACCGTCGATATCGGCTCTTACCTCACGGAACGTATGGCGGGTCGCCAGGGTGCGATCAATGTACAGGCGGAAGAGCTGGCCGACTGTATCACCGGGCTGGAATATTTTCTGGAGGCGTTGCGGGAGCAGCGTTCGAATCGTGATTCCATCCTCGCCGTCGCCGAACAGAGTCTGGTGCATTTGCGAGAGGTTTCCGAAGAAATTCGGGACGACGCCGAGCCGGCAGAGCTGGACGATCTTGCCCAGTTCGCGGTAACGCTTTCTCTGGAAGAGGAAACCGAAGACGAACCCGCACTCACCAACGAATCCCTGCCTTCTGCGGAAAAACCCCCGCTGGAAGATCTGGACGAGGAGATCCTGGACATCTTCCTCGAAGAGGCGGATGAAGTCTTTGAAACCATCACCACAGCGCTACCCCGTTGGATTTCGGACCCGTCGGATGCGGAGTCCTTGACGACCGTCAGACGCTCATTCCACACGCTCAAGGGAAGCGGACGTCTGGTGGGTGCGCGCGACATCGGGGAACTGTCGTGGTCGATAGAGAACATGTTGAACCGCGTGATCGACGGCACCGTGCCGGCTTCCGAAGATGTTCAGCAGTTGGTTAGCGAGACCAGCGGCATTTTGCCGGAGCTGATTGACAGCCTGCGCCGTGGTGTGGCTGCCGAGGTGGATGTTGCCGGTCTGATGGCGAAGGCCGACGCCTTGGCCAAACCCGCAGAGGCGGTGAGCGAAGAGGCCGAGCCGGGCGACCAGGAGACAGAAAGGCCGTTGATCGTCGATGCCGGTGAAGAGGCGGATCTCGTTGCGGGGCCCCAGGCAGGCGACACCTCTGCGATTGAAGAGATTGGAGAAGAAGAACCGGAAGCATTGCTGCCTGCCCAGCTTGAAACACCACTGCCCAGTTCATTCGACCTGGATGAATTCGCCGAGCTTGCGACGGATGCTTCACTGGAAGAGTGGCTCGCGGCAACCGAAAACAAGCAGACGGAGGCCGAACAACCGCCAGACGACGAGGCTGAATCGACCCAGGAGCCCCCTGTGCCCCTGGACGAGGACTTTGGTGCGATTCCTCAGGATGTTCTCTCAGCTTTCGAGGGGCATCCTTCAGATTCGTCGGGCGTCTCCGAGGAAAGCGAAGAACCGCAGGCATCGGACGATGGCAATCTGTCTTTCAGTGTGGGCGACGCCGACTTCGAAGAGCAATTGCCAGCCTGGGCCTCTGTTGTCGACCCGGAGCTCGCCGACGAGCCCGATCTGACGAAGCCCGAAGAACTGCAAGGCGCCATGGCGGATGAGTCGGCTATGGACGACTCTGAGCAGGCTCGGGATGACATGGCAGAGCCCGCCCCGGCGGACGGTCAGCGATCGGATGAGCCAGTTCCGGCAGCCTCTGACGCGGACGCTCCATTACCGATCCCCGACATCGACCCCGTTTTGCTGGAAATCTTCAGTTCCGAAACCGAAACTCATCTGGACGAGATTCGCGCCTTTCTCGATCGCTGTGAACGAGGTGAAGGCGGCCGCATGATCGACGACAGTATGATCCGTGCCCTGCACACCCTTCAGGGGAGTGCGCACATGGCAGGGGTGAACGACGTCGCCGAATTGGGCAGCGAACTGGAGCGCTCTTCCAAGCTGCTTCGGGCGCGCGATGTCGTCGTTCAGGGCGAAGTGGCCAGCGTCTATGCCGATGTGGTCGACTACACGGCCGCGACCTTGCGTTCCCTTGCCGGAGAAGATCATCGCCCTTCCGGTTTCCGGCAATTGCTCGGTCGTATACAGGGGTTGGCCGCCAGAGTTCAGCGCGCCCCGGAAGAACAAGTCCCTCCCACTGCCGAAGCCGCGCAGGAAAGCGATGCGGTGGACGAGGAATTGGTCGAAATCTTTCGCGAAGAAGCAAAGGAATTGCTACAAACCATCGAAACAGAAGTGGATGCCTCTCTGGCCAAGCCGGGGGATAAACCGGCCGTGGAGCGCCTGCTGCGGGCCCTCCATACCTTCAAGGGCAGTGCCCGGCTGGCCGGCCTGGCCAGTCTGGGGGCCGTTTCTCACGGTATGGAGTCCGCCTACAAGGCCAATACCGGGAAGGGCTTTTCAGGCAGGGATGCAGAGACCTTGCACGCTGGTGTCGATGCCTTGGTCGGCCAGGTGGAGGGGCTCGCCTTTGGCATGCAGCCTCCGGACAACCGGGACCTGCTCGAACGGCTGGACGCCATTGGCGGTCAGATGCCTTCGGCAGAAGAGGCGGTGGATCAGGAATTCCTTGCGGAACCGGTCGCCGAGCCGGAAGAGGCGCTCGATCCCGAAATGGTCGGGATGTTTCTGGAGGAAAGTCGCGACCTCTTCGAAGAGGTCGAAAATGCCATGCAGGCACTGCGGGAAGATCCGAATTCTGCGGAGCAGGCCGACCGTTTGCGCCGGTCTTTGCACACCATCAAGGGGTCTGCCCGTCTTGTGGGTCTCAGCACCATCGGTGACTTGAGTCATGGCGTGGAGACCCTGCTGGACCCGGAAAGTGGCACCGTCAAACTGGATGGCGGGCGGCTGAACGTGGTTCAACGTGCCATGGACCGTTTGGTGGCGATGACCGAAGAGGTGGCCGCCGGCAAGACGCCTTATGTGCCAGCCGACCTCATAGCGGAAATCGAGGCGCTTTCCCAAGGGACGGAAGTCGAAGAAGTTCAGACCGCCCCGGTCATTCCCCTCGCACCACCCGAACCGACCCCGGCGGCGCCCGAACCGGCGGCGGCAGCCCCGGCTGGGCCTGCGGAACAGATTCGTGTACGGGCAGATCTGCTCGATCGGCTGGTCAACAATGCCGGCGAGGTGAGTATCTATCGGGCGCGGCTTGAGCAGCAAAATAGTGCCCTGCAGTTCAGTATGGGGGAACTGGAGGCCACCATCCAGCGCCTCACCGAACAATTGCGCAAGCTGGAAATCGAGACCGAGGCTCAGATCCTGTTCCGCTATGAGCGCGAGTCCGATGAGCGCAATATGGAATTCGATCCTCTGGAAATGGACCGGTTCTCGCAGATCCAGCAGCTTTCCCGCGCCCTGGCGGAGAGCGTCAACGATCTGCGCAACCTGCAGGAGATCATCTCCGGTCTGGCAAGCGAATCCGAGACCCTGCTTCGGCAACAGGGGCGGGTGAATACCGATCTGCAAGAGGGGCTGATGCGCACTCGCATGGTGCGTTTCTCCAGCGTCATTCCTCGTCTGCGACGGGTGGTGCGACAGACCGCCCAGCAGACAGGCAAGAAGGCCGATCTGCGTGTCATTGGTGGCGAAGGCGAGATGGATCGAAGCATCCTCGATCGCATGCTGGCTCCTCTGGAACACATGCTGCGCAACGCCGTCGCTCACGGTATCGAGTTGCCGGACGAACGCAGGCGGCATGGCAAAGACGTTACCGGGCGGGTCAGTCTCAGCTTGTCCCGTGAGGGCAACCAAGTGCTCATCGAGGTTGCTGACGATGGTGGCGGCATTCCCTTGGGGGCGCTGCGTCGCAAAGTGCTCGAATCCGGCTTCATGAAGCCGGAGGATCTCGAAGCCCTGAGTGATACCGATACGATGCAACTGATCATGGAACCGGGGATCACCACCGCCGGGGCGGTTACCCAGATCGCCGGGCGGGGTGTGGGCATGGATGTGGTGGCCAGTGAGATCAAGCAGCTCAGCGGTTCACTGGAGATCGATTCCCTGGAAGGACGGGGTAGCCGGTTCACTGTACACCTACCCTTTACCCTCGCCATCACACAGGCGCTGCTGGTTAATGTGGGCGACGAACTCTACGCCGTGCCGCATACCAGCATTGAAGGTGTGGTGCGCATCGCGCGGACGCAACTGGAGGAATACTTCAGTGGCAACCGAGTGGAATTCGAATACGCCGGTCATCATTATGAGGTGCGTAGTTTGGCGGCCAGCCTAGGCACCGCTGACCGCATGCTGGACGAGAAGAAAAAATGGTACCCGGTGCTGCTGGTCAGGGCCGGCGAACACCGTCACGCCCTGCAAGTGGATGGCCTGCTGGGGGCTCGCGAGATCGTGGTGAAGTCGGTTGGACCGCAGCTCAGTACGATACGCTGGATCTCCGGCGGCACCATTCTGGCCGATGGCCAAGTTGCTCTGATTCTGGATGTGACCTCGTTGGTGCGTGTGGTCGCCAAGCGTGAAATGGGCATGCACCCCGAGGCTCTGGTGGCTGCGAGGCCGCGGATCGAGGAGGTCCAGCGGCAACTCACCGTGATGGTTGTGGACGATTCGCTCACTGTCCGCAAGGTCACTGGCCGCTTGCTGGAGCGCAACGACTATCGCGTAGTGGCAGCAAAGGACGGTGTGGATGCCGTTGCCCTGCTGCAGGATGAACTGCCCGACATCATGCTGCTCGATATCGAGATGCCGCGAATGGATGGCTACGAGCTGGCCAGACACATGCGCAATACCGAGCGCTTGAAAGAAATTCCGATCATCATGATCACTTCCCGAGTTGGCGAAAAGCACCGCCAGAAGGCCATGTCCCTGGGTGTGAACCGTTATCTTGGCAAGCCCTATCAGGAATCCGAGCTGTTGGACTCCATACAGAACCTCCTGGCTGAACAGGGAAAGTGATATGGCCCAAGCACCCGAAACCCTGCGCAGCGTATTGATACCGCTCGAACGAACGCAAATCGTCCTGCCCAACGCCGCTGTTGCCGAAGTAACGGCCTATGTGCAGCCGGAGCCAGTCGAAGGTACCGAGGACTGGCTGCTGGGCATGGTGACTTGGCGGGGCGTGCGCATCCCCATGGTGTCCTACGAAGCGCTGCTGGGGGATCAAGTCCCCTCCGATCGTCGTGGCGTGAGAATGGCCGTCTTCTACGCCCTCAGTCCGAACCGAAAGGTGGATTTTATCGCTGTCCGGGTGGCGGAGATACCGCGGCTGATCCGCTTGGACGAAGACTCCCTGCATGCCGCGCCCAGTGCTGATGAAGCCGCAACCGGTGTACTGCGCAGTGTGGAAATCTATGGCGACACCGGCCTGATTCCTGATCTGGATGGGTTGGAAGCGGCCGTCGCTCGACAACTCACCCAGGCCGGTGTCGAGGTCTAACCCAGCCACTGGACCCCGCCCGTAGGAGCGTCGCCCTCATGCGACAAGCGCCCCCGCGTCAACTCTGCGATTCGCCATGCACCGACTGGAATCACGACCAGAAGGAATCTAATCTTTAGATGACCAACCATTCAGTTGGCAACGTCGCGAGGCGTTGCTTCATAACGCTGGATAGGATGGCGTATCGTTCTCTTGGACAAGAAGGATGTCACCAGGCAGCCGCACTGATTTGAAGCGATCCGCAACGAGGTGAATGCCAATGAGCGCAACCAATGGTCGTGCTGGCGTTGTCCTTATGATGGCTTTGATCCCGCTGGGCTGTGCCCCACAAAATCCAGCACCTGGCGTCATCTACGCCAGATTCGATTTGGAATGTGGCAGCAAGACCTACACCCTGAGTACCGGAAACTCCAGGGGCGAATGCCGAAAAGCATCGGACGGCAAATATGTGTTGTGTTCCGATGGCGCAGGCAACGAAGCGCGGGCCAATTGCGAAGGAGGCTGCGTGACGACCAAGGGCGCCGGCAGTTGTTCGGTCAAACCGATGTGACCAGTCTTTGTGGGTGCGCTATCGGCAGGACTTAAACAGAATTGGCCATTGCCAAATCTCCCCATTGGGATTGGACCAGTGCCAGAGCCGCCACGGCCGCCGTTTCTGTCCGCAACACCCGCGGCCCCAAGCCCCAGGGTTGAAATCCCTCTGCGATCGCCATGGCAATCTCGGTGTCATCCAGTCCGCCTTCCGGCCCTACGAGCAGAGCCAGGGAACTTGGCGGCTGCCCGCCGGTTGCTAGCGATTCGCCGCCAGGCACCATGACCAAGCGTCGATCCTGATCGCATGTTGCCAGGGCGCTTTGCAGGGAATCCTGGATCTCGACCTGTGGGATACGTAGCCGTCCACTCTGTTCACAGGCGGAGACGACCACACCTTGCCAGTGGCGCAGGCGCTTCTCGCCGCGCTCTCCGGCTGCCTGGGAACGCGCGCAGGCTACTGCGATCACCCGGCTGACGCCCAGTTCCGTTGCCTTTTGCAAGGCAAAGTCCATGCGTTCGCCCTTGGCGATGCCTTGCAGAAGCGTGGTCTGGAGATTGGATTCTCGCTGGGGTGTCAGGTAGTCGCCCAGCGCCAGAATGCAGCGACGCCTTTGCACTTCCATCAAGGTCGCGTAAAACTCGCCCCCCTGGCCGTTAAATATCGTCAACTGCTCGCCTGCGCGCATACGTAACACCGTTGCCACATGGTGGAGTGCCGGGCCGTTCAGCTCGAACTCTTCCCCGGCTCGCAACGGGCGATCGAGAAATACGCGTACCTGTCGCACGGTCGTTCAGCTCCCAGAGTCGAAAGCCGGTATTCTACTTTGCGCAGCCGCTCAGGTCCGTAAGCGCTTCCGTGCTACACTCGCGCCGCAATTCAACTCCATTTCAACGGTTGGCATCTTCGTGGGATTCAAATGCGGTATCGTCGGGCTGCCCAACGTCGGCAAGTCCACCCTCTTCAACGCCCTGACCAACGCGGTCATTCCGGCGGAAAACTACCCCTTCTGCACCATCGACCCCAATGTCGGTATGGTGCTGCTACCCGATGAGCGCCTGCAAAAGCTGGCGGAGATCGTCAAGCCCCAGCAAATTCTCCCCACCACGATGCAGTTCGTCGATATCGCCGGACTGGTGGAAGGTGCCTCGAAGGGCGAGGGCCTGGGCAACAAGTTCCTGGCCAATATCCGCGAGACCGACGCCATTGCCCATGTGGTGCGCTGTTTCCACAACGACGATGTCATTCACGTCGATGGTCGGGTCGAACCGCTTTCAGACATCGAGGTCATCGAAACGGAGCTGGGTCTGGCTGACCTGGACACTACGGAAAAGGCCCTGGCCAAGGCCGTCAAGTCCGCCAAGACCGGGCGCAAGGAGGCCCTGGTTGAACGCGATTTTCTCGAAGCACTGCGTGACCACCTGGGCGAAGGCAAGCCGGCCCGTACTTTCAATGTCAGCAGCGAGCAAGAGGCGTGGGTCTACCATCTGCACCTGCTTACCCGCAAACCGGTGATGTACATCGCCAATGTCGACGAAAACGGCTTTGACGACAATCCGCTTTTGGATCAAGTGCGCGAACTGGCGGCCAAGGAAGGGGCGAGGGTCGTGCCGGTATGCGCCTCCCTGGAGGCTGAGATTGCCCAGTTGGACGAGGATGAAAAGCAGGAATTTCTCGACGAGATGGGTCTCAGCGAACCTGGCCTGAACCGTGTCGTGCAGGCTGGCTACCAACTTCTGGGGTTGCAGACGTATTTTACCGCCGGTGTGAAGGAGGTCCGCGCCTGGACGGTCCCCATCGGCGCCACCGCCCCTGAGGCCGCCGGGGTCATTCATACAGACTTTCAACGGGGCTTCATCCGCGCCGAGGTTACCGCATACGACGACTTCATCGCCTATAAGGGGGAGCAGGGCGCAAAGGAGGCGGGTAAACTGCGCCTGGAAGGGAAGGACTATGTCGTCAAGGACGGCGATGTCATGCACTTCCGTTTCAACGTTTAAGCGCCAACCCCTTGACAGTCGCCGCAGGAATCCGCAGAATTCCGCTTCTTTTCCGGCATTGCCGGGCTTGGCTATGTAGCTCAGCTGGTTAG
>JAGRGI010000098.1 GCA_020445565.1 Chromatiales bacterium
CGAAGGTGACCTCGATCTGCGGCACACCGCGAGGCGCTGGCGGAATGTCGCTGAGATCGAAACGACCCAGGGACTTGTTGGCCGAAGCCATCTCGCGCTCACCCTGGATCACGTGGACGGTCACCGCCACCTGATTGTCATCGGCGGTGGAGAACACCTGATTCGCCTTGGTGGGAATGGTGGTGTTCTTATCGATCAGCTTGGTCATGACACCGCCCAGGGTCTCGATACCCAGGGACAGAGGCGTCACGTCCAGAAGCAGCACGTCTTTGACATCGCCGCCCAACACGCCGCCCTGAATGGCGGCACCGACCGCCACGGCCTCGTCGGGGTTCACGTCACGACGGGGTTCCTTGCCGAAGAAGTCCTTCACCGCCTCCTGCACCTTGGGCATACGCGTCTGGCCGCCGACCAGGATGACATCGTCGATCTGGCTGGCGGGTAGGCCGGCGTCCTTCAAGGCGGTGCGGCAGGGGTCGATGGTGCGGACGATTAACTCCTCGACCAGGGACTCCAGCTTGGCGCGGGTCAGCTTGATATTCAGATGCTTCGGTCCGCTGGCGTCCGCCGTGATATAGGGCAGATTGACATCGGTCTGGGTGCTGGAAGACAGCTCGATCTTGGCCTTCTCCGCCGCATCCTTCAGGCGTTGCAGGGCCAGGGGATCGTTGTGCAGATCGATGCCGTTCTCCTTTTTGAACTGATCGGCCAGATAATCGATGATACGCAGGTCGAAGTCTTCGCCACCCAGAAAGGTGTCACCGTTGGTGGACAAGACCTCGAACTGGTGATCGCCATCGACTTCGGCGATCTCGATGATCGAGATATCGAAAGTACCACCGCCCAGGTCGTAGACAGCGATCTTTTTGTCGCCATGGGCCTTGTCCATGCCATAGGCCAGGGCCGCCGCGGTGGGTTCGTTGATGATGCGGCGCACTTCCAGACCGGCGATTCGGCCGGCATCCTTGGTGGCCTGGCGCTGGGAGTCGTTAAAGTAGGCCGGCACGGTGATGACCGCCTCGGTCACCGGCTCGCCGAGAAAGTCTTCGGCGGTCTTCTTCATCTTTTGCAGCACGCGAGCGGAGATCTCCGGCGGCGCCATCTTTTTATTACCGGCCTGCACCCAGGCGTCGCCATTGTCGGCGGCGACGATCTTGTAGGGCACCATTTTGATGTCGCGCTGCACCACGTCGTCCTTGAACTTGCGCCCGATCAAGCGCTTGATCGCAAACAGGGTGTTGGTGGGGTTGGTGACGGCCTGACGCTTGGCGGACTGGCCCACCAGCACCTCGTCGTCGGAAAAGGCCACTACTGACGGGGTGGTACGATCACCCTCGCTGTTTTCGATGACCCGCTGCTTCCCATCCTCCATGATCGCCACGCAGGAATTGGTGGTGCCCAGGTCGATACCGATGATTTTTCCCATGATGTCTCGTCTCCGAATTCTTTCGCCAGGTTGAGCAATTCAACACACTTTGCAGGGATATATTGGGCCAACTGCCTGTTATTCAAGCCTGCTCGTCGATCTTGGGCACCGCATCGGCCGGGGGTTTGGACACCGCCACCATCGCCGGCCGAACCAGGCGCTCATTGAGCAGGTAACCCTTTTGCATCACGAACAGTACCGTGTTCGGATCGTGATTGGCGGATTCCTGCATGGTCATCGCCTGATGCTGCTCGGGGTTGAAGGGTTGACCGGCCGGATCGACGGCCTGAACGCCGTTTTTCTCCAACGCGGAAAGCAATTGTTTGTGGGTCAGATCGACGCCTTCGCGGATGCGATCCACCTCCACTCCCTCCTCGCTGGCAGCAGCCAGTCCCAGTTCCATACTGTCGATCACCGGCAAAAGATCGGCGACGAATCGCTCCACCGCAAACTTGCGGGCCTTGTCCAGGTCGCGATCGTGGCGGCGCTTGATATTCTCCAGTTCCGCGCGCGCGCGCAACAACAGGTCCCAGTTCTCTTCCGCCTTTTGCTTGGCCTCCTCCAGTTCCTTGCCCACCAGGTCCATCGAGGCGTCGGTGTCGCCCTCCAGCGAGTCCTCCCCTGATGACAGGATTTCCTCATTCTCCGGGTTTGTGCCCTGCTCCGACATGCATTGCCCTCCGAGCCCGGTATCGCGGGCCGATACAATTCATTACGTTGGTGCCCCGTGGGGCCTAAAACCTTACTTCGGGGATGGAAGTGGGGACGATCAGCGCGGTTTCAAGGCCGCGCCCAGCAATTTGGCCGTGATATCGACGATCGGGATGACTTTTTCATACTGCATGCGGGTCGGGCCGATCACGCCAAGCACACCGACCACCCGATCGTCCACCCGATAAGGCGTGGTCACCACACTGCACTCGTCCAACGGCCCGTAACCGGATTCGTTGCCGATGAAGATGTTGGTGCGTGCGGCGTTCAGGCATTGGTCGAGCAGATGCAGAATTTCGTTTTTTTGATGGAAGCTCTCGAACAGGTTGCGCAGGCGCTCCATGTCGGCCAACTCACTGAATGTCATGAGATTGGTCTCGCCGCTCAGGGCGTAGTCGTCGCCACGGGGCTCGTCCGCCAGCGCCCGCTCGCCCATCTCCAGGGCAGTGCGCATGATGCGGTCCATATCCTCCTTGGCGCGGCGCATCTCCTCGACGATGGTCTCGCGAACCTCTTGCAGATCGTGCCCCACGAAGGACTTGGTGAGGTAGTTGGCGGCCTGTTCCAGTTCAGAGGCGCTGTATTCACGCTTGCATTCGATGATGCGGTTCTGCACCTCCTGATCGTTGGTGACCAGGATCACCAGCACCCGCCGCTCGCTGAGGCGCAGAAACTCCACGTGGCGCAGGGAGGTTCGATCACGCCGCGGATACATCACCACCCCGGCCATCTGCGTCATTGCCGATAGCCAGTGGGAGGCCGTTTTGACTACGCGGTTGGGATCGAAACCGGCCTTCAGGGTCTTGGCCAGATCCTCCACCGCGGGCCCCTCGACGGGCTTCACGGTAATCAGGGAATCGACGAACAAGCGGTAGCCCTGCACGGTAGGCACACGTCCGGCGGAGGTGTGCGGCGCCGTTACCAAACCCAGTTCTTCCAGATCCGCCATCACATTGCGCACGCTGGCGGGGCTTAGGTCGAGGCGCGATTCCTTTGCCAGCAGACGCGATCCCACCGGTTGTCCGTCGCGGATATAGTGCTCGATCAGCACCTTCAGCAGGTGCTGCGCCCTCTCTGACAAGGCATTGGGTTCGACGCTGTTCTTGGTCATCAACTACGGCTCGTGATCGCTCAGACTCTGGCACTCCAATTACCTGAGTGCCAAGTCAAACTTACAAGCCTCGACGCGAGGCTGTCAAGAAACCCAGGCAGGTCCTGGAGGCATCCGAGCAGGATAGTAGATTTCACATCATTTACAACGACTTGGCCTGGACCCTGGCAAGCAGGCCGGGGGCGTGCTAATTTGCCGGATCGGTCTCGTTCACCCACTAGGCATCGGAGCCCGTCCCTTTCATGCTCTATCACCTGCACATACGCGACTTGGTCATCGTGCGTTCCGTGGAACTGGATTTTCGCCCCGGCATGACCATGCTCAGCGGTGAGACCGGTGCGGGGAAATCCATACTCATCGACGCCCTGGGGCTTGCCCTGGGAGACCGGGCCGATTCGGGGCAGATTCGCGAAGGCGCCGAGCGCGCCGAGGTGAACGCCGCTTTCGACCTGACCAGGCTGCCCGATGCGCGCGCCTGGCTGACCGAGCACGAATGGGACGCCGACGGCGAATGCCTGTTGCGCCGGGTGGTCAGCCGCCAGGGCCGCTCCAAGGCTTACATCAACGGCCATCCCGTGCCACTGCAAAACCTCCAGGAACTGGGCGACCGGCTGGTGAGTATTCACGGACAACACGCCCATCACGCCCTGCTGAAAAACGAACGCCAGCGCGAGCTCCTGGACGACTACGCCAGCCACGGCGGGCTGCTGGAAGATACGGCCCGCAGCTTTCGGCGCTGGCAGAAGGCGCTGCGCGAACTGGAGCAGCTGCAACAGGCTGCCGAGGCACGTCGGGACCGCCTGGACCTGCTCAGCTACCAGGTCGCCGAATTGGATGCCCTGGATCTGCGCCCGGACGAATGGAACGAACTCGCGTCCCGTCAGCAACTACTGGCCAACGCCGAGCAGCTCAAGCTGGTCTGCGACGAGTTGCACCACGTGCTCTATGAGGATGAGCGGGGCAATGTGGACCAATTGCTGGGGCATTGCCTGGAACGCATTTCACCCTATCAGGAGCTGCACCCCACCCTTCACGACGCCGCCCAAATGTTGGAAAGCGCCCAGATTCAGGCCCGCGAGGCCGCCATTGAGCTACGCGACTACGGCGATAATCTGGATTGGAATCCGGCCGACCTGGCCGAACTGGACAAACGCCTGGGCCAAATACACGAACTGGCCCGCAAGCACCGGATAGGCCCGGAGGAACTGCCGGACCTGCTCCAGCAGATGCATGAGGAACTTGCCCAACTCAAGGGTGAGGACCTCACCACCTCTACTCTGGCGGTGGAAACAGCGCAGCATCGGACGGCCTATTTTGAGGCCGCCGGACGACTGAGTGACAGTCGCCAGCGGGCGGCCAAGGCCCTCGCCAAGGCCGTCACCAAAGAGATCCAGGGCCTGGGCATGCCCAAGGGGCGGGTCGAGATCCAGTTGGAGGCGATGCCGCCGGAACGGGCCAACGCCCATGGTCAGGAACAGATTGCGCTGTTGGTCAGCGCCAATCCCGGCCAATCGGCACAAGCCTTGGCGAAGGTGGCCTCCGGCGGTGAACTCTCACGCATCAGCCTGGCGATTCAGGTGGTGACCGCTGCCACCGGTCGCACCCCCACCCTTATCTTCGACGAAGTCGACACGGGCATCGGCGGGGGCGTTGCCGAGATCGTCGGCCGCCTGCTGCGTCGCCTGGGCCAACACCGGCAGGTTTTCTGTGTCAGCCACCTGCCCCAGGTGGCCGCCCAGGCTCACCAACATCTGCGCGTTGCCAAACGCCATGACCGCAACGGCACTCAGACCCGCATCGAACCGTTGGCAGAGGATGAACGCGTCAGCGAGATTGCCCGCATGCTTGGCGGACTGGACATCACCGACCACACCCTGGCGCACGCGCGGGAGATGCTGGAACGGGCCGCCCAGGCGGGCGCCTGACAGCGCTTGCATGAAGTGGCTACGTGAGCGCCGGCGCCGCCGCATCCTTAGCAGCTTCAACTGGTCCCAACAGGCATGGGACGAAGTCGTGCCCGAACTCGCGGTACTCGACCCGCTCCCGGCGAGGGACCTCATCAGACTTCGCGATCTCGCCACCCTGTTCGTCCACGAAAAGGACCTCTACGGTGTTCGCGGGCTGGAACTCACCGAACCCATGCAACTGGCCATCGCTCTGCAAGCTTGCCTGCCGATTCTGGCGCTGGGCATGGACTGGTACCGGGGCTGGCACTCGGTGGTGGTCTATCCGGAGGGGTTCTGGTCTCCCCGCGAACACATCGATGAGGCCGGTGTGCTTCACGAGGAGCTTCGCCCACTGATAGGCGAGGCGTGGGAGAGCGGTCCGGTAATCCTTTCCTGGGCGGATGTGCTTGGCAGCGGCGAGCGCGACGGGGAAAACCTGGTGATTCACGAATTCGCGCACAAACTGGACATGGCCGATGGGGTGGTCAACGGTATGCCGCCACTGCACAAGGGACTGTCACGGCAGGCATGGATCGACGATTTCACTGCGGCCTACGACGATCTTTGCGAACGCGTTGACCGGGATGAACCCACCGGGATCGATCCCTATGCCAGCGAGGCACCGGACGAGTTCTTTGCTGTGGTCAGCGAGGCGTTTTTCGAAATACCCGAGATCCTGAACCTTGCCTATCCGCAGGTCTATCGCCATCTGCGGGACTTCTACCGACTCGATCCCCTGGCCTGGGCGGCCTGAAGCGGAGCCTCGCCCATGCCCGAGGCCAGCTTTCGTGTTTACGAGGAACTCAATGACTACCTGCCGGCGGCGCGACGCAAACGCGACTTCCCTGTGCGCTTTCCTGAGCCCTGCCCGGTTCGCCACCTGATCGGCAATCTCGGAATACCGCCCACCGAGGTGGAGATTGTGCTGCGCAATGGCGAGTCCGTCGGCTGGAGCGAGCAGATCCGGGACGGCGACCGTGTCAGCGTCTACCCCGTGTTCGAGAGTCTCGATGTTTCCTCCTTGCTGAAATTGCGACCTGAACCGTTGCGCAATCCCCGTTTCTATGCCGATGCCCAGCTCGGCCGACTTGCGCGCTGGCTGCGCCTGCTGGGTTTCGATACCCGCTACGACAACTGCATCGACGATGCCGATCTGGTCCGGGCCGCCCGCGACGAACAGCGCATCATCCTGAGCCGCGACCGCGACCTGCTCATCCGCAGGGAGGTCACCCATGGCTGCCATATCCGTGAGACCCGGCCATGGGATCAGCTACTGCGGGTCGTGCGTCGATGCGATCTATACGGACAGATCCGGCCCTTCAGCCGCTGCATGGTCTGTAACGGCCTGTCGGTCCCGGTCGACAAAGCCAGCATCGAAAACCTGCTGCCTGAGAACACTCGCGAGACTTTCCAGGCGTACTGGCGCTGTCAGCTCTGCGGCAAGATCTACTGGAAGGGCGGTCATTTCGAACGGCTCCAGGCACGCATTTCCACCCTGCTACAGACCCGTGAGGACGCCATCACCGATGACCCATCCCAATGAAACGCTCGCACTCATGGCCCGTCACCGTTCCGTGCGCCAGTTCTCCGGCCGTCCCGTAGACGAAGAAACCCTGCGACAGATCATCCGCAGTGCCCAGGGTGCCGCCAGTTCCAGCTTCGTCCAGGCCGTGTCGGTGGTACGTATCACCGATACACAGGCCCGCAAACGTTTCGCCGAAGCCACCGGTGGGCAGGTCTGGGTCGAGCAGGCAGCCGAATTTCTGATCTGGTGCGCCGATCTGCACCGGGTGGAGCTCGCCTGTCACAAGGCTGGCGAACCTGCGCTCGAAGGCTATACCGAGCACAGTCTGGTAGCTATCATCGACACTGCGCTGGTGGCTCAGAACGCCCTGTTGGCGGCTGAATCCCTGGGATTGGGCGGCGTGTTCATCGGTGGCTTGCGCAACAATCCCGCCCTGGCGGTGGAGATCTGCGCCCTGCCCCCGCAGGTCGTTCCGCTGTTCGGCATGTGTTTGGGCTGGCCGGGTGGCGAGACCGGGATAAAGCCCCGTCTGCCGGTTGATATCGTCCTGCATCAGGACCGCTATCACGAGCCGGACTTGCAAGACTACGACCAGCGTATGGCCAGCTATTACGCCGCGCGCAGCAGCAAGACAAAGCAAAGGACCTGGAGCCAGGAAACCGCGAAGGCCATGCACGGCAAAAAACGCGAGCATATGCTGGCGTTTCTACGTGAGCGGGGCTTTTTTCTGCGCTAGCAGAGGGAGGGAAATTGGCGGAGCGGACGGGGCTCGAA
>JAGRGI010000099.1 GCA_020445565.1 Chromatiales bacterium
AGTTCACGCCGCTGCGGTTGAAGGAGCCGGTGGCGATGTAGGCGGAAAAGAAACTGCCGATCATGTTCGACAGCCCCTGGCCGATGAATTCCTGATTTCCATCGATGGTTTGACCGGACCGGACCGCCAGGGAGCGGGAGATGGACACGGCTTCGGTAAGCGCGAACAAGGTGGCCGCGAGTACCGCCGGGGCCAGCTCTTTCAAGGTGGCCAGATCGAAACGCGGCGCGGACAAGGGGGGGAGTTGAGCCGGTAGTGCTCCCACGAAAGCGAGCTGGGTGGTCGCATGTCCAAAAATCCGATCGAGAGCAACCGCCAGCACACTGCCTGCGATCATGGCGATGATCATATAAGGCAACCGGCGGTTGATCTTCTTGACCACGGCGCCGACCACCAAGGTGGTGAGCGCCACGGAAAGTGCGTAGGGATTGAGGTCGCCAATGGCCACGCCGACCGCCATCACGGTGTCGTGGAAGTGTTCGGTTCGCTCGATATCCAGCCCGAACATATGTTTGAGCTGACTGCCGGCGATCAGCAGGGCCGCTCCGGACGTGAAGCCGACGATCACCGAATGCGAGATGAAATTCACCAAGGTGCCCAGGCGCGCCAGACCCATGACAAATTCTGTCAGACCCACGAGGAAAGTGAGAGTGATGGCCAGGGCGATGTACTCGGCACTGCCGGGCTCCGCCAGTGCGGCCAGCGCGGAGAACATCACCAGGGAGGCGGCCGTGGTGGGACCGGAGACCAGATGGTGGGAGGAGCCGAACAGCGCCGCGATGATGGCCGGCACCATGGCGGCATACAAGCCATACTGAGGCGGCATGCCGGCAATGGCGGCAAACGCCACGCCTTGGGGCAAAACCACGACCGCACCGGTGATTCCGGCCATGAGATCGGCCTTCAGCGAATCGCGGTTAACGCTCGGCAGCCAGGACAGAAACGGCAGAAACTGCCGCAATTCGGCAAGGGACAATCGACTCATGGGCGGCACTCCGGCGGGGCGTTCAACGGATCTGCCAAGCCTCTTGCGCGGTGACGCCATTGGCGGGCCGGATCTGCGAGGGCAGCTCGGCCGCCTTTCGCGGATCAATGCATTGGTTTGGGGAACCGGGTCGTACAGGCGCCCGCTGAGGGCGCACAGATCAGCCCCGGAATCATATCACAAGTTTGTGATACTCTTATCCGCCGCTGCGCTTACTCTCCAGCCGGCGCAAGAATTCGGCCATGATGCGCCGATAGAGCTCGTCGCCCGCCACTTCGTCTTCCACACCCTGGTCGATGCTCGGGTTGTCGTTGACTTCGATGACCAGCACGCCCCGATCGGAGTCCTTAAGATCCACGCCATAGAGTCCGTCGCCGATCAGGTTGGCGGCCTTCAGCGCCGTGCGCACCACCTCTGCCGGCCATTGCTCCGGCGCCAGGGTATCGGCGTCGCCCTGGGTGTTGGAGCTGTGATCCAATATCTGCCAGTGGCCGCCGGCCATATAGTATCGGCAGACGTACAGCACTTCCCGGTTGATGATGCCGACGCGCCAATCGAAGTCGGTGTACAGGTATTCCTGAGCCAGAAGCAGATCGGATTCCTTGAATAGGCGCGCCGCGGTGCGTTCCAGTTCGGCGCGATTTTCCACTTTCACCACTCCCCTCGAAAAGGAGCCGTCCGGGATCTTTATTACCACCGGATAGGGGATCTCCGCCTCCACTGTCTCCAGGTTGTCCGGCCGCACGATAACGGTTCTGGGCGTGCCGACCCGGTGGGCGGCGAGCAGCTCCGCCAGATAGATCTTGTTGGTGCAGCGCAGGATGGAATCCGGGTCGTCGATGACCACCATGCTCTCGCTGGCCGCCTTGCGGGCAAAGCGATAGGTGTGGTGATCCACCGCGGTGGTTTCACGGATGAACAGCGCGTCGTACTCCGCCAGACGGCCGAAATCCTTGCGGGTGATCAGTTCGGCGTTGATCCCCAAGGACTGCGCAGCGCGCACGAACGCCTTGATCGCCTTGGGGTTTGAGGGAGGCAGCGGATCATCCGGATCGTGCAGGATGGCCAGATCGTAGCGTGGTCCGCGGCGTGCACGGGGGCTGCGCCAGCGACGACTGAGGTATCCCTCCATGGCGGCAAGGAAACGCTCCTCTTCGGCCTCCGGCAGTTCCGGCAGGGACACGGATTTGATGGCGGCGACACGCCAGTTGCCGCCCTGAAGGCGCAATTCAACCCGTAGAATCGGTGCCCGAAACAGCTCGAACAGGCCCCGCGCCAGGGCTTGCATCTCCTTGGGGGCGCATTCGCCGAACAGCACCCAGAGATTCCATGAAGTGACTTCCAGGCCCGCCCGGCGGCGGCCCAGAACCTTTTGCACGCGTTTGTCGAGGTCCTCGATCTCCAGGCTGTAGAGCGAACGGCGGCTCAGGTCCTGAATGGTGCGGACCGAAGGAATGACCTTGTGGCCGCGTGCCTCCGCCAGCAGGGAGCTGTAGTAGCCGATCCCCAGGTGTCGGCGCGTGCTGCACAGATTGACGACACGCAGGCCCTTGCGCCCCTGCCAATCTGCATCGCTGAGGTAGTCACGGGCGCTGACAACCGGAATCGTGGGGAAATGATCTTTCCAGTGGCGTTTGTCTTCTACCAGTAGGACATGATCGGACATGGCTGGATCAGCGCTCCTGACGCTAGCCTGGGTAAGGGTTGGGAGGCTCAGTTAAGCACTAGGCCGGGGTATTGTCATCTGCTTTTGCAAGCAGTTCTCTCTGGGTAGACGACAACGGCGGATTTCAGTCCTACCCGGCCGTAGCGGGCCATCTGTTCGAATTGCACGCGATGGATCGGCATGTGGATGGAGTCCATGGGCGTCTCGCCCTGCTCATGGTCCACATAGGGGTCGTTCACATAGACGAAGCTATCGTCAAAGCCGGCAACTACCACCCAATGCGGGAATTTTTCACCATAGATCATCCACGAAGAGATCAACACCAGGGGTACACCGCCTTTGTGGAAGATCTCTTCCATTTCCTCCACGTTCAGGGCGCCGATGGTAATCGGTACCCCGAGGGCGCGTAGTTCCTCGGCCATGTCCTCCTGGACCAGACCCATGACCTCTTTTTTTTCCTCGCTTCGTACCGAGTCGATCAAATGCACGCCCTCATTGGTTACATACACCTCGACTCGAAATCCGCGTCGGGCGGCGGCAATGGCCAGGCCATAGGGACCGCAACCGCCGTGTCCGGCGGTCATGAAGATGGTGGTGGCCTCTCGCCACAGGCGCAGCTCCAGCTTGCGGTTCAGGGTCAGTTCCGGCCGTAACGACCCCATGGCCATCATCAGGCTGGCTGGCCCACAGGTGAATTCCAGGGTTTGCTCGTACCAGGGCATGGGACGCAGGGAGGGGATGAGGTCCGGGGCCAGGGTCTTCTCGAAACGCCAGGCATCCATGTGATCCTGGTAGTACTCGGGGAGTTCGCCGAAACGGTGGTAGCCCATCGACTCGTAGAGGCGAATCGCCGGGATGTTGTCTTTGCGGACTTCCAGCCTCAGATAGGCCCGTTCATGCTTCCATGCCTCGGCCTCTGCGGCCTTGATCAGTGCCCGTCCGAGCTGGCGTCCACGCATCGCTGGGTCCACCCCCAGGGAATACATGCGCGCAACGGAAGTGCCGCGGGAATACAGCAGGACCACATCGCCCACCAGTTCCCCGTCGATCTCCGCCAACAGTACGGAGGCATTGCCGCGGGTCAAGAGATAGCGGAACTGGCGACGGCTGATGCGGTCGCTGTCGAAGCAGCGTTTTTCCAGGTCGGCCAGGGCATCGGCATCGTCGGGCGTTGCCGGACGTATGTCCGGCGATAGTGTGGGGGATTGATCGGGCATGACCACGTCTTCGGGAGAATTTCGGGCATTCTCCCACAGTCGGCGGCACCGGGCTTGCTCAGCTTAACGCCGGACCGTCTGCGCGGTGGCGCCGGCCGAGATCAATCGTTGTAGTCCTCTTGACGCTTCTGCCTGTCAGCGACGCGAAACACATTGTTGCGCAACTCCCAACCGATCGACGTGTTGCGGCGAATCACCGCCGCCAGGGTGCTGGCCTTGACGAAGCGCTGTTCCATCGGCGACAGCACGCGTTCGTACCAGAAACGGTCGCCATCGCGTAACGCACTGAACTGTCGCACCAATACCGTATGGATCAACTCGCCCACCATGGCATCGTCCATATGGTCTTCCGCCAAGCCGCCCACCCAGAGATCGATATCGTCCACGGAAGCGTAAGCCGACCGCAGCCGGGATTGGATCAGCGGGTCGCTGCTGATTTCCTCAAATCGGGTCTTTGTGCTGAGCCCCAGGGCTTGGCGGGTCGCGTTGTAGCCGGGCAGGCCATGGTCACGTCCGCGCTGGATGTTCAGGGCGGCGAGGTCGAATCCACCCTGCCCCGGTTGACCGAAGAGAAAATTGCGTACGTCGTCGATGACGTAGGGATCGATCTCCTGGCAACGTTGCGAGGCAAGACCGCGCAGATAGGGCTCCAAACCGCCGGCGGCAGCAATCTGGCCGGGTGAGAAAAAGGCATCGCGCAGGGCGAGGTTGCCGGCAGCAACGGGCTCGCCGTTTGCTTCCAGGCGCAGCAGAGTAGGGCTCAGGGCGCTGTGACCATAGCGATAGCTGGCGCTGGCGAACAGATTGGCGATGCCCGCATCCACCGTCGGATCGTAGTCACGGTAATTCTTCAAGCCTTTTTCGCCGAGCAGCAGCGGAAGATATTCGTTGTAGGTGATGGCCTGCATCATCGCCCCCACCAGGCGTCTGGCCCGCTGGTAGATGTCTTCTCCGTCCAGGCCGGGATGGGCCATGGCGAGGAGATTCGCCAGACGGTTGTGCTCACGCACGAACAGGGTGTGCATGACGGTAAGCCCTATCTGTTCGTTGGCGCGCAGGTCGCCGGCGAGGAACAGATTGGCGTTGCTGCCGCCGGCATTGGGCAAGCCGTCCAGGTTGAGGGGCAGCAGATTGCCTTCGCTGGTCTTGAGTCGGCCGGTGCCGTCGTTGGTGCGCAGCGCGGCGGCGCGCTCGGTATCGGAGCCGTAGACATTGGAGGCATCGATCCAGGCGGTGATCTCGTTGATCTGTTGGCGTGGGGTATCGATGCCGGTAGAGGTGTCGTAGATCGACCGGTTGAAGGCGATCTCGGCCTCGCCGCTCGCCTGGGGATCGAAGAAGGGATCGCCCGAAGGCACGGCGATGGGTAGGGGTTCGGGGGGGGAAGTGCCGTCGGTCAGATCGAGGTCGTGATCCAGAAACTGGCCCCATTGCCAGAGGAAATCGCTGGCCCGGTTCTGGTTGGGCAGGTCTTCGGTTTGACTGCTCACGGCGTTGCTGATGACTCTGGCGCTGGCACGTTGCGAACCCGCGGGTTGAGCGAGCAGGTCGGCGTACTCCGGCGGCGCCCAGCGGCGCAGTTGGCTGCCCGCCGCGCCCATTTGCGGGTCGGTCTGGTTGTTCTCGCTGCCGTCCAATCGCCGAAACCCCATGGCGGGAGCCGGTTCGGGGGCGGGTCGCTGATAGTTTCGTTGTATCTTTCGGGCCGGCGAGATGTCACTGGATTCGGTGACGGTCTCGCTGGACTGCGCAGCGCCTCCTGGCGCCATGGCCAGAAGCAAATTGGATACTATCGCTATTTTTCGGTAATTCATGTGCTTACCACTCGTATGTGTTCCCGCAGTCGGCTAGTCTAACGAATGTAAGGCAACAACCGGAAGTGGCGAGCGGCCTTGAAACCTATCCGTGAATTTAAGTAGGGAATTGCCAGCAGGCTGTACCCCTATAACGACGGTGTGTCATCCAACGGGTTGTTGGTGCAGTCCCTGGCCGTTAGCTGGGCTTGCTCACTCAGATTTTTTACTTGGCTTTCGGTCTCTGCGGGCAGGTCGGCGCCGCTGTCTACCTCAAGGTCCAACCATTGCGAGGGCGCGACTCGGAAGCGGGGCTCTAGATAGGCGTCGTAGCCCTTTTCATGCAATTGCCGTATGCGCCGTTCCGCGTTTTGCTTGCGTGTGTACAAGCCCATGGAGATATAGCCTTCGTAGTCTCCGTCGGGAAACAGCCAGAGGTCCTGTGCGCCCCCGGCCAGGATCCGCTTGGCAAGCCGGCGGGTCGCGGCGGGGGTCTCCAGCGGCGCGATCAATACCCAATAGGCCACCAGTTTGCGGCTGTCGGCGACTCGAGTCGTGACGACGCTGCCGTCGGTCGATAGCGAACGTATCAGCCAACCGAGATCCGCATCTTCGTCGAAGGGGCCGATAGTGAAACATGCCGGGGTCGGCCTTGGCGGGGCGCTTACGACGGTTGTGGCAGCAATGATCGGGGGCGGTTCGATCGCTATCGCGGGTGTGGGCGGAGACGCTGGTTGCCGCAGAGGTTTATCCGTGGCCGTCGTGCCGAGAACCGTCTCTGTCGGTATTTCGTCGGTGATGGGGGGCTCCGGGGCGAAATCGGGTTCCGCTTGCGACAGTTCGGCCTTAGCGGTGTCGGGTTGCTCTGATTGGGCGGGATTGTCTGGTTCTTCCTGGATTTCCAGGGCTGTCGTCAATTTGCCTGCCTCTTCCGTTTGTGACGTAAGCGGCGTTACCGCCGCCGATTCCGGCTGGGGGGCTTGTCTGTTGCTGGCGCCGGGGGCCTGAAGCGGCGCATTGACGTCCGATTCGATTGGAATTTCAGCCCATGGCGCTTCGACGGATGTGCGTTGCTCCGGAGCGGCCTCCGGTTCGGCGTGGTCGGTCTCCCCCTTACCGGTGCCGGTGAGCATTGCCTGAGCGGGGGGCGCAGGCGGTTCTTCCGTGGTTTCAGTCATGGCCGGGAGCGGGGGCGACTCGGAAACCGATGCCTCCGTGGAGGAATCAACCGACACCGGCCTCGATGTTTCTGCAATGGGTGTTTCGGCGGGCGGCTGGTCGAACAGACTACGCCCGCCGATCTCTGAGACCAACTGCAGTGGTTCTATGGTCGGCAGCCCGATCCGATAGGTCTGCGCCATGCGTCCGACTTCCTGCGGCTGCCACCAGAGGAAATAGATCATATTGGCGGCCAGCAACAGCAGCGCCAAGGGCTTCATTTGCCGTCACCTTCCTGGGCCAGCTTCAGCAGTCCTTCCAGTACCAGCAGCGGGGCGTGTTCGAAGGCGGGGTTGATGAGGCCGAGCAGACGTGGCGCATCGCCACCGGTGATCCAGGCGCGGGTCTTGTCGCCAAGTTCGGCGCGCACGTCGTTCAGCACGCGGTCCAGGAATGCTACCGCGGCATACAAAGTGCCCGCCTCTACAGCTTCTTTGGTGTCGCGGGCCAAGAGGGCGCCACGGGTTCGTCCGTCGTTGCCGGCAACCGGGCGGTCGACGCCGTGGGTGCCGGCCAGAACGCAGCCCGCCATCATCCCGATACCGGGAAGGATCAATCCGCCGGAGTGTTTGCCGCCCCGCGCCAGCACGTCGATGGTGATGGCCGTGCCGCAGTCCACCACCACGGCGCTGCCGGCGGCCCGGTGACGGGCGCCGATCATTGCGGCCCAGCGGTCGACGCCGAGATGCTCCGGCTCGCGGTAGCCATTGTTGACGCCGGCCGCCGACTTCGATACCGCAATGAAGTGCGGCGTTATTTGCCAGCGGTCCTGGCACCACTCGGTGAGGGCATCGGCCATGGTCCCACCGGCCACGTTGGCGACGACCAGTCGGGATGGGCCGGGATCCGTCGCACCCCAGCACTGTTCGAATAACAAGGTCGGGTCTTCACTGCCTTTGTGGGAGGCATTGCCGTCCTTTCGCAGACCATCCTTGTCGTGCCAGGCCCATTTGATACGACTATTGCCGATATCCAACAACAGCATCATTGGCCAAGCCTCGGTCGGAAAAGCATAAGTCGTGTAGCCATCATACTCTTTATCAATGGACAAACCTGTTCATTATAACTCTGTGGTATCGGGAACGGGGCGCAGGCTGAGTTCACCGCCAAACATCGCCTGCAAGCGGCCCTGCCGTTCCAGCAGCAGTGCTCCACCAGGGTCGATGCCGCGGGCGACACCCGCGACATCCTCGCCCGCTCCACGCAAGACAACGGCTCGGTCGGCATAGGCATCGTGGCGGTTCCATTCCTCCTGATAGGGTGCCAGACCCCTGGCATCAAAGCCGGGCAAGAGGTCGAGCAGGTGGTGCAGCACCCGGCCGGCGAGTCGATTTCGACCTTGTGCCAGGGCGGGATCGATGGTTTTGAGGTCTGTCCAGGGTTGGTCGATAGTGGCGGCGGCGTTTTCAGCGAGCCGCAGATTCAGCCCCACTCCGACCACCACCGCGCAGGGGCCGGCGCTCTCGCCGGTCATCTCCACCAGGATGCCTCCGAGTTTGCGGCCATCCCAGAGCAGATCATTGGGCCACTTGAGCCGAACGCCTTGGACGCCGTGGTCGGTCAGGGCGCGCACGCAGGCGATGCCGGCGAGAAGGCTGAGGCCGGTGAGCGCCGAGGGGCCGGAGTTGTAACGCCACAGCAGCGACAGGAACAGATTGGCGCCGAAATTCCCAAACCAGGTGCGTCCGCGGCGGCCGCGCCCGCCGGTTTGCATTTCCGCCAGACAGGCGCAACCCGAAGGGCCACCGCCGCGTGCCAGACTCATCAGGCGACTATTGGTGGAATCGATCAGCGCCTGGATTTGGAGGTCACGTAGACGTGGCAGGCAATCGTCGCGGATGGCCGCTCGTATCGCATCGGAGTCCAGCAGCTCCAGGCCACCGGGGATGCGGTAGCCGCGACCCCGCACCGCATGGATGTCCAACCCCAGCGCCTCTAACTTCCCGACCTGCTTCCAGACCGCGCTGCGGGTTATGCCCAAGGTCCGGCCCAGCTCCGCACCCGAGTGAAAACGTCCGTCGGCCAGGACGCGCAACAAGGCCATGGGGACATCCCCCGGCGGCTGTCCCATCTCACACCCCCAGCCAGGCTTGGCGGCGACGCGCCTGCTCGCTGCCGGGATCGGTCTGTAACGAGAGAATGGCGTTGGTCGCCGGGGACGGGTCCAGGGTGAGTTGGCGTTGCTGCAACTCGTCGCGACGGAAGGCGTGAACCGTAAGGGTCTCGCCGGGTGCATATCGCGCCAGCCTCTTGGACAGGCTGTCGACATTGACCCGCAGGCCGTCCAGGGCAATCAGCACATCGCCCGCCGACAGCCCGGCGCGGTGTGCCGCCTCGCCTTCATAGACATTGGCCAGGCGGGCCTCACCGTTGGCGGACTCCACCTTGGCGCCCAGGCTCGGACCGGGCGGCTGTGCCTTCCCACTGTCAGCTCCCGGCTCGGTGCAGAAACTCAGATCCACGCCGAAATCGGCCAACAGCGTCACCAGCGGGATATCCTCGGTACCGTACAGATAGCGTGAGAAGAAATCCCTCAGGTCCAGGCCGGAATGCTCCTCGACAAAGCTCTGGATCGCTCCCTCCGGTACGCCGCGACCGCTATGCCCATAACTCTCCCACAGTCCCCGCATGATCTCGTCCAGGTCGATGTCCGAATCCCGGCGCAGGGTAAGATCCAGGGCCAGGGCCAGCAGTGAGCCCTTGCTGTAATAGCTGACGATGGCGTTGGGGGCGTTTTCGTCCATCTTGTAAAGGCGCGTCCAGGCATCGAAACTGGATTCGGCGATACTCTGATGAAAGCGGCCGCCCCCGCGCCAGACGCGGGACACGGTCTCGCCCAGCACCTTGAAGTACTGCTCGGTGCTTACCAGGCCGCAGCGCAGCAGGGCAAGGTCATCGTAATAGGAGGTGATGCCCTCGAAGGCCCACAGGGTCTCGGTGTGGACCTCCTGACGCAGACCGTTGCGTTGGAACACCTCCGGCTGGATGCGTTTGACGTTCCAGGTGTGGAAATACTCGTGGCTGCACAGGCCGAGAAAGCGTTGATAGCCTACGTCAACGGCCGTTACGCCTGCCCTGGGCAGCTCGTCGCGGCTGCACATCAGACTGGTGGAGGCGCGATGCTCCAGGCCGCCATAGCCGTCGCCCACGGCCATCACCAGAAACACATAGCGGTGCAGCAGGCCGGGTGTCCTGAACATCCCGATGTGATGGGCACATATTTTGGTCAGATCCGTTTGCAGGCGCTCCATATCGGCACGGTGTTGCCCGGTGATGGCGATATCGTGACTGATGCCGCCGGCCTCGAAGCTGGCCAGGGTAAAGGTGCCCATTTCCACGGGATGATCGATGAGTTCAGCGTAGTTTGCGGCCTGGTAAAGGCCGAAGCCATAACGTGGCGCGCTCCGCTCCGGCAGGCTGGTGGCTACGCGCCAATCGCGATAGGCATCGCCCTGGGGCGGGCGGATGTCGACCTCCACGGGATCGCACTCCCGCCCTATCGGGCAGACGAACACCGAGGTGCCGTTGAAATAGGCGTGGGTGTCGTCCAGGTGTGCGGCGCGTACCGACAGGTCCCAGGCGTACACCCGATAGGTGATGGTAAGCTCCCGCCCGCTGCCGCAATCGCATTCCCAGGTCTGTTTGTCCCGTTTGCGCCAGGCTACCGGCCCGTGCTCGTTTTCTGCCCGCCAGCTTACGATGTGGCGGGCAAAGTCCCGAATCATGTAGCTGCCGGGAATCCATGCCGGCAACTCAAAGGCTTGGGTTTTGGCCGACAGGTCATCAAGCGTGCAGCGCACCTCGAACAGGTGAGCTGCCGGGTCCACGGGCACGATACTATAGCGGGTGCGAGGTCTGGCTGGGCTCATGGCACTATCGTTAGGCTGATCGAATCGGCGCGATTCTACCGCGGTATTCGTCGCCAGCGGGCATTTGCTATGCTGTTTCTCTCACACACTCAGCCGAATCGGCTTACCGATCCATCCATGGCCACATACCCGGAAAAACGTCAGCAGATCCTCCTGGCCCACGCCGGCCTTATCCAGCAGGTAGTGGTTGCGGCGCAGAATCGCGACTTGCAGGCGCAGTTGGAGCCCGCGCTAAAGGCATCGGAGGAAAATGGCTGGACAGCCCTGGTGGCGGCTATCCGCAAGATCCTCAGGGGGCAGCGCGAGGCGACCCTGCTGCACGGCCTGGATGAAGAAGACCAGACCATCGTCGAGGCGATACTCCTGGGGCTGCGCGACCCCAACACCCTCAGGGCCTTGCAGGTGCCGACGGACGGTTCTGCGGCGGCCCCGGGTCTGGCCGGTATCATCCATGCGGCGGCCACGGGCGATACCGATGCGTTGCAGTGGCTGGGTCAGATGGCCCAGCAGATGTCCGCCGCCGGTGGCGATATGGCGCGTATCGGCGGTCAATTGCGGCGGTTAATGGACGGTGAGCGGGATGCTGAAAAGCTCTGCAAGGGCATGGGGGCGCAGGGCGAGGGGTTGATGCTTTCGATTCTCGAAGAATTGGGCAAGCTGGGTGCGCATTGAATGTGGGCCTTCTCGGAAAACTGGGATGCCGACGAGATCCGCGCCCACACCTTGAGTGCTCTGCTGGAGATGGCGGAGACCAATTACCGGCGCCTGATGCTGCTGATCCCGGAAATCGACGAGTTACCGCAACACAGCGTCTCGCGGGTGAACCGTTGTCTGGATCTGCATCTGCACATCCATGATCGCTGGCGCTACACGACCAATATCACCCTCACCTACGAACTGGAGGGCCTGCGAGAACCTGATCTCACCATCCGCCTCTATCATGACGCACGTTGCGCCGAAGCCATGAGTGCCCTGCTGCATCGCGCCGGTCCGCTGGACGCCCTGCATCCACGGGCTACGCTGTATCAAAAGTGGACCTTGAACCGATTTCTCTACAAATGGCTGGGTTACTGCATACGCCGTGGGCATCGTTTTCGCCCCGAGGCCATGGCGCTGGCGGATCTATGACAAAAAATAATTACCAACTCCTGATTTGGGTATTTCTGTGGCTGGCATTTTCGGGGTTTGCCTGGGCCGACGATTACGAGAACGGCATGTCCGCTGCGCGAGGTGGCGACTACGATGCCGCCGCAAAAGCATGGCTCAGCGGCGCAAGAGGGGGGGACGCCCGTGCGCAATTCGGCCTGGGAGTGCTCTACCTGGAAGGCAAAGGGGTTGAGAAGGACCCCAGTCAGGCTGCCGCTTGGTTTGAAGCCGCGGCAGAGCGCGGTTACCGCCTGGCCCAGTTCAATCTGGGTAACGCCTATCAACACGGACAGGGCGTGAAGCAAAGCGACGAACGTGCGGTGTATTGGTGGAAAAAGGCTGCCGAACAGGGGTTTGCCCGTGCCCAATACAATCTCGGTATGCAGTATTACTTTGGCCGCGGTGTCGAGCAGGATGCCGAGGCAGCTCTTGCCTGGTATCGCAAAGCGGCGGCGCAAGGTTATCCGCCAGCGGTGGAGGTGCTGGAGCGCATCAGCAATCCCAAAGATGCCGAACCCGCCGTGCAACCGGCGGTTGCCCCGGCGCCAGCTCCTGTCGCACGAAAGGCAGCGATCGTGCCCTCGGAAGGCGAGAACTGGGTATTGGCGCAGCCGGCCAGGAATTACACTCTGCAACTGATGTCCACCCGCGACAAGGAGGGTGCTATGGAATTCATTCGTGAGCACGATCTGGGAGGGGAGGCCGCCCTGTTCGCCTGGAACCGCGAGGGCAAGCGGCTGTACTCGGTCATCTACGGCAGCTATGCCGATTCCCTCCAAGCCAAAACGACGCTGGACAATCTCTCCGAGGCGTTGCGCGCCAATCAACCCTGGCTGCGCAAGTTTGCCGGTGTTCAGAAACTGATTCGTGGCCGATCCGACACGCAATGAGTATCAAAAAACTGATCAATCGTGGAATTTCCCTGCTCAACTGGCAAGATCCCCCGGAACAGATGACCTTGATCGTGGTGGGCACAGCCCGTGGCGGTACCTCGCTGGCTGCCGGAGTTCTGCACCATCTGGGCGTATTTCTGGGCGATACGGCAGCGGATCCGGTGTTTGAGGATACCCGCCTCGCCCTGGCCCTGGAGGAAGGTCGTCTGAGCGACTTTCGCCAGATCGCGCGGGAATACGATCAAGCCCACGCGGTTTGGGGTTGGAAGCGGCCCTCCAGCCTGTTTCACTTGAATACGCTACTGAAAGAGTTGCGCAACCCGGTGTTCATTTTTCTGTTTCGCGACGCGTTCTCCGTGGCCAGCCGCAACAGTCTGTCCGTGGGGAGCGAGTTGGTACAGTCCATGGCCAATACCTTGGATGAATACCAGAGAATCGTGCGTTTCATCCAAAAGAAGCAGCCCGTCGGTATGCTCGTCTCCTATGACAAGGCTCTGCGCAACAAGGAGGAATTCGTGGACGGTCTGGCTGGCTTGTTGCCGGGCGAGATCAGTGCCGGGCAGCGCGAGCAGGCGCAGGCGTTCATTACACCAAACCCCACCGCCTACCTGCTCGCGACCCGTCAGGATCGTATTATCGGCAGCCTCGACCTGGTGGATGCACAGCGCGTCGCGGGCTGGGCGAGCTACCCGGACAGCACGGATCGTGTGACGGTGGATGCCTTCCTCAATGGCGAACCGTTGGGACAGGCGGTCGCTGACCAATTCCGGGAGGATCTGAAACCGGCAAGCGTGAGCGTGGACGGCCACTCCGCCTTCGAGATCCTCATTCCCGAAGGGGTTGAATTGCGAAGCGGCGATAGCGTCACCGTTCGTGCGCGGGGCGACTTGGTGGACTTGCCGAATTCGCCCTGGACAATCTCCTGACTCCATCCTCAAAACAGGTGCAAACCGCCATGCCAAGAGTCTTCATTGCAGCGATCGTTCTGGGCCTTTTACTGGCCCCGGTGAGCCTGTCGGCCAAGGAGGTCAGGGTCGGCCTGCACGACGTGGTCCTGAACGCCAACCTGGAGCAAAACGACGCCTGGCCGGCCGGGCCGGTGCTCTTGCTGACCCATGGAACCTTGGCCCACAGGGACATGGAAATCATTCGCGGGCTGCAGCGCATGTTCAAGGAGCGGGGCCTGTCGTCCCTGGCAATCAACCTGAGTCTGGGGCTGAATGATCGGGCTGCGGCCATGTATGACTGCCCCACACCCCATACCCACAAGCATACGGACGCGGTCGGCGAGATCGGCGCCTGGGTGCAATGGCTCAAGGGCGAGGGTGTGGACAAAATCGCCCTGCTCGGGCACTCCCGCGGCGGCAATCAGACCGCCCGCTATGCCGCCGGCCATCAGGATGAGGCCATTGTCGGAGTGATACTGCTGGCGCCTGCCACCTGGGATGAGGGCACAACGGCGCCTTACTACGCGAAACGCTACGGCCAGCCGCTGGAGCCCCTGCTAGAAAAGGCTCATGAAAAGGTGGATGCCGGCAAGGGTGACGAACTCATGGGGCCCATGGGGTTCATCTACTGCGAGGATACCAGGGCATCAGCCGAAGCGGTCGTCTCCTACTACAGAGAAGATCCCGATTTCGACACCCCCCGACTGCTGAAGCGTATCCAGGCCCCGGTCGTCGTCTTTGCCGGAAGTGAGGATACCGTGGTGGCCGGACTGGCGGAAAAGACCGAGGCGATCGCCGACGGTGAGCACATCAAGCTGGAAGTGATGGACGGCGCCGATCATTTCTTCCGCGACCTGTATTCCGAAGACATCGCCGACTATGTGGTGGAAATGTTGGATTAATGCCTCGAAACCGCTGCGTCCGGGCTGTGTTCGGCAGTACTCTGTGAGGGAGTGCTGGGATCTACAGGCAACCAGCGTGCCACCATCTCGTACAGCTGCTCCAGGCTGAACGGCTTGGTCAGGTAGTCGCTCATGCCTACCGAGAGACAGTATTCGCGGTCACCCTTGAGAGCATTGGCGGTCATGGCCACCACAGGGATCTGCCGCTTGTCAGGATCGCTCAAAGCGCGAATCCGTTGCGTGGCCTCGAATCCGTCCATCTCCGGCATCTGGCAATCCATGAACACTAGGTCAAAGGCGCTGTTTTCGATGGCGCTCAGCGCCTCTGCGCCATTGTTGGCCACCTCCACCAGCACACCGATCTCTTCCAGCATGGCGACAGCGACCGTCTGATTGACGGGGTTGTCTTCCACCAGGAGTACCCGGGGGCTGGTCCCCGCCGCCTTGGGGCTCAGCCTCGGTGTCTCCGTCGGCTGGTCGGCATGGTTCAGCGATTCCGGTGCCTCGGCGAAGGGTAAATGCAGTCGAACCCGGAAGGTCGATCCGATTCCCGGTTCGCTTTCCAGGCTGAGTTCACCGCCCATCAACTCCGTCAGCTGGCGCGAAATGGCCAAGCCGAGTCCACTGCCACCATGCCTGCGCGACATGGAGCCGTCGGCCTGGGTGAAGACGTCGAATATCTTTCGTTGTGCCTGTGGATCGATACCGATGCCGGTATCCTCGATCACGAATTCCAGTCGTTCGCCCAGGGTATCGCGCTCGTTGATCAGGGCCAGTTTCACCGAACCTTGCTCGGTGAATTTGATGGCATTGCCCACCAGGTTGAGCA
>JAGRGI010000100.1 GCA_020445565.1 Chromatiales bacterium
AGTTGCTCTACCGACTGAGCTACACTGGCAATTTTTCGAGCCGCAAGTATAGGGAAAGCGGGTTCCCGGAACAAGCGGCTCGACTGTGTTAGTGGGGTATCCCCTTGAAATCCGCCCAAATCCTGCCCGTTACGCTGCTGACCGGATTTCTCGGCAGTGGTAAGACCACTCTGTTGAACCGACTGCTCCAGGCGCGGCCGCGCAGCGCGGTGTTGATGAATGAGCTGGGAGACATCGGTTTGGATCAGCACCTCGTGGCCGGGCCGGAACGGGTGCCGGTGGTACTGCTGTCCGGTGGGTGCATCTGTTGCCAGGTGAAAGGGAATCTGGCACCCGCGTTGAAGAACCTGTGGATGTCTCGCTCTGCGGGGAGTTTGCCGGCTTACGATCGGATCATCATCGAGACCACGGGGCTGGCGGACCCGACCTCGGTGATCGAGACCCTGGTGCGCGAGCGTTGGATTGCGGCGCGTCACCGTCTGGACGCCGTGGTGGCCGTGGTGGACGGAGTCTTCGGTCTTTCTCAGTTGGACAAGCATGTGGAGGCGCTGCGTCAGGTGGCGGCGGCGGATTTGCTGGTGGTGAGCAAGACGGACTTGGTGGGGGAGAGTGAGATCCGGGTTCTGCGCGAGCATCTTGCGGGGCTGAATCTCTCCGCACCGATTCGTTTGGCGCAGGCGGCGGATTTCTCGCCGGCTGAGGTACTGGATCTCCGGGCGCAACGCCCGCAAGCGGTAGCCGATTCCTTGGCCAAGCCGATGTTTCGTCCCCTGGGTTCCGTGACGGCGGGGTTTCTTACCGCCGACAGGCCCCATGATCCACGTATCCGCAGCTACGCTTACCGGCATCAGGGGACTGTTTCGGATGTCTCTTTGCAGGCCGCGTTGTCAGCATTGGAGCCCTTGCTCGGTCCTGGGCTGTTGCGGTTCAAGGGGATTGTCAATCTGACGGGAGCTGTCCGCCCCTTGGTTTTACAGGGGGTGCAGGGTGTTCTGTATCCGCCGACGGAGTTGGACGCTTGGCCGGACGCTGACCGTTCCAGTCGGTTCGTGTGGATTACGGAGGGCTTGGAAGAGGTTGTGGTGACGCATGCCATAGAGGCGTTCGCCAGTCTTTTAGCATAGTGGTCATGTCGCGAATTGCATCGGATGATCCATGATCCAGCGGACGGTTTCGTCTCTCAAGAGTGCGTCCGCCTCATCAACTCGCTTTTGCCAGCAGCAAGGGGTTGTGTTCACGTAACGCTTGCAGGCCGAGATGTCCCCCCGATGCCAGCAGGGTGTCCAGTGCCTTGCTGTCCAGAGGGGGGCACAGATAGTAGCCCTGCACGTGGGTGCAGCGAAGTTTGCGCAGGCGGTCCAACTGTTCGGCGGTCTCCACGCCTTCGGCGATCACGCCGATATTCAGATCCGCGGCCAAACCGATCAACGACTTGGTGAGTAGTTGCCCGCGGCCTTCGTTGCCCATGTCCTGTACGAACTCCTTGTCGACCTTCAGGACACTGAAGGGAAAATTCTGCAAGTAGGTCAGAGAAGAATAGCCCTTGCCGAAATCATCGGCGGCGATGCCTATGCCCATTTTACGGAGTTTTATGAGGGTTTTTGCGGCGGCTTCCTGCTCTTCGATCAGTTGGGTTTCCGTCACCTCCACGTGCAGCCATTGCGGCAAGCATTGGGTTCGCTCCAGGACTTTGGTGACGCTATGGTGAAATCGGCTGTGAACGACCTGCTGAGCTGACAGGTTCACCGCTATGAACAAGGGCGAGTGCGCTGTTACCTCCCGGTTCCAGCGCGCGATTTCGCTGCACGCTCTCTCCAGCACCCACAGGCCGATGCTGTTGATCAAACCGCTGTCTTCCGCTAGCGGTATGAACTTGTCCGGTGGGATTCGCCCCAGTTCCGGGTGTGTCCAGCGCAGCAGGGCCTCGAAGCCGTGAGTACGACCTTCTTCCACGTGGACGATGGGTTGGAATGCCAATGACAGCTCATTGTTGACGATGGCGCGCCGCAGACCGGCCTCCATGGCGGTCAGGTTCTCTATCTCCCTGTGCATGCTGGGGTCGAAGGCGTCGATGCGTCCCTTGCCACGGGCCTTTGCCCGGTACATGGCAATGTCGGCGTCGCGCAGAATCGCATCGGCGTCGTCATAGTGGACGCCGGCCAGACAGAGACCGATGCTGGCGCTGACGGAGATCTCCCGTTTGTCGATGGTCACCGGCGGTTTCAGCACATCCAGCAGGCGTTGGCTGACGGACAGGGCGTGTTTCTCATCGCCGACATCGGTCAACAGCACCGTAAACTCGTCGCCGCCCATGCGTGCAACGGAGTCGCCTGGGCGAATTGCCGCCTCTATGCGGCCGGCGACTTCCACCAAGAGTTGATCGCCGCTGCTGTGTCCGAAACTGTCGTTGAGATTCTTGAAGCGATCCAGATCCAGGAAGCAGACGGCAAAGCGTCGGGAATGCTCGCGTCGGCAACGCTCGAGCTCCTGGGTCAGTCGGTCTTTGAACAGGTAGCGGTTGGGCAGTCCGGTGAGGCTGTCGTAGAGTGCATCGTGTTCCAACTTCCGCAGCAGTGCCTGACGCTCCCGTTTGCGGGACGAAACAAACAGGCCAAAGGCGAGGAAGCCGGCGCCACCGATGAACCAGACCAAGGCGTGGGTGACATCAATGGAGCGTTCGGTTACCCGGGCGGACTCCCAATAGGGCGACAGGGGTACGGAGACGCTGACGCCGCCACGCAGATCGCCGTCGCGATAACCGAGAACACCGTGGCACTTTACGCAGCCTGGTGTCATGTACATCGGACGCATCAGGCGCAGATAGGGTTTGCCGTCGAGCTGTACCTGCTCTACGACCTCGCTCACGCCGTCAGATTCGAAACGCTTCAGTGTTTGGCGCTCCCATTCGTCCGGGGCATTGCGTGGGTTCAGTTGAAGCATACCGGTAATTTTGCCTTTCACCCCGTAGCTTTGTTCGAATTCCTCGGTCATCTGCCGCATCATGTAGGCAGGGTTCATCAGTGTGAGTTTTTTGCCGTCCGTGGTGGTGAGGTCCCGATCAGGGAGATGGGCCAGGTGGGGGTTGGGTGGGGTGCGGGCGTCCGGTTTCACGTAGACACCGCCATGGCGGGTGGCCCACTGGCGGAATGCTTGGTCTTTGTTCCAGGTGGTGAGGGCCGCGTCGCGGGCCAGACGCAGGACTTGTTGATGCAGATTGTCCCGGTTCCAGTACCAGGAATAGGCGGCCAGGGCCGACCACAGCAGCACGCACAGCAGGGTGATGGCGAACACGGGTTCGCGTCCGATTCGGCGCAGCTTTTGGTCGATGCCGGGCATGGCTCTCCTGTCGTTTTCGTTTTGGTGTATGGCCTGTTTTCGCTATAACGGCCAGAAGGATTGAACCTTGACAGCCTTTTGGGGCGAAGTTCGCGGGTTGCCGGGTTTGGTCGATGAGGACGGCACATGAGGAGCAAGGTCAACATGAAAAGGCTTCGGCTTGGGCTGTACCTGCTGGGCGGTGGGCTTTTGGGCAGTTCAGGGGCATTGGCGGGTCTGCACTGCGAGTTGGACGTAGGGACGGCCGTAGTGGAATGGAATCAGTCCCTGGAAGACCGGGACTGGGAGAGAAAGCGTCGCGCCATGTCGAAGAACACCTTTGCGTTCTTTCGCGCGACCAATCACTTGTTTTGGGCTTGCCTGGGCGATGCGCCCGACCTGCAACGGTTTGGTGGTGAAGACACCCGCATCTGGATTCAGGGGGATCTGCATCCGGACAACTTTGGCCGCTGGCTGGGCACAAACGGACTGCGTTTCGATCTCAATGATTTCGACGAGGCCGTATTGGCGGACTATCAGATCGATCTGTGGCGTATGGCCGCGGCACTGTTCGTCATCGCTCGGCAGCAGAAGGGGTTCTCCGATAAAGAGGCCAAGATGGCCGTGGAGACCTTCGTCATCAGCTATGTGCGACAACTGAGCGCTGAGAGCGAAGGGCGTGCCATCGAACACCCCAATTGGGAGGGCAGCCCGTTGTTTCTGGGAACGGCGGTGGAAAAATTGCTGGACAAGGGCAAGGTGAACTCTCGCCAAGGCATGCTGAACCGATATGCGCCCGGCGGAAAATTTGATGTGGCCAGGGACAAGCTCAAGAAAATGGACGATAGCGAAAAGGACGCCCTGTACGCGGCATTGGGGAGGCATCGCGGTACGGTCCAGGGTACGGATTATGCGCCGGATCAGTTGACCCCGATCGATGCGGCGTTGCGGGTGGGTTCCGGTCTGGGCTCGTTTGGCGTGAAGCGATTTTATGTGCTGGTGCGAGGAAAAACCGAGTCCCCCTTCGATAATCGCATTCTGGACATCAAGCAGCAGCCTGAGCCCACCGGCCTGCGTTTTGCCGATCGGGCGAGCAGGGCGGAATACCGGCGTCGTTTCGAAGACAATCACGGACAGCGGCACGCCTGGGCCCAACTCGCACTGACCGGAGTGCCGGATGAGTACTCCGGCTGGATGCAGTGGGGCGGTGAATACTATTCCATCCGTGAACGTTCCGTGGCCAAGGGGAGTCTGGAATTGACCAGGATCAGCGCCGGAAAGGACTGGAAAGGTCTGGCCCAGGTCTGGGGGACGCTGTTGGCTCACGCCCACATCCGCGGTGCCCGCGCGGAGGGCAACATGGCCTTTTCCGGGTCGGTGTTGGGCCGGGTCAAGGGCGAGCAGAATGCCTTTGTCGGTCTGGTAAGCGATATGGGCGAGGACTATGCGCGGTTCAACCGCGACGCTTTCAAGGCATTTGTCGATTGAACCTCTATGGGGTGGTTTCGGATCGTTGCGGGGACACAGGGCGGGAGAAGCGCAGCCACCACTCCGGCTGGAGCCCTTGCTTGCGGGTGCGAACGGCAGAACTGCGCGGCACAGGGGGGACGAAGCTCAGCGGAATCCACTCGCCCAACGCTCCTTGTAGTTCGGTTTCGAACGTCTGGTAGTGAGTTTGTCCGGCCCAGAGTGCCTCACGGTGCAATCGAACGGTTGCACGAAGAACATCCCCTTCCAACCAGGGATGTACTTCGAGCTGCATCGAATCGGTGCTGTAACCGGGCGCCATGTAACGTGGCAGGGCTTGGGGGAGTTGGCGTTTTCCCAGGCCGAAGTGACTCCATTGGCGCTCGGCTCCCTGTATGGTGAACTGTTGTCCAGGGTTGGTGCTGGCCTGAATCCCGCCGCGCGCTTTGGCGGGTGGGGGCCCCTGGCTCAACTCTATCCATAGTCTCGGGGGTTGATGCTTATCGACGGTCAGGGGCTGTGCGCTTAGCTTGGCAGCCATTGCCAGACAGAGCGCGACGAGCAGGGCGGTGACGACTTTCATTGGTCAAGGTGGACGCGCTTGATGCCCGTGCGATAGGAGCCGTCGGGATACAGCTCGAACCAGCGAAAACCGGGGGGCAGGGGGTCGCGCAGGTGTTCGTGGGCTTGGGGAGTGAACTGTACGCAGGTGGACGGTACGCCCAGCCAGCGTACACCGTATCGGGAGACGTCAAAGGCTTGGTGGATATGGCCGAAGGCGACGATGCGTATCTGCGGGTGTCCGGCAACGGTCTGGCGGAACGCCTCCGGCTCCAGCAGGCCCATGGCATCCATCCATGGGCTGCCGATGGAGACTGGCGGATGATGCAGGAACACCAGACCCGCCAGGGATCGGGCGTCGCCCAGGGTGGTGTCGAGGAAGGCCAGCTCGTCGCTGCTTAGCCGGCCGGCGGTTTGGTTTGTGACGTGTGAATTCAACAGTACGATTTGCCAGCCGGGAATCTGAAAGGCCCGCCGTTGGCCTATGTCGCCGCCCACGAGTTCCTCGGTGAGCGTCTTCGGATCATCATGGTTGCCGGGCATGCAATCCATGGGGCAATCAATCGGGCTGAGAATCTCCTTCAGGCGGCGATAGGACGCAGTGCTGCCGTCTTCACTGAGATCGCCGCTGAGCACCAGGCTGTCGACGTGCTTAGAACCCGTCTGGATACTTTTCAGAATCGTCTGCAGGCTGGCGGCACTGTCGAGCGTGCCCATGCGGTGCCTGGGATCAGCGTGAATATGGGTGTCGCTGATCTGGATGAGTCGATACGGGGTGCTCACGGGTGGATGTCGGTTGCGGCATTGTGTCCGCGCCCCGAAAGGGCGCGGAAATAGGGGCTACATCACACCAAAGGCCAACATGGCATTGGCTACCTTGATGAAGCCGGCGACATTGGCGCCCTTCAGGTAGTTCACGTAACCGTCGGGCTCGGTGCCGTATTCGACACAGTTTTTATGGATGTTCCTCATGATACTGCGCAGTTTCTCGTCCAGGTGTTCCTCCTCCCAGGACAGGCGGGCGGAATTCTGGCTCATCTCCAGTCCGGAAACCGCTACGCCGCCGGCATTGGCCGCCTTGCTGGGCGCGAACAGTATCCGATTGCCCAGAAGCACGTCGATTCCGCCCTGTTCCGTGGGCATGTTGGCGCCTTCGGAGACAGCTATGCAGCCGTTGTTTACCAGCATTCTGGCCTCATCGGCGTTGAGTTCGTTCTGTGTGGCGCAGGGCAGGGCGACATCGCAGGGGACGCCCCAGGGGCGTTTGCCTGCATGGTACTCGACGCCAAATTTTTCGGCGTATTCGGAGATCCGGCCTCGTCTGACCTCTTTCAATTCCTTCACCCAGGCCAGCTTGTCGCCGGTGATGCCGTTGGGATCATGAATGAATCCAGATGAGTCGGACAGGGTGACCGGTTTGCCGCCCAGTTCGGCGATCATTTCAGCGGCATAGGTGGCGACATTGCCGGAGCCGGAAATGACCGCGGTGCGACCAGCAAGGTTTTCCTTGCGGTGGTTGAGCATGTCCTCCAGGAAATAGACCGCGCCGTAACCGGTGGCCTCCGTGCGCACCAGGCTGCCGCCGTACTCCAGACCCTTGCCGGTCAACACGCCGGTGAATTGGTTGGACAGGCGTTTGTGCTGCCCGAACAGATAACCGATCTCTCGGGCGCCGACGCCGATGTCTCCGGCGGGCACGTCGGTGTCCTCGCCGATATGGCGTTCCAGTTCCGTCATGTATGCCTGGCAGAAGCGCATTACCTCATGGTCCGATTTGCCTTTTGGATCGAAATTGGCGCCGCCTTTGCCGCCACCCATGGGCAGGCTGGTAAGGGAGTTCTTGAAGGTCTGTTCGAAGGCAAGAAATTTGAGGATGCTCAGGTTCACGCTCGGATGGAAACGCAGGCCACCTTTGTACGGGCCGATGGCGTTGTTGTTTTGCACCCGATAGCCCCGGTTAACATGCACGCGGTTGTCGTCGTCCTCCCAGACCACCCGAAAGATGATGATGCGGTCCGGTTCGGTCATGCGTTCGAGTATGCGTGCCTCCTGGTAGATCGGTTTGTCCTGGATGAAAGGGAGTATGCTGCCGGCGACTTCGTATACCGCCTGATGAAACTCCGGCTCGCCGGGGTTGCGCGCTATTACGGTTTCCATGAAGTCATCGAGTTGCTGTTTGATGGAATCGCCCATTGAGTAATCTCCTGCCTGGTGGATAGGTATTGTTGTTGGTGCCGATTCCGTTCGTTTGTCACCAGGGTACACACGCCCTACGGAAACGGAATGGCGACCTTTATGCAACGCTGTGGCTCTCATCACGGTTTGCAGGTGGAGAGGCCGAAGCGTTGATCTTTTGCAGCTTGCCAGCGCAACGGTCGCTGAACCGTTACGAGCATTTTGCAACGGACAGTCTCGCGGATCTCGTCCTCCGGCCGAGTAATCCGGAAATTGCGGGGCCAAAAAAAACGCAGCGGCTCTAGGCCGCTGCGTCGATGTTTCCGATCGCCTGAATCCGCAGATACCTCTCTACACGAACGGTATCACCGCGAGACTCCGGCTACAGTCCGACTCGGGACTGCACGAGTTTCATCTTGTCGCGGAAGACGTTGGGTTTGAAATCCTCGTCGTCTTCCAAAGACTTGAACACGCCGTCCAGGGCGTCGTAGGCGCCTTCGGCGGATTTGGCCGAAATTCCGCCGCTGTTCTCCAGAGCGACCAGCACCGCCTGCACCGCCATGTAGGCTTGCTCGGCATCCGAGAAATCCTGGTACTCGCCCTTGGTGGCATCCGCCAGCAGCCCGCCGATGATGGCCTTCATGTCATCGTCGGAAAAACGTTTGCCGTTGACAGCCTTGGCGATCTGCTTATTGATGGAGATCAGGCTCTTTGCTGCTGCGCCGACCTGATCCATGCCCTTGCCGGTGGCCCGGTGCAGGGCCTTGACGGCTATGCCCAACTGGTTGGCCAGATCAGGATTGGTGCGTTTGGCGATATGTTCCAGCATCAACAGGTTGGCGTCGTTCAGGCGTACCACGCCCGGACCCATGCCACTGGATTTGCCCGGCACCCAACGCTTGTCCTTCATCTTGTGATGGCAGGCATGACAGTCGAAGAACACCAATTCGGGGAAGATCCCCGATTTGTGCATCTTCGGGTCGGCCAGGGTCTCCAGGAACATGTTGGCGGCGATGGTCTGGCCTATGGCCCAGGTCTGCACGCCGCTCCAGACGTTCTTGCGCTTGCGGTAGTCCTTGTCCACCTCATAGTGCGCGGGCTGGGTGGCGGTGAAGGTGTCCAGCTCGAAACTCATGCGCGGGTGGCCGGCGCCCATGATGCGGTGGGTGACGAATTTGTCTTTGGTGCCGAAATGGCAAGAAAGGCACAGTTCCGCCCTCGCCATGGGGTCTTCGGTGGGGTACAGGCCCAATTCGACATTCTTTTTATGGTCGTTCTCGGCGATGTGGGGGCCGAGCCAGCGCTCTGCACCGCCGTGGCAGGCTTCGCAGTTTACGCCGTCGGCCATCTGGAAGCGGTTGCCACGCTTGCTTGCAGGGACGTTGTCGGCGTGGCAATCGAGGCAGATATCGGCTTTGTGGGCAGGTTCTTTCAACCCCAGGTTGCGGGCGATGCGTTTGGAGTCGTCCTCCAGCAGCACTTTGTAGGCATTGGAGTGAGGATCTTCCTTGTGCCAGGTCACAAACTCGTTTTGCAGCACTGGCGAATCCTTGAAGGGCTTGGTGGCTCCGTGGCAGGTGCTGCCGGAGCAGGTGGGCACGCCCAGATGCTTGTCTTTCGCGAATTGCGGCAGGGGCTGCGCGTTGGCAGACGGTACCCCCAGCATGAGACTGGCGGCCAGGGCGAGTAGTGCCCCTGCGGAAGAACGTGGGGCGCGGAGCCCGTTAACGGGTGATCTCCTCATATCGACCTCGGTTTCCTGCTTTGTTGTTGACCGGCTGATCCGGGATAGGACTTGGTATTGCTGCCTTTCGGGCGACATTGCTGTGTGGGGGAGAAGGCGTCAAATTTTCCGAACACTCCCAAACTGGCCAGCAGTCGCCCGACGTATCGCGAAACATGGTCTAGTATAGCCACTTTAGAAGGTGACTATAGGCACTATTGACTGACAGGGGAAGGTAGGCAGGCGCGTTGCACCCCTGCGGAAGGCGTGCTACTACTTGAGGCAGTTCGGCCGCTACTGCGTCGTCGAGCCGTGCCATCCCATCGGGCTACCGGGAGCTTATCGGAAGCAAAATGGCCGAAAACAAGTTCAAGATCGCTGTGGTGGGCTCCGGCCCGGGGGGGAAGAGCGCTGCCGCCAGCGCCGCCAAACTCGGCATCAGCCATGTGTTGCTGGAGGCCGAGCCGCATCTTTCCAACACGATTTACCTGTACCAGAAGGGCAAGCACGTCATGGCGGAGCCGGAGGTGTTGCCGTTGCGATGTCCCTTGGGTTTCGAGGCCGGCTCGCGCGAGGCGATTCTGGAGGTATGGAACCAGGGCGTGCAGGCATTGGGCGTGAATATCCGTTTCAATGCCGAGGTCAAAGGCATCCAGGGCCAAAAGGGTGCATTCACCCTCACCTTGGCCAACGGCGAGAGCATCGAGGCAGAGTACGTGGTGCTCGCCATCGGTCTGCAGGGCAATATCCGCAAACTGGGCGTGGAAGGCGAGGACTTGCCCTTCGTGCAATACCAGCTCAACGATCCCAAGGAATACCAGGGCGAGAATATCGTGGTGGTAGGGGCAGGCGATGCCGCCATTGAAAATGCCGTTTCACTGGCCGAACAGAATAACGTCACCATCGTCAACCGCCGCGACGAATTTGCCCGCGCCAAAGAAGGCAACCTCAACGCCATCATGGGGGCCATCGACCGCGGCGATATGGACTGTCTGTACAGCACCACCGTAAAAATGGTGCAGCAGGTGGATCCGGCGGGCAACGGCGGCAAGCCCGGGAAAATTGTCCTCAGCACCGCCGAGGGTGAGACGGCGCTCAGTGTCGACCGTATCATCGGCCGTCTCGGCGCCATTCCGCCGCGCCGTTTCGTGGAATCCTGCGGAATCAAATTCCCCAACGACGATCCGGCCTCTGTGCCAGCGGTAAGCGAGCGATACGAGTCCAATGTGCCTGGGCTGTATATCGTTGGCGCGCTGGCCGGCTATCCCTTGATAAAGCAGGCCATGAATCAGGGCTACGAGGTTGTGGAATACATTGAGGGGCGTTCGGTGGAACCGGCGGACGAACCCTTGTTGAAACAGAAATTCAGCGTCATCCCCAACCTGCGCAGTGTCAATGAAGGTTTGGCCATGATACAGGCCAACGTGCCGCTGTTTTCCGAGCTGACCACCTTGCAGCTGCGCGAGTTTCTGCTCGATAGCGAGATCCTTGCACCCAAACAGGGCGATGTGGTTTTTGCACTCAACGATTACACCAACACGTTTTTCTCCATTCTTGCCGGTAGTGTGGAAGTGCAGGTCGACCCCAACGACCCGACCAAGGTGGTGTCTCTGCCACAGGGCAAGTTCTTCGGTGAAATGGCACTCATCGCCGGTCGCCGACGCACCGCGACGGTGAAGGCGGGCCCCAATTGTGTGCTCATCGAGACGCCGCGTCGTTCCATGAATAAACTCATCAACTCCGTGGAGTCGGTGAAGCGCGGTATCGATGAGGCTTTCCTTACTCGCGCCATACAACAGCAGATCGCCCCCAGTGTCTCTCCGCAAGACCTGAACGAATTGGTGCACTCGGCCACCATTGAGCAGTTTGCTCCCGGCGATGTCATTTTCAATGAAGGTGACGCCGGCGACAGCCTCCATTTGGTGCGTGTTGGCTCTGTTACGGTCTCCCGTACCGTTGCCGGCAAAGAGGTGGTACTTTCCTATCTGTCAGCGGGCAACTACGTCGGCGAGATGGCCCTGCTCAGCGACGCGCCGCGATCGGCCACCGTGCGGGCCACGGTACGCACCGAGACCATCCGACTGGACGGTCAGGCGTTCAAGTCCCTGCTGGATCGTTCGCCAACCCTGCGCAAGCAGCTTGAAGACAAGTATCAGGTCCGTCTGGAAAAGAACGTGATGATGACCAGCCAGCCTCAAAGTGGCGACATCATCTCTTTTCTGGTTCGGCAGGGCTTGGGCGAAGCGACCGACGTACTGCTGATTGACGAGTCCATCTGTGTGCGCTGCGATTATTGTGAGAAAGCCTGCGCCGAGACGCACAACGGTACATCCAGGCTGGATCGCGAGGCGGGGCCGACCTTCGCGGAGTTGCATGTGCCCACCTCGTGCAGGCACTGCGAACATCCGCACTGTATGAAGGATTGTCCGCCGGATGCCATTCGCCGAGCCGAAAACGGCGAGGTGTTCATCGCCGAAAACTGCATCGGCTGCGGCAACTGTCAGCGCAACTGTCCCTACGGTGTCATTCAGATGGCCGTGGTGGAACCGCAGCGCAGCAATCTGTGGTCGTGGTTGCTGTTTGGTGCCGGTGTGGAGCCGGGTACCAAGGCAAAAAAGGCCAAGCCGGTGGACAGCAACGCCAAGAAGGCCGTGAAGTGCGATATGTGCAAAGACATCTCCGGTGGTCCTGCCTGCGTGCGCGCCTGTCCCACCGGCGCCGCTCTGCGCGTGCGGCCGGAAGAGTTCATGAATTTGAAGTCCGTCGGTTGAGGGAGTTCGCTGGACGAATTCGAGCGATGATCAAACTCCCCGGTTTTTTCCGTCGGTTTTTTGGGCAATGGAGTCCGTTAGTGACTACACTTGCTGCCAGTATCGGAGTTCCGTCGTCGCGCGGGTAGGGCGATGGGGCCGGTTTCCTTTCTACCGTCGGGGTCCGATCGCGGCCCCGTGTTTCGGCTTCCGCCGACCGTAATTCTCGGGTCGGCCAGACCACAGACGGAGTGAAAAGCGTGAGATCACCACTGGGGCGAAGGTTTTCCGGGGTCGCTGCCGCGTTGGCGGTTTTCCTGGCCGGATGTAGTGGCGGTGGTAGCGGAACCAGCAATGACGGCGTCGACGAAAGCAGTGTCGACAGCGGTTGTACCGGCTCCTGCGTGGATCAGAGTCCCGATGCCTTTCTAACCGCCGCCGATGTGCGCAAGGTGCTTGCCCAGGGCGTGGCCGCCGCGACGGCCAGGGGAGTGAACGCGACGTTTGCGGTTACCGACCGGCTAGGCAACGTGCTGGCAGTGTTCCGCATGGCCGATGCGAGCTTGCAGACCCAGAATGTCAATGCCGGGGGTACGCAAAACGTCGTTACCGTCACGTCGCGCCGTACCCCGGCGGTGACCACCGGTCTGGACGGGGTGGACATCATCCCCGACACCCTCGCCGCCATTGCCAAAGCCGTGACCGGCGCCTACCTGACTTCCGAAGGCAACGCCTTCACCACCCGCACCGCCAATCAGATCGTGCAGCAGCACTTTAATCCTGGTGAGGAGAATCAACCCTCCGGGCCGCTGTTCGGGGTGCAGTTCAGTCAATTGCCCTGTTCGGACTTCAGCCAGCGGTTCACTGCCGGTCTGGGGGCGGACGCCGGTCCGAAACGTTCGCCGCTGGGTTTGTCCGCCGATCCGGGCGGTATGCCGCTGTACAAATTCGGCACCCCGGTGGGGGGCGTGGGTGTGATATCGGATGGCATTTACGGCATGGATCTGGTGATCTCCGATATCGACCAGGATCAGGACGAAATTATTGCCGTCAATGCCGGATTCGGTTTCGCCCCGCCGGTGGATCGCCGTGGTGATCACATCACGGTGGACGGGAAGACCTTCCGTTTCTCCGATGCCGACTATCCTTCTCAAGCTCCCACGACGCAAGACTTCGACACCCAGATCAATGGCGTGGTTGGCAGTTTGATGGCAGTACCCGGTTACACCGATGGCAACATCGTTGCCGGGCAGCGTTTCGGTCAGCTGTCCTCGGGCGTTGCGCCAGCCGATTCCGTCAATCCCGGTCTGTTTCCGGGGCTGGACGCTTTCGTTATCGTCGACAACAACGGCAACAATCGTTTTCCTCCGATCGATGGCACCGATGGCTTGCTCACCTCGGCCGAGGTCACCGCCCTGCTGAGCAACGCCATTGCCGTGGCCAACAAATCCCGCGCGCAGATTCGTCAGCCTTTCGGATCGAAGATGCGCGTGTCGGTCTCCATCGTCGATACCAACGGCACAATCCTGGGTATCGCGCGCACCCGCGACGCGCCGATCTTCGGTCTCGATGTGTCTTTGCAGAAGGCCCGTACCGCCGCCTTCTTCAGTAACGTCAATGCGGCCAATGACCTGCTCGCGGTACCGGACAATGTCTTCGGTGACAGTATCGCCGGCTATGTGCAGAAGGCCCGTGACTTTCTCGGCGATCAGACGGCGTTGTCCAACGGCATCGCCTTCAGCGATCGTGGCGGCGGCAATCTCTCCCGCCCGTATTTTCCCGACGGTCTGATTCAGCCGCTCAATGGACCGTTCAGCCGTCCGTTTGGCCAGTGGAGCCCGTTTTCGACAGGATTGCAATTGGATTCCGTGGCCACGGCCGTGGTCAGCCATGTGCTGTTCGCAGCCGGGGCGGCCCCCACCGATGTCGATCCTGGCTGTACCGGTATGGGGCGTGTCGCCAACGGCTTCCAGATCTTCCCCGGCAGTGTGCCAGTCTACAGGGGCAACACCCTGGTCGGTGGCATTGGCGTATCCGGTGACGGCGTCGATCAGGACGACATGGTTTCCTTCCTCGGCCTGAACAACGCCGGCCTGCAGACCGGTACCATCAATAACGCGCCCAAGGAGATTCGCTCCGACACCGTAGAGGTACCCGGTACCGGAGTGCATCTGCGATATGTGCAGTGTCCGCAGGCGCCGTTCCTGGACAGCAACGAGCAGAACGTCTGCGAAGGGTTGTAACCATGATCAAACGCTCCGCACGAGAATTCTGCCTGCTCGCCGGAATGGGTCTGGCATCGACGGGTATCGCTGCCGAGGGCTACCTGAATCTGGCCGATTCGGTGGGCGAGTTCTGGGATCCGCAGGCCGAGTTTCAGCTTGCCCAGTCGGACCGGCGCCGCAGGCCGGGCAGCTCGGACGAAATGAGTCCCATGGAACAGCCGCAGGTCGATCCGAACGGCAATACCGGCTTGACGCGTGTTGCTCCGCCGGACCCCTTGGCACCGGTGGAGTATGTACCCATACCGGATCGCTGGCGTCTGGCGAAGGATCTGGGTCTGGTGAAGGAGCGCCTCATCGACCCCTATAACCACAACCTCTACAAATCCGATAGACCCCTGTTCGGCGGCGATTGGTTTTTGAATGTCGGCATCATCTCCGACACGGTTTACGAACCGCGCAAGATTCCAACACCGGTGGCGCCGCAAAGCCCTGATGCCGCAGGCCGTTTGGACATTTTCGGTGGCCGTGACCAATATCTTTTCAACCAAAACACGATTCTGGCCTTGGTGCTCTTTCAGGGCGACACCGTGTTTCGTCCGCCAGACTACGAGTTCCGTCTCACCCTGGTTCACAACTACAACTTCACCCGGGTGGAAGAAAATCGGGCGTTGCGTATCGACCCCACCGACGGTAACAGCAAGCGCCGGCACGACAGCTTTCTGGCCGTTCAGGAGCTGTTCGCCGACAAGCACTTGCGCAATGTTTCCGACCGCTACGATTTCGACAGCGTTCGCCTCGGCATCCAGCCCTTCTCGTCGGACTTCCGCGGCTTTCTGTTCCAGGACAATCAGTTTGGCCTGCGGCTGTTCGGCAATCGTGACAACAATTTCTGGCAGTACAACCTGGCATGGTTCCGCCGATTGGAGAAAGACACCAACAGTGGTCTGAACGACGTTGGCGCCGCCATCCGCGACGACGACATCTTCATTGCCAATGTCTATCGTCAAGATTGGCCGGTACTGGGTTTCGTTTCCCAGGGCACCGTGGTGTACAACCGCAACCGCGAAGACAAGGAGTTCTTTTATGACAAGAATGGCTTCATCCAGCGTCCTGCCTCTCTGGGCGGCGAACGCCCGCGGGAGTATGACGTCACCTACATCGGTTACAACGGCGATGGTCATTTCGGCCGCTTGAATCTGACCACCTCCATCTACTACGCCCACGGTGACGAATCCCGCGGTACCTTCGTCAGCTTCTCCGACGACATCCGTGCCTGGTTCGCTGCCGCCGAGGCATCCATGGACTTCGACTGGGTCCGGGTGCGCGTGTCTGGTTTGTATGCCAGCGGTGACGACGATCCCTTCGACGACAAGGCGACCGGCTTCGATGCCATCTTCGAGAACCCGATCTTTGCCGGTGCCGATACCAGCTTCTGGATTCGTCAGGCGGTACCTGACATCGGTGGCGGCGGCGTCGCCCTGTCTACACGCAACGGCATACTGAACAATCTGCGCAGTTCCAAGGAGCACGGTCAGTCGAACTTTACCAACCCCGGTATTCGCCTGTTGGGCGTTGGGGCCGATTTCGACGTTACGCCGGAGTTGCGTCTGTCCACCAACCTCAACCATCTGTGGTTCGATACGACGGAAGTCCTGGAGGCAGCGCGCAATCAAGGCCCCATCGACAAGGACATTGGCTGGGACCTGTCCGTGTCGGCGATTTACCGTCCGTTCTTCTCGCAGAACATTGTGTTTCGTCTGTCCTATGCGGCGCTGTTGCCCGGAGACGGCTTCAAGCAGCTGTACGGCGACGAAAACGCCTATTCCGTTCTGGCCAACCTGGTGCTGACCTACTGATCCGATGATGACCCATAGCCATCGAATCGAACAACCTTACTCAGTGGTTGATCATCCAATGACACACCATCAAGACCTGACGACTCCGAGAAGGCCCGCTGGCTCACGCGGGATACTGCTTCTCGGCCTGCTACTGTTCGCCTGGACGGGTTTGGCTCCGGCTTCGGATGAGCCCCATCCGCGGGACGTCGAATACCCGGAGTACCCGCCGGCCCCGGATAAGCAAACCTGGGATGACGCCGACCAGAAAAGTAAGGGCTGTGTCAGTTGCCACACCGAGACTGACAAGAAGACCATGCACGAAAACCCCGGTGTGGTGCTGGGGTGCACGGACTGTCATGGCGGCGACGCGACCGTGTTCAAGCCCGATGGCACACAGTACGGTGACGCTGGCTACCGGGAGGCTTTGGACGCGGGCCACGTCCAACCGCTCTATCCGGAATTATGGAATTATCCAAAAAGCTCCACGGCCGCTCAGACCTACACCTTGTTGAATCTTGAGAGCCCGGAGTTCGCCCGCTTCATCAATCCCGGTGACTATCGTATTGCGCGCGAGGCCTGCGGTTCATGCCATTTGCCCGAAATCCGCTCTGCCGAGCGCAGCCTGATGGCCACCACCGCCATGCTCTGGGGCGGTGCCTCCTACAACAACGGCATTCTGCCCTTCAAGCGCTATCTGATCGGTGAGTCCTACACAAGGGAAGGACTGGGCGGCATCATGAAAAACCCGGTGGAACCGACTCCCGAAATGGGCGACAAGGGGGTCTTGGCACAACTCTATCCGCTACCCACCTGGCAGGTACTTCCACCGGTCGACGTGTTCCGTGTCTTCGAACGGGGTGGACGCAACATCTCCAATCTGTTCCCGGAAACCGGCCTTCCCAACGCCCTGGGTTTGATTCAACGCCTTGAGGAGCCGGGTCGGCCCGATGTTCGACAATCCAACCGCGGTCCGGGTACCGGGGCACGTATCGTCGTTCCGGTCATCAATATTCACAAGACCCGCCTTAACGACCCGACGACCTGGTTCCTTGGTACCAATGAGCAACCCGGTGACTACCGTTCCTCCGGCTGTTCCGCCTGCCACGTGGTCTACGCCAATAACCGGGATCCACGCCACAGTGGCCCCTATGCCAAGTTTGGCCACACCGGTGAAACCCAAACCGTCGACCCGACGATCCCCAAGAATGAATCCGGTCACCCCATTGAACACCGGTTCACACGCGCCATTCCCACCAGTCAGTGCATGGTCTGTCACATGCATCAGCCCAATGTGTTCGTGAACAGCTATTTGGGCTTCACCATGTGGGATTACGAGTCGGATGCTCCGCTCATGTGGCCCGAGAAACAGGTCTATGCCAGTGAGACCGACATCCGCAACACCCCCAACGCCGACCCCGGTCGGATCCTGGGACATGAAGGTGTGCGGGAGATCAACGATCGCAATCCGGAAGAGGCGGCTATCCGCGGCAAATGGTCCGATCCGGAGTTCCTGAAGAATGTCTGGACCGACGTCAACCCCAACACGAAAGACACCAAGTTCGCCGATTACCATGGCCATGGCTGGAACTTCCGCGCCATCTTCAAGCGCGGTCGCGATGGCACCTTGCTGGATAAGGATGGCAACCCCATCGACGACAACGATCCGAACAAATTCGACAAGACCGTGCTGATGTCCTCCATCCATCTGGACGTGGGCATGCACTGTGTCGACTGCCATTTCGCGCAGGATTCCCACGGCAACGGCCATATTTACGGTGAGGTTGCTCAGGCCATCGAGATCGACTGCATCGATTGTCACGGTACCGTGGACGCCTATCCGAATCTGAAAACCAGCGGCCCGGCGGCGCCTCCCGGTGGCACCGATCTGTCCCTGCTACGCACCCAGGACGGTCGGAGCCGTTTTGAGTGGCGCGACGGCAAACTCTATCAACGGGCTGCCCTGGACCCGAACAAGGAATGGGAGGTCAGCCTGGTCAAGGATGTGGTGAACCCGGCCAAATCCGATTACAACGCCAAGGCAGCGCGCGCCAAGACCGTCTCCAAGGACCTGTCGATGAACTGGGGGCTGGGCGTGCCACCCGATGATCGCGCGCACAAGAACGAAGAGATGGTTTGCTTCACCTGTCATAGCTCTTGGATCACCGGTTGTGGTGGCTGCCATCTGCCGATTCAGGCCAATTGGAAGACCCGCAAGCACCACTACGAATACAACGAGACCCGGAACTACGCCACCTACAACCCGCAGGTGGTACGCGATCAAATGTATCAGCTGGGTCGCCACGGGCCGGCCAAGGGTAACCGTATTGCCCCGGTGCGTTCGTCTTCCGCGCTGGTACTGTCGTCAACCAATTCCAACCGCGAGCGGATCTACATTCAGCAGGCGCCTGTTGCAGCCAGTGGTTTTAGCTCCCAGGCTTTCGCGCCTCACTTCGCTCATACCGTGCGCAAGACCGAAACCAAGACCTGTTCCGACTGCCACCTCTCGGAAGAAAACGACAACAACGCCATCATGGCCCAGTTGCTCTTGCAGGGTACCAACTTCGTCGGATTCGTCGGTTTCAACTCCTGGGTGGGTACCGACGGTAGCGTAGAGGCGGTGCGCGTCACCGAGTGGGAAGAGCCACAAGCCGTGGTTGGCAGTTTCCTGCACAAATACGCTTACCCCGACTGGTATAAGGATCATCAGGATGCCAACAAGGAATTGCAGGAGGCCTACACCCACAACGCCGGGCGTATCGGTTGTCTGCAATTGCGCGGCGAATACCTCTACGTGGCCGACAGCCGCAAGGGAATGGAAGCGTATGACGTGATGTCCATCGCCAACAAGGGTTTCTCACAGCGCTTTATCACCGCGCCGTTCTCCGCTGCCGGACATGACACTGTGGTTGAGACCAAGCACGCCACCTGTGTGGCCCTGCCCACCAATCAGCCCATCCATCCGGACCGGCAGCATTCACCCGGTTTCGGTCTGGACGGTAAGGCGATGGAAGATCTGATGCGCAACGTCAACCTGGAGCAGGATTTCCTGCCCATCTATGACTACGCCTTTGTCACCGACGCCGAGGAAGGGCTGATCGCCGTTGATATCAACACCCTTTCCGATCAGGAGCCGCGCAACAACTTCCTCACGCGAGCCATGACCTGGAACGAAAATGGCGTGCTTGATGGCGCGCGACACATCACCATCGGCGGCAGCTACTTCTACATCGCTGCCGACGCTGGTCTGGTGGTGCTGGACATGGCCGATCCCATGAAACCAAAACTGCTCAAGGTGATCCCGCTCAAGGACGTGCGTGCTTCCGCCTTGCAGTTCCGTTATCTGTTCGTCACCGACGCAGAAGGCTTCAAGGTCATCGATGTCACCACCCCCGAGCGTGCCCACCTGGTGCCGGGCGCCTTCGTGCCGCTGGACAACGGCCGTAAGATCTACGTTGCCCGCACCTACGCCTACGTGGCCGCTAAAAACCAGGGTCTGGCGATCATCGATGTCACCGCTCCGGAAAAGCCGAAGGTCTATGACTTCTACACCGCCGACGGCCAGCTCAACGACGCCGAAGACGTGGTGGTAGCCACCACCAATGCCAGCGCTATCGGCTACGTCGCCGACGGTAAGAACGGCCTCAAGGTGTTGCAGCTCACCTCACCGGAGATCCAGCCGAAGTTCTACGGCTTCTCTCCGCAACCCAAACCCGAGCTGATCGCCTGGCATGCTACCGAGCATCCTGCCCTGGCGCTCTCCAAGGGGCTGGACCGGGATAGGGCAGTGGATGAAACCGGTGGGCAGATTGCCATCTTCGGACGTGTCGGCTCGCGGCCCTTCAACCGCGAAGAGATGGAGAAACTCTATCTCGACAAGGACCGCAAGCCCTGGTACGTCACCGACGAGGTGGAAAACGGCAAACGCGTCGATAAATAGAGACTGTCCCTGCCGAAAACGCCGCCTTCGGGCGGCGTTTTTCGTTGCGCAGCCTGGAAAAACGGAGCAATAGCCGGAAACGCCAAGTAGGATGCCGTGAGCTTTGCGCAACGCGTGGTTCACCAACTGAAAAACCACCCAGCCGGTCCTGCCAGCATCAGTGCAGAATTACCGGTGTGTTCGCAGTACTTCATGGGTTATCGGAATAAGGCCGGTCCCCACGGCAGTATTTTGGCTTGCGCGAAGACGGTTGGTGGAGACCTCATGGAGCCAGGGAATAGCCGTAGTTCGCGATGATCCTGCGCGCGGCATCGGAGCCTAGAAAGGCAATAAGCGAGCTTGCCGCCGGGTTGTCGCGGCCACGTGCCAGCAATACCGCATCTTGCAGGATCGGGTCGTAGAGGGACTGCGGCGGCACCCAGATCGAGCCGTCCGAGTCGTCCTTCACCTGCGATAATGCGATGAAGCCCAGTTCCGCGTTACCGGTCATCACGAATTGAAAGGTTTGCGCAATATTCTCTCCCCGCACCAATCGATGGGAAAGGGACTCGCCGACCCCCAGGTGTTTGATCACCTGCATTGCGCCGAGGCCGTAGGGAGCGGTCCTTGGGTTGGCAATGGCAAGGCGACGGAAGCCATTCTGGCGTAGAACCTCTCCTTGCTTGTCGACCAATTTCCTGTCGGGGCTCCACAAGGCCAGCCGACCGATGGCGTAGGTTATGGGTGGGTCGGCCAAGGCGTTCTTGTGCAGAAGATGCGGACGTGCCTGATCGGCAGAGAGGAAGACGTCAAAGGGTGCACCGTTGATGATCTGCGCATACAGCTTGCCCGTGGAACCGTAGCTGATGATCGCTTTGTGCCCGGTGTCGCTGGCAAATTTCCTGGCGATCTGCTTCATCGGTGCAGTGAAATTGGCGGCCACGGCGACGTTGACTTTCTCGGCATGGGCCATGCTCACGCACAGAAGGGCCAAGCCGAGGATAAGTTGAATTCGGATTCGGTATCCACACAACATGGCTGGAGTTCTCTGGTTCTGACTTTGTTCAGATATCCCGACGCTCAATGAACTCCGGTCGTCGGCGGAGATGGGTGGTGGATCACTACTCGCCGCCTGTCGTCCCGGGGCGTATCGAGTTTGATCAGTTTGCCGAAGATGCCCTCGGCTTGCTGTAAAGGTCAAGCTCCGGGTACTGTTCTGACAGTCTGGAGGGTTGGAACGCGGGGCCTGTTCGTTACGTCCCGCTTCAACCAGCCCCGCTTGAATTTATCTGCGGGCGTGTTTTGTCTTGTGGGTTTCGCGAGGCTCCCAGCAGGATCTCCCTAAGTTGTTCGAAGGTAAAAGGCTTGGTGAGGAAGCCGTCGATGCCGGCTTCTTCGGCGTCGCGCCGGTCCGAGGGGTAGGCGCTGGCGGTGACGGCGATCAGCGTGGCTGGTGGCAATCCGTGTTGGGTTTCGTGCTCGCGGATTCGGCGGGCGGCGGTGAAGCCATCCATCATCGGCATGTGCCTATCGATGAGAATGGCATCGAAGGATTGCTGTTTGGCCATCTCCACTGCTTGCAGGCCGTTTTCCACCAGAGTCATTTGGCAGTGCAGCAATTCCAACATCTCTTGGGTGACCATTTGATTGATGGGATTGTCTTCTGCCAACAGCACATTGCATCCCAATCCGTGGTTGGATGTCTCGGTGGATTTAGGCTGTGATTCCGTAGCCGGTTCCTGAACGGTAGTGAAGGCGAGTTCAAAGAAAAAACGCGCGCCGTCGCCAAGGGCACTTTCCACGTGGATCTCACCGCCCATCTCCGCTATCAGTTGCCGGGCGATTGCCAGACCCAGGCCGGTCCCCGCGTAACGACGGGTGGCGCTGTCGTCCACTTGGACGAAGGGAGCGAATATTCGTTGGGTGTCCTCGGTCGAAATGCCGATTCCGGTATCACTCACTGAGAATCGCAAGGTATGCCGGCTACCCTCGACGTTCTTGCGGGTCATTCGCAGCTCGATCTGGCCGTGATCGGTGAATTTGACGGCGTTGCTGATCAGGTTGGTCAATGCCTGTTGCAGACGGCGCCAGTCGCCATGCAGTTTGGCGGGGATGTTATCGTCCATGTGGAGATACAGGGCGATTCCTTTGGCGGAGGCGGCCGGTTCGAAAAGCTCGACAAGGTCCTGCGCGCAGCGTTTCAGGTCGAAGTCCTCGGGGGCGATTTCCAGGCGGCCGGCCTCGATCTTGCTCAAATCCAGAAGATCGTTGATGAGGTGCATCAAGCCGTCGGCTGAGCGGCGGATGATGTCCGTCAGGCGTCGCTGACGCTGATCCAGGGCGGTTCGGTCCAGCAATTCGGTCACGCCCAGGATACCGTTCATCGGCGTTCGAATTTCGTGGGAAACCTTGGCCAGGAAGCGCGACTTGGCCTCGCTGGCGGCCTCGGCGGCCTTGCCGGTTTCGCGCAGATCGGTTACCAGCCGTTCCTGTTGGAAGCGCAGTTTCATGGATTCGACCAGGATGTCGTGCTGCTGTTTGCCCGCACCCACCATAAACAGCCAGTAGATGAACACGGCAAAGATCAGCCCCATATCCATTGAAGGCTCCGCAACCAACGCCTGGTAGAGACCGCCTAGTGCCAGCGGAGTCACATACGCAAGCATTGAAGGCAGATGGGCAGCAAGTACCGGTATTCCCGCAGCCATGACACCGGCGGTGATAAACAGGGTGAGACTGAGCTGCCAGGATTCGACCTGTCCGTAAAAGTAGGTGGGGATCATCGCCCAGCTCAAGCCCAGGATTCCCGTTACAAGGGAGTACTTCCGCACCCAGGGCCGGAAATCACCCTGGTCGTGGTCCCAGGCGAGAAACCGTCTGAGGATGCTCAAACGGATCAATACCAAGCCGAGCTGTATGCCAAGCCAGCAAAGCAGTATGACGGTGGAGACGTGTCCGAACAGCGACAGAACATAGATGACGCTGATGACGACGACACCCAGATTGGCTCTGGCGGCCTGCTCGAACAGGAAGCGAGCGACGCCGTGCCGCACGCGTTCCTGAAACTGCGCGTCGTTGTCGAAATCTCGCTGTGTGCGCGCTTCAAACAAGCTCAAACCTCATCTCTCACTGCCCGGACAGCTGCTACCCGTTCCGAACGGACGTTGTTGCCCGCCCGGAAAGCTGCCTATAGCCTTGGCAGATACTCAAAAGCGCCGGCATCTATCGCCCCTACCTGCCTTCTGGGTGTAGCGGCCGTTGGGTAGGAATACTCCAGCCTGGGGTAGAGATCGATGCCTAACGGGCTGCTGCCTGGGTCCCGTCCTTGATCGATTGCCGGCGAATCGGCATGCAGGTGAAAATCAAGGCCGGGCCGATCGACGAAGCCGGGGGCGTCGCTGGCGACATCGCCCTGGCTGCTGGCCAGCCCGGTGAAATGGCGGCCCGGGCCTACGAAAAGATTGTTGCGCAGGTGGGTGTGTGCGACGCCGTGGTTGCGTATGAAGGTGCCGGTCGTGGCATCGTTGACCAGGGTGTTGTTGACCAAGTAGAGACTTTGATCCGTACGATCCCGTCCGCCTTCAGCGGCATAGGAAATGAGTGTCAGATTGTCGGCCTCCGGGCCTTGCCGAAACAGATTGCCGACCAGATAGGCCTGTCCGCCTTCGGCGATATCCACGAGGTAGCTGGAGCGTAGGCCGCCGTCCGCAACCAGATTGTAGTAGAGGCGGTTTTCCGCAGCGCGTGTCTTGACGTTGTGGCCGACTCGGGCGTCGTGAATGTAGGAATTGCGCAGGGTAAACCGTTTGATGCGGCCGATGTAGATGTTGTGTCCCAGTCTGTGATGCTGTTCGTAGTCGGTCGTGTTGTGGGCGAATTCGGAGTCTTCAATGACGATCTCGCCGCGGGGGTTGTGATTGCTCATCAGCCCCATCTCGTTGTCGTGGAAGTAGCACTTGCGGATGAGCAGGCGATTGCCCTCGGCGCGGATCCCGGCGCCGTTGTGGCTGGCCACTTTGGTGCCGGAGAATTCGATGTTTTCCACCTCGACGTTGTCGCCCGTTATAACCCAGATCGCCTTGCCTTGGCGTGCCACACCGTCTGCGATCAGATGGGGCCTGGGGGTCGCGCCGCGCAGTGTGATGCCGCTTTGTCGCCACAGGGCCGTGTCGCCATGGTATTCGCCGGAGTCGATCAGGATCAGATCGCCGTTGCGGGCGACCTTGGCGGCTTGGCCCGGTGTCTTCAGCACCCGCTCCGGACCCACCCGCAGGATGCGCCTGCCGTCGGTGTCTGTCTGTGCCCAGGCATTCACGGCGACTATCAGTAGTAACAGGCATAGGAGGATGCGCACCATGTTCAATCCTCCAGCCAGCGCACCAGGTAATACAGGCGCAAGCCCTCGGATGAGCGCGATGGACCGGCGACACGGGCGGCATAGCGGTTTTTTTCCGGCTCGGCTGCGGCCAGCGCCTCGGCGGCATTGGCGACGATCGTCACCGTGCCTTCCGGAAATCGATTGCGTTGACGGCGCGAAGCCTTCACCACGGCGTAGTGTTCACTGACGACATTGCTGTCTGGGTCCAGAGTGATTCCGCCCAAGATTTTCCCCCAGTTTTTCGTGAGAGTTGTCGTGTGAGCGGGTCAGATCAAACCCGCCGCCGCGGCACGATACAGGCCGATCAATGTCTTGGCATCGCTGATAGTGCCGTCGCTGGCCCAGCTGAGAGCCTTGGTCCCCTCGATCCAATGCACTTCCAGTAGCTCGTCGGCGCCCAGTTGTTGTTGGGTGTATGCAAGATCGTGGGCGAAATACAGGTGTATCACCTCGGTGAAGACGCCTGGTGAGCTGTGCATTTGGCCCAGGGAGCGCCACTCGGCGGCTTGTACGCCTGCCTCTTCCTGTAGTTCCCGCCGGGCCGTCTGCTCAGCTGGCTCGCCGGGTTCCAGCTTGCCTGCGGGGAGTTCCCAAAGCCAGTCGCTTGCAGCATGACGGTACTGACGCAGCAGGCAGACCCGCCGGGCGTTATCCAGAACGACCACGGCCGCGCCGCCCGGGTGGTGGACGATTTCCAGCTCGCACCGTCGGCCGTTGGGAAGTTCCGCCAGCTCGATATTTAACCTTAGCATGCGGCCCTGGTAGATCGGACGTGTTGTGACGTTATTCATAGTGAATTTTCGTGTATTTCGAGGATTTGACCGGCTGAGTCTCTGGTCCGTCAGTCGCAGTATTGCCGCAGCCAGACTGCCGTGGCGATGGTTGTGCGTAGCGCGGCGCCCGGCGGTGGCCCTTCTGGGGCGAGGCTGGCTTCCAGGGCTTGCGAAAGTTTTGCCGGGTCGGCGATGCGAAGATCCGCCAGCGGAGCTTCCTGTACCAGTCGTCGTAGCGAGGTGGCGCAGCGGCGGAAGTCGGCATGGTAGATCGGTTGGAAATCGGATTTGTCGCGACGTTGCAGCACCGTCGCGGGTAGCCGGTCTCGGAACAGACGTCGTATAGGCCATTTGCTCAGCTCGGCTTTCCGCCAGATTTCCGCGGGGGTCCGCAACACGAACTCCGCCAGCGAGCGATCGAACAGGGGGTGCCGAAATCGTATGCCGTCCACCTCCCGGCGAGCAACGTTCAGCAACCAGGGCGTACCGGCCGACGCCCACAGGGCGCGCAGCTGGCGTTGGTTCGGAGTACCCGCGGGACGGCTCGTCCGGCCAGGCACGATGGTGCCGTCCATCGCCCAGGATGCCGTCGTCGCCCGTCGGGTCAAATGACGAAGCCGGGAAATTTGGTGTGTCGACAGGAAGGGGTACAGAAACACGTACACCAGCAAGTGGGGCAGATCCACACCCATTTGACGCCGCAGCCGATTGACCGCGCGCCAAGTGGGAAGGTGCAGGCGCAACATGGGGTGGGTCCAGGCCAGGGTTGTACCAAAGAACAGTTCGTCACCGCCGTTTCCCGTGAGCAGCACGCGGCAGCCGTCCGCGTGGGCCGCCCGTATGCCGGCACTCACCATTCGGTCGTGCAGACACCAGGGGCCGTCCTCGGCCGTTTCCAGACCAAGGGGAATTTCGGGACTTCCCAAGGGGTGGCAATCGTGCAGGCGCAGATTCAGTCGGTTGGCCGTGTCTTGGGCAAAGTGAACTTCTTCCGCTTCGGGATGCATGGGGAATCTGCGCGTGTAGGCATGGATTGGCCGATCCGGATGTCGGTCTCTGACCAGTGAGGCGATGGTCGTGGTATCCATGCCGCCACTCAATTCCAGGGCCAGCGGCCCGTCGATGTCCGCGAGGTTGCGGGCAACGGTTGTGTCCAGCAGTTCGCTGAGATGGGCCGCGTAGTCATCGATATTGCGATAGCGCAGTGGCGGAAGCTGCTCCGGTCTCCACCAGGGTTGCAGATGTTCGCCTTTTGCATCTATGCGTAGGGAGTATCCGGGGGGTAAGGGGTGTATACCCAGAAACGCCGAACGCTGGGGCCATATCGGTCCAAGGGCCCAGAGGCGAATGGTTTCCAGATCCAGCTCGGCGCCCAGCGCTGCGGCCAAGCGGGCCGCGCTGGGGCCGATCAGAACATCGTCTTTCTGCCGGGCCCAATACAGGCGCCGCAGACCGAAAACATCGCTGGCTGCAAACAGGCAGGTAGCGGCCGGGTCCCATAGGGCGAAGGCGAATTCTCCGTCAAGCTGTCCCGGTGTTGCTTCGCCATGCTTGTGATAGGTAGATACGATGGCCTGGATTGGCTCATCGACACCGGGAAGGTCGGCATCCACATAGCAGCGGATCGTGGCTTCACCAGGAGTGAATCGCGTGATGTCGTTATCGTGGAGGGGCGTCACCGGGAGAGCCCGGAGGTGCGAGGAATCGATCGCCGGCGATGACGTTGTCGTTGCTGCCGAAACCGCCGCTGGCGGTGAGTTCCGCCAAGGTACCTAGCTCGGTGAGCTTGGGGCTGTGGTAGGGCAGGGGGCGCGGTCGGTTCTGGGGGTCGGTCATCGCGTCAGCCCCTTGGTGCGGAGATTATCCAGCAGTTCGCGGAAGTCGTGTCGGATATGTGCCGCTTCGGCGTCGTATTCCTGTTGGAGTTGGCGCACACAGGTCTCGGCGTCGGTTTCGTCCATTGCCAGATCGAGCATGCGGGTGCCTATGGTGTCGAGCGTAAAATACTTGCCGGATTCCAGGTTCAACAGCAGGCATTCCCCCTGCACCCGTTGCATGAGCACGTGCTGGGGCATTTGTACCAGCGGCATCAGAAGGTGCCGCCATTCCAGCCGAACATATGCCGTGGGGCGTCGGTGAATTCGATGTAGACCCGTTCGCGGGGAATCTCCAGTTTGTCCTCCAGCAGCTCGCATAGATGGGCGGAGTAGTCTTTGGTGTGTTTCTCCGGCAGGCCGATGCTCTTCAGTTCCAGATAGGCCGCCGGCTCGTCGCTGCCGGCAAACACCATGGACAAGGCGTCTTCCAGGGTCACCATCACGTAGCGTTCAGGTTTGCCCAGCATCTCGGCAACGGTGCGCGAGGCGGCCTCAAGCAGGGCGGGGCGTTGCTCCGGGCTGACAACGCGATTGGTGCGCAGTATCAGTGTTGGCATGGTGGTGACTCCAGGCTCAATTGCAAAAATCCGCCACGCCTTTGCGGGCGTCTTCAATGCGTTGTTGTCGCGTTTCTTCGGATACGCGTTGGTAGCTGCCGTCGGGCAGTTTCATCAGGCCGCCGGGATTGTCCATCAGTTTTTGCAGGTTGCTGCGCGATATGCGGCAGTTCTTCTCCCGGGCCGCGGACATCTCAGCCTGTTGATTGGCAATGCCCTTGTCCAGTTCCCTTTCCTGCCGGGCCTTTCGTACCGCCTCTTCGCGATCGCGAAGCCGTTGCATGGCGGCCTCCGGCGCAACGGTTGGCGGCGGCGGCGGGGCGATTTCTTCCACAGCGCCGGCAGGAGGTGGTGTCTGGGTGTATTGCACCACGCCATCCGGCCCGATCCACTTGTACATACGCGCCTGTACGCAGCCCATGGCAAACAACCCAAAGAGCAAGAGCAAGGCGTGGGATCGTGTTTTGATTGTCATGGCTGTCTTCACCGGATTCCTTTTCGGCTATAAGGGTAGGGGGCAAGCCAATTGCTGGCAAGGGGCCGTGTCGGCGTGGGTGCGCAGCTCAACGGTTTTTTCGCTTGGCTTTCGCGCCCTTGCGCGTTATATTCGGCAGAAATCCAATCTTGGTACTCGTCTGATCCATGAATATTCGGTCCCTCCAGCCTGTTTCGTCAGCCGCCCCGCGGCTCGAACGCGCTTGGCCGAATGTTTTCTCCCTCCTGCGACTGCGCCTTGAGCTGCTGCTGCCCCGCGGGGCATAACAGGCACATCTGCCCCGGCGGGGGCCTACAATACGCAACAATTTATCAGAACACACTTTCGACCGGCGACGGCTTCGTCGGCCGTAGCCTATTCGCAAGAGGCGCATCATGAGCGAGAAAGAAAAACTCATTATTTTTGACACTACCCTTCGCGACGGCGAGCAGAGTCCTGGCGCCTCCATGACCAAGGAGGAAAAGATCCGCATCGCCAAGTCGCTGGAGAAGATGCGGGTGGACGTCATCGAGGCGGGTTTCCCAGCCGCAAGCCAGGGGGACTTCGAGAGCGTCCAGGCCGTGGCCCGCACGGTTAAAAACAGTACCGTCTGCGGTTTGGCGCGGGCCTTGGAAAAGGACATACAGCGCGCCGGTGAGGCATTGGTTGACGCCGAACGAAAGCGCATTCATACCTTTATCGCCACCTCACCGATTCACATGAAGATGAAACTCCGCATGGAGCCGGATCAGGTGGTCGAACAGGCGGTGAAGGCGGTGCGCTGGGCCAGGCAATTCACCGATGACGTGGAGTTCTCGCCCGAGGACGCCGGTCGATCGGATATCGACTTTCTCTGCCGTGTGTTGGAGGCGGTTATCGACGCCGGCGCGCAAACGGTGAATATCCCCGACACTGTCGGCTATAACGTACCGGAACAGTTCGGTTCCACCTTGCGACAGCTGATCGAGCGGGTGCCCAATTCCGACAGGGCGGTATTTTCCGTGCACTGCCACAACGATTTGGGCCTTGCCGTGGCCAACTCATTGTCGGCGGTGATGAATGGCGCGCGCCAGGTGGAGTGCACTATCAACGGTCTTGGTGAGCGCGCCGGCAACGCCGCACTCGAAGAAATCGTGATGGCGGTGCGAACCCGGCGGGATTTGTTCCCCTGCGACTCCACCATCGACACCACCCAAATCGTTGCCTGCTCGCGCCTGGTCTCCAATATTACCGGTTTCCCGGTACAGCCCAACAAGGCGATCGTCGGCGCCAATGCCTTCGCCCACGAGTCCGGCATTCATCAGGATGGCGTCCTCAAGAGCCGTGAAACCTACGAAATCATGCGTGCTCAGGATGTCGGCTGGAATACCAATCGCATGGTCCTGGGCAAACACTCCGGCCGCAACGCCTTCCGTACCCATTTGGAAGAGATCGGCATCACCTTCGATTCCGAAGAAGACCTCAACGGCGCCTTCGCCCGTTTCAAGGAGCTGGCGGATAAAAAACATGAGATCTACGATGAGGATCTCCAGGCCCTGGTGTCGTCCGCCGGCTTCGACGCCGAGAACGAGGCCATCAAGTTGCTCTCGCTCAAGGTAGTATCGGAGACCGGTGAACCGCCTCACTCTGAAGTGGTGTTGGTCGTCAACGGCGAAGAAAAGCGCGTGGCGGCGGAAGGTTCCGGTCCGGTGGACGCGACCTTCAAGGCCATTGAGAGCATCATCAACAGTGATACCGAACTGTTGCTCTACTCGGTCAACAACATTACCAGCGGAACCGATTCGCAGGGTGAGGTCACCGTGCGCCTTGCCAAGGGCGGCCACATCGTCAATGGGCAGGGGGCGGACACGGATATCGTGGTGGCCTCGGCCAAGGCGTATATCAATGGTCTGAATCGGGTGTGGAGCCCGGTGGTGCGTGCCCACCCCCAGGCCGCGGACGTCTGAACCGGCATGGCTGGTCTGGATCCCCGGCGGCGGCAGTACCTGGACGCGATGGGAATCGAGGTCTGGGTGTCGCGCGTCGCCGGGGCGGCGGCGGTGCAGGATTCACCGCCGCAAAATCGGCAAGACCCTCCGACGGCGGAGCCACAGTCTGTCGCGATTCCACCTGGAACGGCACCGGGTCTGAACTGGGACGCGTTGCGCCAGCGTGTGCTCAACTGCACGGCTTGTGATCTGCACCGGACGCGCACCCAGGCGGTGTTCGGTGTCGGCGATATTCGTTCCAATATCCTGGTGGTGGGGGAGGCCCCCGGGGCCGAAGAGGACCGTCAGGGGGAACCCTTCGTCGGGCGTGCGGGCCAGTTGCTCAATGCCATGCTGGTGGCGTTTGGACGTCCTCGCGAGACGGTCTATATCGCCAATGTGCTGAAATGCCGACCACCCAATAACCGCGATCCCTTGCCGACGGAGTCGGTGTGCTGTCGGCCGTATCTGGAGCGCCAGATCGAATTGTTGTCGCCAAGGCTGATCCTGGCGGTGGGCAGGGTGCCGGCGCAGAATTTGCTAAACACCGATGAGGCGGTGGGGCGCTTGCGCGGCAAGGTGCATCGCTATGGCCCAAACGGCATTCCTTTGGTGGTTACCTACCATCCCTCCTATTTGTTGCGTCAACCGCAGGAAAAAAAGAAGTCCTGGCAGGATCTGGTCCTGGCTCGGAGTGTGTTGAAATCGGTCTAACTGCCCTGTACCGGGCGCTGCACTATGCGTACGGGCCGCTCCAGCGGATTGCCGGCGCGAAAACCGCGGATCTGAATCTGATCCCCTGGCTGAAAGGTGGCAATGCGATTGAGGATGTCGCGGGAATCCTCCACTTCCACTTCATCGATATGGGTGATGATGTCGCCGGGTTCGATACCGGCCTGGTCTGCGGGGCTCTCACGGAAAACGCCAGCCACCATCACGCCACGTTCTGCCTGTAGACCGAAGGATTCAGCCATGTTGGGGGTAAGGTTCTGCGCCTCGATGCCCAGCCAGCCGCGCACCGCGTGACCGTGCTCGATGATCTGCTGCATCACGCGGGTGGCCAGTTTGGTGGGGATGGCGAACCCGATACCCTCGGAACCGCCGGATTTGGAGAAGATTGCCGTATTGATGCCCACCAATTCGCCGCGGGCGTTGATCAGGGCACCGCCGGAATTGCCGGGGTTGATGGCCGCGTC
>JAGRGI010000101.1 GCA_020445565.1 Chromatiales bacterium
CCTTCAACGTCAACAACCTGGAACAAATGCGCGCCATCATGGAGGCCGCCGACAAGACCGATTCCCCGGTCATCGTGCAGGCTTCCGCCGGTGCCCGCAAATACGCCGGTGCTCCCTTCCTGCGTCACCTGATCCTGGCTGCCATCGAAGAGTTTCCCCATATCCCGGTGGTCATGCACCAGGACCATGGCACCTCTCCGGCCGTTTGCCAGCGCTCCATCCAGTTGGGCTTCAGCTCCGTCATGATGGACGGTTCCCTGGGCGAAGACGGCAAGACCCCGACCAGCTACGAATACAATGTTGACGTCACCCGTCGCACCGTTGACATGGCCCACGCCTGCGGCGTTTCCGTGGAAGGTGAGCTGGGTTGTCTGGGCTCCCTGGAAACTGGGCAGGCCGGTGAGGAAGACGGCATCGGTGCCGAGGGTATCCTGTCCCATGATCAGTTGCTGACCGATCCGGAAGAAGCCGCCGACTTCGTCAAGAAGACCGGTGTGGATGCCCTGGCCATTGCCATCGGCACCTCCCATGGCGCTTACAAATTCACCCGTCCCCCGACGGGCGACATCCTGGCCATCGAGCGCGTCAAGGAGATCCACGCTCGCATCCCCAACACCCATCTGGTGATGCACGGCTCTTCCTCCGTGCCCCAGGACTGGCTGGCGATCATCAACTCCTTCGGCGGCGACATGGGCGAGACCTATGGTGTGCCGGTCGAAGAGATCGCCGAAGGCATCAAGCACGGTGTGCGCAAGGTGAACATCGACACCGATCTGCGCATGGCCTCCACCGGCGCGATTCGCAAGCACTTGGCGGAACATCCGAAGAACTTCGATCCGCGCAAGTATTTCCAGGCCGCTACCGATGCCATGAAGCAGATTTGCATCGATCGCTACGAAGCCTTCGGTACCGCCGGCAACGCCTCCAAGATCAAGCCCATCAACCTGGAGATCATGACCAGCCGCTACAGCAGCGGCGAGCTGGATCCCAAGGTCAACTAAGGGCCGTAGTCCTTACGGGACAATGCAAAAAAGGGCGCTTCGGCGCCCTTTTTTGTTGCCTTGGTGTCGTTGGTCTTTTAGGACACCCCGACCCGGGCGAGTGGCGCGCCAAATGCGATCTGATCTATTTTTTCAGTTCACATGCCTCCAAGTAGCTGGATTTCGCCACTCCCTGGTGAAATGGTGGAGTCAATCGGCGTCCCGGCAGGGCTTACAGGAACTCAGAGCCCAGGAGGATTTTCCCTGATTCCCAACCTTCGGATAGGTTCCTGCTGCCATCGTTCAGGATGTCGGATCAGCGGGCCGGATACAGGGGGGGCAGGGCCTCTTCGGGGGGTTTTCCGTTGTTATCGGCAGCCAATGCGGACTTCAGGGCGCTCCAGCAGGCTTTTCCGTCCCAGGCTGCTTGCGGTTCGCCTCGATAAAGGTGTCTCTCCATCTCCATCAGTTGTTCCACTACTGCCGGATTTTGGAGGCGTTGGGCAATGGCCTGTGGTCCTTCGGGTGGATCGTTGGGCCAGCGTTGCCGTGCCCAATTCAGCAGGGCAGTGCGTGTGCTGGCGGGATCGCCGTTTCGGCAAGCATTCCCAATGTCGCGTAGACTTGCGCTCCGATGATCGGCAGGCCGGCGTTTCTCGGGAGAATCGATGTGTTTGCTTCGCCACCATGCCCATAGTGTCAACATCCAAAGCCCCGCCAAGGCGGCGGAAACCCAAGGCCAAAACTCTGTCGGGGATGCTGCTGTCGGAGCGTTTGTCGTTTCCGCTGGCAGCGATGGTTGCAAGGGTTCCGGGGTGGCTGCCAACGGGGATTGCCCGGTAAGGGCCGCGGGCAGCACCTCTACTTGGCGCGATGCGATCATGGCTGTTTCGATCCTGTTTTCCGCCGTGTTCCACCAGTTCAGTTCAAGGGATGGCAATGTCACGGTGCCGGCCTGGGTCGGAATCAGGGCCTGCTTCTCTACCCGACGACCCAATACAAACACTCCCTGGGTTGTGGTTTCCGTGTTCGGTTGATCCGGATAAACCTTGAAATGTGCTCCGACGTCGGCGTTCAGTTCCGGCAACTGGCTGGCGGTCAGGCCGCGGGCGGTCAACGTCAGGGAGCGGGTAACCGGCTCTCCGACCCGGAAGACTGGCGGCTCCGGTGCCCAATCTTCTTTAAGGGCCACGGCCCGGGCCGGCAGCCAGGGACCGGGGGGGGCATCTGCCGGTCTCGGCTGCACTTGCAGATGGATAGACCTGGAGGCAACGCTGATGGGCTTGGTTGCACCGAACATGCGCTGGAAGGGGTCCGCACCGAAAGGAGAGGTGTTGAAATCCCTGTTGCGCCGTTTGTCGGGAACCTGGGCCGTGAGACGCATCGGGGGAATCTCGATACTGCCGCTGCTCTGCGCAAACAAGGCATAACGGCGTTCTATCACGTGGTAGGTTCGTCCGCCGACTTGCGAGCGGTAGCGCAGGTCGTCTCCCAGCCGTTGGACCAACAGGTCATCGACCTCGATATCGCTCAGGCCCGCGTCTTCCAGATTTACCGCAGTGTGCACCCGCACCGTGTACACCACCTGCGCCTGCACATAAGGCTTGGACTCGTCTATTTCCACCTCCAAAAACACATCGGAGCCGGCGGCCGCGCTGGCAAGACGCTCCTCGGTGATCTGGATGGCGATCGGCGCGGTGCTGGCATTGCCCAGTTTCAGCGCCGGGATGATCAAGGTGCCTTCACGCTTTGGCGAGAGATTGACGATGACGCGTCGGCTTGCGCTACGCAGGCCACTGATGATCTGGATCTGCTGGCTCTGTGAACTGTTGATGATCTCGAAGTCCTGGTGCAGTGGGGAAAGATCCGGTTCTCCATCGCCATCCTGTTCAGTAAGCTCAATGACCAATTGCAGCGTCTCGTTGCGCGCCAACTGGGTGCGGTCCACTTGGGCCTCCAGGGCTGCAAGGGCAGGCGAGAGGAGCAGGAATAGGGTCGCTAACAGTACGCGCATGGTTCTCGAATGAAGCTCTACAGGCAATCAGCAGACCATCGTACCTGCATGAAGTTCGTTCGCCCAGCTTGCTGACCACTGGAGCCAACGAGGTCTACCTGTTTCTGTCCTGGGTATCCCCGATCCATGGGGTGCCTAGCCTGTTGCCTTCGATCTGATAATGGACGGTCTGAAAATGCCCGGAGTAATTCGGGAGTTCGCCGGACCTCTCCTACCCATTCACATCGATCACCGCCCGGCCGCGAATCTCTCCCCGTAATATCGCCCGTGAGAGGCGCGGAACGTCATCCAGCGGATACACTTCGATCATGCTTTCCAGGTGTTCCCGTGGCAGGTCGGTGGCCAGGCGTTGCCACGCCAGGGCGCGGCGTGGTGTGGGGCAGGCGACGGAGTCGATGCCTTGCAGACGGATGTTGCGCAGGATGAAGGGCATGACCGAGGTGGGCAGGCTGCTGTCTCCGGCCAGGCCGCAGGCGGCGACGGTGCCGCCGTAGTCGGTTTCCGCCAGAACCCTGGCCAGCATCGTGCCGCCGACGGCGTCGATGGCACCGGACCAGCGTTGTTTTTCCAGGGGGCGGGGCTCCCTGGCCATTTCTTCGCGGGAGACAATGTCTCCGGCGCCCAGGGTTCGCAGGTAGGCGTGGCTGGAGAGGCTGCCGGTGACGGCGATCACGCGGAAGCCGAGTTTGGCAAGCAGGGCGACGGCGACGCTGCCGACGCCGCCGGAGGCGCCGGTGACGAGAATCGGATGTTGTGCGGCGGGTGTCAGTCCACCGTCCTCCAGGGCCATGACGCAGAGCATCGCGGTGAATCCGGCGGTGCCGATGCCCATGGCATCGCGGTAGCTCAATCCTTCGGGAAGAGGAACGAGCCAGTCGGAGCGCACGCGCTGATATTGGCTATAGCCACCCCAGTGGAGTTCGCCGAGGCCCCAACCGGTCAACACCACGCGGTCGCCGGGTCGGTAGGTTTCGTTTTGGGATTCCACGACCTCTCCGGCCATGTCGATACCGGGAACCATGGGCCAGTGGCGTACCACGGGGCCCGCGCCGGTGACGGCCAGACCGTCTTTGTAGTTCAGGGAGGAATAGGCGATCTTGATCAGGACATCCCCGTCCGGCAGGTCGCTACGGCTGAGGTCTTGCAGCGTGTGCCGGGTCTTGCCGTGTTCGTCGCGATGGAGGATCAGAGCGCGGAAGTGGTCGGAGGACATGGGTTTCACCCTGGAGCTGCCGTTTGAAGTCGTTCAAAGTATATACCGGTATACGACGTTTCCAGGCGGGCGGAAGCGGTGCAGTGCTGACTGCGAAGTCTGTCAGATTGTGACGCGTGCCTGATCCGGGCTTGGCCTCCGCCGGGTTTATCCCAACCGTGTCAGCAGGGTTTTTGCGGCTTGGTTGTTCGGGTCCTGCTCGGCCACGTGTGCGTAGGCCCAGCGTGCTGCGTCGGCGACGCCCATGCCTTCGTAAAGTTGGCCGAGCTTGAGCATGGAGGCGAGATCGTGGGGAGCGCGTTTGAGGTATTCGGTGTAGATGTCGGCGGCCTGGTCCGGGTGGCCGGCGACCCGCAGAAGCTCCGCATAGGTGGGCGCGTAGGCCGGCGAGAGGCTGAACAGGCAGTCGTAAGCGAGCAGGGTGTTGTCCAGATCCTTGGCGTCGAGGGTGATATTGGCGATGCGCATGAGCGCGTCTTCCAGTTCCGGCGGTTCGCTGATCTGCTGATAGCGGTCCAGGGCTGTCGCTAGATCGTCGGTCAATTCGGCACGGTAGCCGGCGATGAGATGGGCTAGAGCCTGGGCGTCGCGGCCCGCGTCCAGTGCCCGCTGCACGCCGTCCGCCAGGCGTTCCAGGCCCGGGTTGTCCCGGTTGCGGAACAGCAGCGCGGCTTTGGCGCGCACCGGGCGCAGGTCAGCCCAGCGCTGGCTGCGTTGGACATGGCCGGTGTCTTCCCGAATGAGCTGCTCGCGAAGTTCCTGGTCCAGATCTGCGAGCAGGACGATTTCGGCTTGTGTCAGGCGGGCATTACGTTCGGGATGCCTATCCAGCCAGAGTTTTGCACGGCCCGCTTGCTGGTCCTTGCGCCAGTGTTTTGCCAGGTGCTCGAGATCCGCAGTGGGGTCTTCTTCCAGCAGCCGCAGTTTGAGGCGCGCGCGCGCTTCCTTAAGCATATCGATAAGGGTGCGCAGGCTGGCCTGGTAGATCTCGTAATATTGGCGGCCCCAGCGTTCCAGTTCTTCGTCTGTCCATTCGGCGTTCCAATCCGGGCGTGACAGACGCACGAACAGGCGCGATCCGAAAAGCTTCGCCAGCAGGGCCAGATCGCCGAATTCGCCGTCCAGGCGTTTTTCGATCTTGTCCATGCGACGCTTGTACTTGAAGTCCGCCGTCATGCCGTTGCGGCCGAACAGCCCATCGTTACACTTCAGGGCATCTTTGGTCAGTATCTCCATTTTTTCGAGCCGGTAGCGGACCTTTTTCAATGCCTCCAACATGGCGCGATAGTGTTCACTGCGCTGCGCCGGATCGTCCGGTGGCAGGCATTCGTTGACTGTCTCGACAAACGTTCGTTCCAGGGGCTGGATTTCGATTTGATCGATGGGGAGATGTTCGACCCCTTCGATCCGTGCCGCTTTCGGTGCGGGATTGATACAGCGGCAGCCTTGCTGTGCAGCGAATTTCGCTTGTTCGCCCATGCTGGCGATGGCCGTGGCGAAGTCATAGCTGGTTTCGGCCTGGCCGCCGTCGTTGGTCTCCACCACGGCGTTGTCGCCGCCCAGAAAGGGTCCGGCCGCGCGCTCATTGCTGCCTTGCGCGTGGGTAAATCCGCTTTGGCTGAAACACAGGTCCACGCCGATGAAAATCGCTTGTGAAAAGCCCATTTGCTGTACCAGATGCACGGTGGTGTTGGTCACCGTGGGTCCTCGCGGGCCGAAGTTGGGCGGCTCTTGTTCGGAGCGCCAGGGCAGGCGGGTGCCGATGTAAACGCTGCGGCCGCGCCACTGGCCCAACAGTTTGGGGGAGGCGTGGTGGGCGTTGGCGAATAGGGTTTCCCTGGGCAGCATCAGCAATTCCCGGCTGACGTCGAAGCTGACCTCGTTTGGGTCGATGGACACCACCACGTGGGGGCTGAGGCCGATCTGTAACAAACGGCGCGAGATACGCGAGACGGCGAATATCACCAACCGGTCGCGGTTCTGTTGAACCCAGGGGAGGAAGTCGTCCAGCGACGGCCCGCCGCCGAGCACTACCGCCGTTTTGTCCTTGAAACTGTCGCGCAGCGCCTGGGCGGGGACGCGATTTTCCCCCAGGTTGGCGATCTGTGCCTGGGTGAAGATCTGTCCGCCCAGACGGAAATTGATCTGCCAGACCAGACTGTCCCATTGTTGGCGCAGCTGGGTAGCCAGCACCCGATACTCCGGCAGGTAGGCATACAGCGCCCCCACCGAATCCAGCACCCTGGCACTATTGAGGTAGACGTAGTCTTCGAACACGAAGGGCTTGGCCAGATTTGTCCAGTCGTCCGGTGAAACGACGGCCATCTCCTCAGGCAGGTCAATCAGCTGGAGCGCCGGCTGCAATTGCTCCAGCACTTCGGGAAGTTCCACGAACACAAAGCGCGTTCCCTTGGGCAGGCCGTGCTTGAGAACATAGCGGACCAATAACAGGGAGTCGGTGCCGACGATCAGGTTGAGCGTGTCTTCTCGCCACAAATTTTCAGCGTACTGGCGCCGAAACACCGTATCCGCGCCGCTGCGGTCGAAGGTATTCCGGTTGACGGCGTATAGGGTTTCCTCGCCGAAGGTATTGACTAAAAGTCCGCCGATGAATGGGTTCTCGTTCAAGGCTGTTACTCGGTTCAGGGTCCATGGTATGGGGCGCAGTCCGTGCGCACTCCTGGTAACGGCGATGATTGGCATAAGTTGAGTTTTTGACTGGGGCGGCAAATTTTTCCCCGAGCAAGGCCGCTCGCTCCGTTTCTGTCTGGTTTCTTTCCAGACAAGGAACTCCCTTACGGTTCGCTGGTTTTCAGCAGCTTGTGTCAAGGTAATTTTTCTGAGATTTGGTTTAAATAAACCAGATTGGGCGAGATAAACCAGGCATGAGCCCCTGGATGTTGCGAATCGTGGGCTTTTCGAAGACGGTACACGATTTGCTTCGCCCATGCATAAGAAGGTTCGCCGCCAAGGCGAATCATGCGATAAGAGTCCGTGCGATGACGATGAAACGACTGATGTGGCCAGTACTCCTGCTAGGTATTACTTCCTCGGCATGGGCCGACTACCAGCCGAATCCGGCGGCCGACATTCAATCCATCTTGTCTGCCAGTGCAGTGGTTGGTTCGGAGGGGATGCCCGGCATGCTTACCGGAGAGCGTCTGCGCGATCTGCTGAACCAGGCTCTGGAGATGATCCGCGGCGGCGTCGCAGAAGCAGCGCGGCCCGAACTCGAGAATGTGCTGCGGGAACTTTCGGCAATACAAAAGGGAGATCGGAATTTGCCCGCTGCCTACCGCGTGGGGGACGAGACCTGGCTGCCGGTGCAATTGGAGAGTTTACGGGTGACCCTGGACCCGCAAGAGCTGGACATACGTTCTTCGGTCGATGGCCCCGGCGGACGTGTGGGCGATCTGGCAGCGAGGGCGCGTCGCATCCGCTGGCTGCCGGTGGGGCGTGTTATGACGCTGGTGGAGCAGACCCTGCCCTTGCTGGCAACCACCGAGACCGGTCGGGAGCGTGCGGGACGGTTGGTCTCCGAGGCCCTGACCGAACTCAGGACAGAGGTGGAACTGCAGGATCAGGCATGGCTCGATGCCTACTACCGTGTTGAGCATGCCCTGGGCGATATCCGTCATTGGAATGACGATTCACGCCAATCGCTGCGCAGTGCTGCGGAAACTCTGGCCAGGGTCGCTGGAGGCGAGAAGCTTGCCCACCGAATCCAGGCCCTGGCCGACAGTTTCAATCCCGAGGTGAACGAGTTTCAGGACTTGGCTCAATCACTGCGCTTGCACATCGAGTCCGCCGCCAAGGAGACGGGACGGTGAGTCCGGCCGAGGTACGCCCCAGTAACTACCGGGTTCCGCTGCGACGTTTGTTTTGGCTGCCATTGGGCTTGTCGTCGGCGCTGATCGTGCTGGTTCTGGGGACCTTGGTGGGTGTGTCCTGGCGCAGTCTGGAACGTCTGCAACCGATACAGGCGCACTTGGCGCATATCGGTCGATTGCAAGATGTCGGTTTACGCCTTGAACAGACTCTGCTGGGTGGCTTGCGGGGAACGCGCATCGATCCTCTGAATCTTGGCCAGCTTCGGCGTGCAATTGAGGAGATCGTCGATTTGGAAGGGGCCATGCACCCGGACACGGACAACCGGCTCAAGAATATCGCCGATAGCCTTGCACGACCCACTCCAGAACCGGTGAACACCCTGTTCCTGGCCCTGTCGGAGTTACGCGAGGTGCTGGCCGGAGAGCGTGAGAGGCATGATGAATTGCTTGCCGGCGTTGCCCGCGACAGTGCTACGGAGTTGCGGCTCTCGATCGCCCTGCTGATAGTGCTGCCCCTGGCCGGGCTGGCCCTTTCGGCACTGTTTCGACATTACATAAAGCATCCCCTGGACGATCTTGGCGACTTGTTGATGCGGCTGGCGGTGCGGGACTACGAATGCGTGCCGGATACCGTGCTGGACGGCACCGCCAAACTCGCCCAGCCGGTGTTTCGCAGTTACAACGATCTGGTCACCCGCCTGCAAGAGCTGGAGGAGGAACACCTCAACCGGGAACGCGCCCTGGAGCGTGAGGTCCGCCAGGCCACGGAGGCACTGCTGGCCCAGAGCCGGGAACTGGCGCGTGCGGAGCGTCTGGCGGCCGTAGGTGCGGTATCCGCCGGGCTCGCTCATGAATTACGCAATCCTTTGGCCGGTGTGCAGATGGCCTGCACCAAACTGCACCGTGTGCTGGGTGAAAGCGATCAGTCGAATCGAATCACCATGGTGATCTCGGAACTCAAGCGTATCAACGGGTTGCTGAACGAACAGGTCGATGCTGCCCGTCACGCCCCAGAGCCCCTGTTGCCGACGCCGTTGGGCACACTGGTGGACGAGCTGCTGGCGCTGCTGCGTTACCAAACGCCTGAGCACATCGGGCTCAAGGCTCAGGTGCAGCCCGGTTTGGTCTGCGTGCTGCCGGCGGCCGGCCTGCGCCAGGCACTGCTCAATCTGTTGCTGAACGCGGTTCAGGTATTGGGCGACAAGGGCAATGTGAGCGTGGATGCTCGCGCCGAAGGCGGTCGTTTGATCATAGATGTGCTCGACGACGGTCCTGGTTTTCCGCAGGAAATGTTGCAGACCGGTGTGCGCCCGTTCGCCACCAGCCGCGCCGGTGGAACCGGCCTTGGGCTGGCCATGGTGCGTCGTTTCGTGCGTGACCACGATGGCGATCTGAACCTGGCCAACCGCGACGGTGGTGGTGCCCAAGTCAGTATTTTTCTGCCCTGCGGGTTGGGGATGAACGGAGAGAAAGACAATGGCTGATACCCTGCTGGTAATCGAAGACGAGGCCCTGCTGGGAGAAGAGCTGCGTGAGGAATTCTCATCCATAGGTTGGGACGCAGTGTTGGTCGCCAATCTGACAGAGGCCAGGCAGTTGTTGCTGGAACGCAATTTGGAGCCGCTGGTGGTGGTCTCGGACATGAACCTGCCCGATGGCAACGGTCTTGACCTGCTGGAGAAGGTTCGTTCCAAAGGCGGCAGCGGTGAGTGGATTTTTCTTACCGCCTATGGGGGTGTGCCCGAGTCGGTGCGCGCCCTCAAGCTCGGTGCCTTCGACTTTTTGGAGAAGCCCTGCGATCAGGAGCGCTTGCAGATGGTGGTGTCCGGGGCGGCACGCAGCGCCCGTGCGCAGCGCCGATTGCAGGAGGAGGGCAGGGCGCGGGGCAGCCGCTACTCGCCAGCGGCCTTCATTGGCCGCAGTCCGGCGGCAGGAGAGGTGCGCGACATGCTCGACCGTCTCTCGCGTATTCCTTTTTCGGCCTTGTTGATTATCGGCGAGACCGGTACCGGAAAAGGATTGGCTGCTCGAATTCTGCATCACAGCGGTCCGCGCAAGGCCGGTCCCATGGTGGAGGTGAATTGTGCCGCCCTGCCGCGGGAGTTGATGGAGGCGGAACTGTTCGGGCATGAAGCAGGGGCATTCACCGGTGCCAAAGGGCGTCGCCGAGGCCTGATCGAGCAGGCCAATGGTGGCACCTTATTTCTGGACGAGTTGGGCGAGCTGGAGCTGGACTTGCAGGCCAAGCTACTCAAGGCGATCGAAGACCGGCGGGTACGGCGTGTGGGCGGAGATCGCGAGTTGGAAGTGGACGTGCAGATCATCGCCGCCACCAATCAGAAGTTGGAGCAGAGGGTCGAGGAAGGGCGGTTTCGTGCCGACCTCTACCACCGTCTGGCTGTCTTTCGGCTGCCGGTGCCACCGCTGCGTGGTCGCAAGCAGGACATCGAAGATCTGCTGCCGGTGTTCATCTCGGAATTCAATCACCTGTCCGGCCAGCGTGTGGAGACCGTGCCCGCCACCGTATGGCAACGACTGGGGAGCTACCATTGGCCCGGAAACGTCCGCGAGCTGCGCAATCTGGTGGAGCGGTGTGTGCTGTTGGCGGATGGCCCTCAATTCCCGGAACGCTGGCTCAATCTGGGTGACGCGAAGGCGTCGGGCGTTTCCAGCAGCGAGGTTATCAACAATCCCCAGGGCGACCGGATCTGCCTGCCCCTGGACGGCAGTCTGACCCTGGAGGCCATGGAGCGCAGCATCCTCACAGAGGCCCTGGCCCGTAACGATGACAACGTCAGCCTCACGGCGCGGGTGCTCGGCACCAGCCGCGAAAAACTTCGCTACCGGGTGCAAAAATATGGTCTGAAGGCCAATGATTGAGTGCCGTATTCCGACAAGAGGGGGGAAATGAAATGTCTGCCGAACTACCCGAAAAACCTTATGCCGGCCGCGCGCAGCAACTGATTCTGCGCGATGCCCTGGCCATCGACCGAACCCGCCTGGCCAACGAACGAACCCTGCTGGCCTGGTTGCGTACCGCACTGATGGCCCTGGTGTCGGGGATAACCCTGCTCAAGCTGTTCGAGGGCCAAATCGTGATGGAGGTCTTGGGCTCTTTGCTGATTCCCTTGGCCCTGCTTACGGCTGTCATGGGCGGGCGCCGCTATCTGCGTACCCGCGAGCACATTGAGGCGGATGCGCAGTAGCGTTGCCACCAACGGGAACCAACGGTTGAATTGCCCCGGTTCAAATACGCCGAGCGCGTGGCGTTGGGTGTGCCGAATGGCGGCGTGATGATCCGCGAAGTGCAGGGTACCGGTCCTGGTGCTGCGCGGCCATCAGCAGTATCTGGCCCTCGCTTTGCAGGAAACCTGAGACCGATTTGCAGAGGCCCGCCATGGGCCTCGTAAACGCTTGAAGAGGAAAGGCACAATGCACATGGGAATGATCGGACTGGGCCGCATGGGAGCCAACATGGTGCGTCGTCTGCTGGCCAAGGGACACGGGATCGTAGTGAACGACCGTTCGTCCCAGGCGATGGAAGCCATGGCTGATGCCGGTGCGCTTGTCGCGGCCGACCTCGACGCACTGGCGGCGGCTCTGGAACCACCGCGGGTAATCTGGTTGATGGTGCCGGCCGCCGTGGTAGAGGGACTAGCCGAACAACTGTCCTCCCGGTTATCGCCGGGGGACGTGTTGATCGATGGTGGCAATAGCCACTACAAAGACGATATAGCCCGCGCCAAACGGTTTGGTCGCAACGGCATCCACTATCTGGACGTGGGTACCAGCGGTGGTGTTTGGGGACTGGAACGGGGTTACTGCCTGATGATCGGCGGCGACGCAATCGCTGTCGAACGCGCTTCGCCGATTTTTCAGGCTCTGGCGCCGGGATTTACGGAGCCGCGCACCGGCGGCCGGCAGGGGGAGCCCGCACCGGCGGAGCAGGGGTGGCTGCATTGCGGGCCATCGGGTGCCGGGCATTTCGTCAAGATGGTGCACAACGGCATAGAGTACGGCCTCATGGCCGCTTATGCAGAGGGGCTCAATCTGCTGCGCCATGCGGACGTGGGTAACAGCACGGTCGGTGTTGATGCCGAGACCGCCCCGATGGCGGACCCTGGCGCCTTTCGCTATGACATCGACGTGGCGGAGGTGGCCGAGGTCTGGCGCAGGGGGAGCGTTATCGGTTCCTGGCTGCTGGACCTGACGGCGGACGCCTTGCAATCCGACCCTGATCTTTCCCGCTTTCAGGGACGGGTCTCCGATTCCGGCGAGGGCCGCTGGACCGCCATTGCGGCCGTGGAATCGGGAACGCCGGTGCCGGTACTGGCTACCGCCCTGTTCGGGCGTTTCAGCTCCCGCGGAGAGGATGATTTCGCCGACCGGGTACTCTCGGGAATGCGTGCTGGTTTCGGAGGGCATGGGGAAAAAAGCTCAGACCGCTAGAATGACCGAAGTGGGGTCGGAATATATCTCCCGTAACTGTGCAGTTACCGCCGAGGTGGGCGAAGGGTCGGGGTCATGCCCGATGTGCTGAGTAGTAAGTATTTCCCGTCCTTAGGATTGCAATCAGGTGTATGGATGAGCGTTATCGGGGTGCCGGTTATAACCAGCGTCGGATGATCTGGCGCAAATCGTCCATGGAGAACGGTTTGGCGATCAGATCGTTGAGGCCGGCCGCCAGAGCCGAATCCCGGTCTTTCGGTGTGCTGTCCCCACTCAGTCCGACCACCGGCAAGGTGGCCAGTCCACGCAGCTGCTCCTGCTGGCGCCAGCGGCGTGTTGCCGCCCAGCCGTCGATGCCCGGCAGGCGACGATCCATCAACACCAGATCGACCTTTTCCCGGTCCAGCATTTTCAGGGCTGCTTCACCGTCTGTGGCTACAACCGCGCTATGACCCAGAGCCTCAAGCATTTCCTGGCAGAGGATCTGGTTGAGCGGGTCATCCTCAACCACGAGTATTCGAAGTCGATCCTCGATTGCGTTTGCTTGCATAGTGGCTTGCTCTCATTGTTCCCATTTTGGATTGCCGTTGTTTTCGGTTTCCCCAGATTCACGATGCCGAAGAACTACCTGATTGTTTTTGTGGCATTGATTGTTGCAGTATAGCTCTAAAGAACGCATGCGCGATAAAAAGAGCGCATGCCTGTCGATCTGTGTCCAGCTTAAGTAAACTACCTGCGCCGAACCTATCCTAACGATGCTGCCGGGGCAATCAGATGCATGAACTCACGCCGGGCCGACACCCGGAATGGTCTCGACGCGCAGATGAGATCGTCCGCGCGGGCCGGTTTTTGTTCGCACAGGGCTGGTCGCCGGCGACCAGCAGCAATTATTCCGCGCGCCTCGACGAGGAGCTGGTTGCCATTACCGTATCCGGGCGCCACAAGGGGCACCTTCAATTCAGCGACGTCATGACCGTCGACCTGCACGGCAATGTGCACAGCACCGGCCGGCCGTCGGCGGAAACCTTGCTGCATTGCGTTATCTACAGCCTGTTTCCCAACGTAGGGGCCGTGTTGCATACCCACTCGGTGAATGCCACGGTGCTGTCGCGCATGCCGGAATTGGCTCAGGGTCTGGAGTTGAACGGCTACGAGCTTCAAAAAGCTTTCGAGGGGCACACCACGCACGAGGAGACAATCAACGTCCCGGTGTTCGAAAACTCACAAGACATTGCCGCTTTGGCGGAACAGAGCCGCAACTGGCTGATCGAAAACCCCCAGACCCCGGCCTATCTGATTCGCGGCCACGGGATGTACACCTGGGGGTCGAATATGGACGTAGCCCTTCGCCATGTAGAGGCTATGGAATTTCTGATGCAATGCGAGATGCAGCATCTTGCCCTGAACCGGAGATGACGCCGTGAGCCGTTTGGCCATTTACAAGCAAAACAATCCCGACAGTCCTTCACGCGTTTTTGATCAAGGCGATACCATTGCCGAGGAGTTGGCCGCCATTGGTGTTCGTTTCGAGCGCTGGGAAGCAGCCAGCGAGATTGCGCCCGGTGCAGATCAGCAGACCATTCTGAATGCCTATCGCGAGCAGGTAGATCACCTTAAACACGAAAACGGCTTCGCTACCGCCGATGTCATCAGCCTGACGGCCAATCATCCGGACAAAGACGCCCTGCGGCGAAAGTTTCTCTCCGAACACATCCATAGCGAAGACGAAGTGCGTTTTTTCGTACGTGGATCGGGGCTGTTTTATCTGCACGTGGGCGAAAGTGTTTACCAGGTCTTGTGTGAGAAAAACGATCTCATCAGTGTGCCTGCCAACACGCCGCATTGGTTCGACATGGGGCCTGCACCGGAATTTACCTGCATACGCCTGTTCACCAATCCCGAGGGCTGGGTGGCCACTTTCAGCGGCGATCCCATCGCCGACGGCTTTCCGCGCTTCGAGTCCCTGGCCGCCTGATGTCCATTCGAGCCCTTGTTACCGACATCGAAGGCACCACCAGCTCCATCCGCTTCGTACACGATGTATTGTTTCCCTATGCGTCCAAGCATCTGCCCGCCTATGTCCGAGCGCATGAGGCCGATCCTGATGTGGCTGAGCAACTGCGGGCTGTGGCACGTGAAGCAGATCTGGACGGGGCCGATGCCGAGCGATGCCTGCCGGTATTGCTGGATTGGATCGCCAGCGACCGCAAGGCCACGCCTCTGAAAGTGTTGCAGGGCATGGTCTGGGAGGCAGGCTACCGCAAGGGTGCCTTTCAAGGCCATGTCTATCCCGACGCCGTGCAAGGCCTGCGACGCTGGAAGCAAAGAGGGATCGATCTCTATGTCTACTCGTCCGGCTCAGTCGCAGCACAGAAACTGCTTTTCGCCCACACGCCCGCCGGTGATCTCACCGCACTGTTCTCAGGCTACTTCGACACCCGCATCGGCGCCAAAAGCGAGCCCGTTGCCTACCGGCGCATCGTGCAGGAAATCGGCTTGCCCGCCGAGCAGATACTGTTCCTGTCCGACGTGGAAACGGAACTCAGCGCCGCCCGTAGCGCGGGTATGACCACGGCTTGGTCTGCCCGCGCCGACAACCCGCAAGAGTCACTGCCCGGCCCCCATGCGGCGCATCCGGTTATCCACAGTTTCGACGAGGTCGATCGGTTGTTTTAATCGTAACCGTGTCGCGGTTCTGGCAGGGAATGCCGGAATTTGCGCCAGAGGGCATCAAGCGGGATTAGATCGATATCAACGGTTACTGTTCAGCAGCCAGGGAGCCTTTTGGTCATGTTGCGCCAGACGGTATCGGCGCAGGCGGTAATTGAGTTGTGGAACTTGAGGGATGAGTTTGAGCAGACGGTCGGACGGGAGAGTAAGGACGTCGGCATCGCCCCGGGCGCTAAGGGAACTGGGTCCGGCGGGGGCGAAAGGAATGGCGTTGCCGAGCTCTTCGCCGGTTCTGACGATGTTGCCTGTACGGTTGTCGATGAGTTCGCCTTCGAGCAGGAAGCCCCACAGGCCGGCAAGTTTGAGCTCTTCGCCGTCGCGGAGCTTGTGGCGGGTGGCCATGGCGCAGATCATATCGACGACAGTGGAGTTGAGTTCGCGAAAGGGCGGCAGGCTACCGATGAGCGGGCGTTTGCTCCAGCTTTCCAGAAGCCGCTGCCGATGGCCGGTATATTCCACGAAACGGCCGAAGGTCTCTTCGCGGAACTCGCAGACGGTGACCGGGGTGCGGGCCATGACGCTGGCGTTGCGCAGCAATTGGCCGGTAATGACGGCCATTTCGCCAATCAGTTCGCCTGCTTCGCGAGTGGCGATCACGGAGAAACCCTTGCCATCGTGGTGGATGACCTCGCAGTGGCCGGTGAGCAGCAGATAGACCACGCCGCGGGTTCCGGCGCCTTGTTTGATGATCACGTCGTCGGTGTTGTAGCGGCGGATGCGCATGTCGGCGAACAGCATGCCCAGCCAGCGCGGCGAGATGTTCTGGCCGAAGATCTCCACCAGGAACTCCATGGCGCGGGTGAGGTAGAGACTGCTGTTACCGTCGAGCACGGTGTAACGCTTGCCGGAACTGGCCAGGGAAAAGGTGGCGTTGAAGCGCTCCGGCAGCCGGTCTACGTGTACGAACACGACGCGGTCGGCTTGCGATTCCAGCGCGTCCGCCGGGTCGCCATGGATCAGTCCCATGCCGCCGTCGGCGATCAGCAGGTCGCACTCGCGGCTGTAGAGACGTTTGAGGGTTTCCTCGGTCTCTGCGGGGATCAAGCCGAGTTCCACCATTTCACGGATTTCGGTGAAGCTCTGGTTGTCGCCCACCACGCAGATCTCGTGCACCTTGCCCTGGTGGGTGGCGTAGAAGGTGCCGCCGATGGTGGGGATGCTGTGCACCGTGCAATGGGCCTTGATCTGGAGACCGTAGTAGTCGATGGTCTGGCCAGGGCGGATCTCCACCAGGTTGAAATGTTCACTGATGACCTCGGTCTTCCAGCCCAGGCCCATGCTCAGTTTGTGCATCGCCATGTGAAAGATCTCACGGGTGGTGATGACATCGGCGCGATGGGCGTTGAGCATCAGGGGGAAGAGGCTGCAATGGTCGTCGTGAAGATGGGTGAGGAAGACGGCGCTGATCTGCTTCTTGGCGATGCCACGGGCACGCAAATGCTGGTCCAGGAAAGGGATGGCATCGATCAGCACATAGTGGCCGTTGAAGGAAATGACCAGGCCGGTGGATGCCTCCTCCGGTGAAAAGCCCGATGCGCCGCCGAGTACCTCCACACCGAACTGGGTGAGCCCGTTGGGAATGTAATCGCCATTGACCAAATAGGGCGGATCGATGCGTTCGGTGCCGTTGAGATCGACCTTCGCCTGACCCTGGGGAGCGGATACCTCGAAGATGTCCTTGGCCAGACGGCGGACGCTGAAGTCCCCGGTTTCGGCCACATCGTTCTCGAAAAAGGTGATCTCGAAGAAGTCTTCCACCGGTCTGATGGACCCGTCTGCCGACTTCAGGGCGAAAAACTCAATGGCATTCAACCATTGATCGCGAATGTCCCGTTCCGTGCCCCAGGCTTCGAGTTCACGACGCGTCGGTCCAAGAAGCGTGAGGCGCAGATGTTCCAGGACCTGGTGTACATGGTCGGCGTTACCGATGAGGCGTAGACGGCGACCCTCCGCCAAGCCATTGTCGACGAACAGGAAGTAGTAAAGGGGGAATTCCAGATTGTTGAGCAGTACACCGCAGCGTTCGCGGCAATCGGGCAGGATCACGCTATCCAGCCGGCCATTTCCTTTTTTAATCAGTGACTTCAGAACCTCCGGCGGTTGACCGAAGAGCAGGACACGATTGTCGACCTTGACGACGCTGCATCCCTGCATGGGCTGAAACTGGCACAACTCCGGCGGGTGGCCGGAACGTTCGGTGGGCGTCACGATGTCGGCCGGGGCGCTCATCGTTTCATGCGGGTCCAAGTAATGTGGCGTGGTAATGTCCGGGTTTGTGCGCCGATCGGCGTGGCCGCGCCAAACCAAGTGGGGGCCGTTTTGGCTGCCATGGCGCCCCTGCACGAAAGTTTAGCAGCGCTTTGCAATCCTGCCGTGGTGATTTGGGTAGGTAATTCACCGCAGTTCCGGCGCCGGACGGCCAATATGATAGCCTTGCGCGTAGTCGACTTTGTACTCGGCCAGCAGGTCGACGATTTCGGCGCTCTCGACGAATTCGGCAACGGTCTTTTTGCCAAGACCGCGGACCACATCGACCAGGGCCTTCACGAATAACTGGTCCTCGGGCGTCTCGGCCAGGTTTTGAATGAAGGAACCATCGATTTTGACCACATCCACCGGCAGTTGTTTGAGGTAGTAGAAGGACGAGAAGCCGACGCCGAAATCGTCCAGGGCGAAGCGGCAGCCCAGAGCGCGAATGGCGTGCATCATCTCGCTGGCAGCGGGTACGTCGGCGACGGCGGCGGTTTCGGTGATCTCCAGGGTCAGGCGTTTAGGGTCGATCAGGTAACGGTCCAACAAGTCCTCGATGTGGCTAAGCAGGGTGTTGTCCTGGAAGGCATAGCCGGACAGGTTGATGGCGAAGTTGACATCCTTGCCCTGGCGAACGGCAGCTGCAAGGGCCTGCATGGCCTTTTCCAGCACCATGCGATCGACCCGGTGGATCAGGCCGGTACGTTCGGCAATCTCGATGAATCGGGCCGGGGGGATCAGGCTATTGTCTTCCTCGCGCATGCGCAGCAGGACTTCATAGTGACTGATTTCCCCGCTCTCGATCGATTGAATGGGCTGGAAGTGCAGCACGAAGGCATCGCTTTCCAGAGCCGCCTCGATGCGCCCCTTCCAATAGACCCGTTCTCGCATACGCTCGCGGCCGTGGTCGGAGCTGGAAAAAATATGAAAATGGCCGCGGCCGTTCTCCTTGGCGTAGTACATCGACAGATCTGCGTTGGAGAGCAGGTCGGCAATGGACGTGCCGTGTTCGGGATAGAGGGCGATGCCGATGCTGGCGGTGATACGGTGGTAGCGATTCTCCAACGGGAATTGCATCTGGGCGAGTTGCTGGTTGATCTTCTCCGCCACCCGCGAGGCATCTTCGGCATTGGTCTCGCGCAGGACCATGGCGAATTCGTCACCGCCAAGGCGCCCGACCAGATCGGTGGAGCGGGTGATGCGCACCAGTTCATTGGCGACGAGCTTGAGCAAGGTGTCGCCGGCGTGGTGGCCACCGGTATCGTTGACGTATTTGAACTGATCGAGATCGAAGAACAGCAGACCGATCTGATGATTGTAGCGTTCGGCTTCGCGTAGCATCTCATCGAGCTCGCGCTGGAAGCGGCGTCGGTTGTACAGACCGGTGAGGGGGTCGTGATCCGCCAGCCAGGTAAGGCGCAGCTCGGCGCGCTTTCGCTCGGTGAAATCCAGTCCGACGCTCAGCACCGCCGCTCCACCGTTGGCGGTATTGGTGAGGCGTGAATGCACCCAGGTGATGTTGCGCGGGGTGTGATCCTTGCAGATCAGCGTGGTGTCGTGGCGCAGGTGTTCGCTGCGTCCTTCGCTCAGGCGGCGCAGGCGGCCGGAGATTTCGCGAACCTCGTCCGGGTCCAGCAGGTCCACGAAACGGGAGCCGCGCAGTTCTTCGTCGCTGAAACCGCTGATGTGCTGACTGTAGCGGTTGGTCATCACAAGGCGCCCTTCGGCGTCCTGGGTGAAGATGATCACGTCCGTGGTTTCCAGCAGCCCGGTCACGAAATCGCGCTGACGTTGCACTTCTTCGATGCGGTCAGCCAGCGATCGGGTGCGTTCTTCCACCTGGGTTTCCAGCACCTCCAGCCTGTCCGCCAAGGTGATTGCGGTTTCGTCCAGCAGGTCCAGTTCGTCTTGCAGCGGCACCCATTTGGTTTCAGGCTGCAAGGCTTGGCGCACGCGCAGGAAGGCCCGGTCGGCAAGCAGGGGAAGATTGTCGGAGACGCGCCGCAAGCGTGCCATGGGGGTCCACAGGATGGCGAGCAGGAGCAGTTCGGAGATCAACAGACCGAGGATGCCGGCCAGCAGGCTTTCCGCGGCGGAGGATTCGATGTGAGAAATGGCCTCGGTGATATCGTCCACGGTGACCCAGTAGCCGACATTGGACTCGCTCAGGCCGGTGATCGGTACGATGCGCACATCCAGGGCGCGGTCGTTAAGCCAGACCCGCGTGCTGTGTTTGACGGCCGTCTCCAGGCTGGCGGTGCTGGCGACCTGACTCAGGACGCGTAAGTTGGTCTCGCTGTTGGTCAACGCCACGGTGCGCAATCCCCAAGGTGCGAAGGTCTTGCCGCCGGGGCTCTCGCGGGAGGCGGTGGTAGTCAGCACGCCGGCATCCACGCCCGTGATTTCATTGAACGAGATCACCACGTCTGCCAGGGAGCTGTTGAGTGTCAGAATAACGTGGTCGTCGTCTCCGGTAAGTACCGGAACCACCGCATACAGGGAGCAATCCGCGCTGCAATCCAGGCCGGACTGGGGAGCCTGCTCGCGATTGACCTGTTCCACCTGCTCGAATTTCCTGCCCCGGTCGATGCTGTTGCGGCCCCAGCTTGCCAGTAGCTCGCTGTTGGCATTGAAAAACGATACGCCGCTGATGCCCAGGTCGAATTGCAGCATGGACCAGTGTTCTTCGAAGGCTTCGAGAATCTGCCTTTCGTTTCCGTTGCGCAGGGCCGGCCGCACGTCCGACAGATCGGGAATGATCAGCCCGGCCTGCTGCAGGCGGTCGCTGGAAATATCGAGTATGGCGCGAAGCTCCCGATCGAAACGGGCATAGTCCTGGGCTCGCTGTTGTTCGTATTGTTCCAGGCTGTTGGTGTAGTTGAGCGTTGCCAGGGTAACGTTGATGGCGAGAAGGACCAGGCTGAACAGCAGCAGGGCCTTCCATTTCAGGCTCACGAAACGTCGGCGCGCGGACAGGCTGGCGTCGGTGTCTAGGGCTGTCTCTGGCGGTATGTCGTCCGACATCAGGCGATCGAGCATGAGGTTGTTCCCGGCTTGCGCTATTTCACGTTGCTCTTGAAGCGCTCCCACCTTTGTTCAGAAACGGTATGAAATCTGGAACATGAACAACTTCCAACGCCTTTCTTGATCCTGGGGGGCGGCGTTGTCCTGCGCAGGCAACCAGGCGGTGCCATCGACCATGTGCATCTCCGTTCGGAACAGGAGATTGGGCTTGGGTTGCCAGCCCAGGCCGATGGTCCAGTCGCGGGCGAAGCTCGATGCCTCTGGACCGGATGTCGTTTCGGAACCGTCCTGATCATTGCGGTCGAGAAAGATGGCGTCATAGCGCAGAACCAGGTCCCAGCGCGGTGCGAAGCGATAGACGCCCTGAATGTAATAGCTTTCCAGAGGGAAGGTGCGTTGCGGCAGGAAGGGGCCAAGATCACGAAAGCGCGTCGGCTGCCTCAGGTATTCCGCTGAGAAGGTCCAGTCGTCGGTGTGCATTTGCGCGGACAGGATGTACTGGCGCAGGTAGACGAAGCCATCCGAGACAAAATCGTTGCCTGTGGCTTCGTAATCGAACCGGGCACCGCTGTGGGTGAAGCCGAGGCGCCAGCGGCCCGATGGGTCGTCATAGAGCAGCCGTCCGAAAAACACCGGATTGCCGTCCATCTTGCCGGGCGCGTCAAAGCCGAAGAACGAATACTCGATGGCTTTGTCGACCTGCGGATAGCCAAGTTGCAACTGGGCCGTGAAACTGCCCAGGGGGGTGATTCGCTCCCCGTAGACCTGCACGCCGTCGGAGGACAGCAACAAGTCCCGCAAGCGATCGAAGTAGATCGACTGGGGCAAGAGAATTCCGGGCCGGGTAAAGGCCACGTCACGGGTGTCGTTGTAAAGCCCCAGCGGATGTTTGATCCTTCCCAGGCGAACGCCATAACGTCGGTTCAAATCGGAGATCGGGCTGTAGTCCAGAAGACCGTAGTCCAGGTCAGGGGCGCCATCTGAGCCTCGTCCGGCACGGCGCGACAGTATCTGTGCCGCCAGTTGCAGATCGGAGCGGACCGACCATGAGGCGTTGACGCCGATTTCAGTGAAGTGAAAGCTGAGCGTATCGTCCGAATCGCGGAAAAAATCGTTGTCGCTGGTGGATGTGATTCCCTGGGTCAGAAAGCCGTGAATCTGCAAACCGGGGTACAGTTCGGCACGGCAGGGCACGGCATGGATGCACAGGATAAGCGCCATGCCCAGGAAAGAGATGAACGGGGTGATCCTGTTATTGTCCTTTTTCGTGTTCATTGTTCTAGCATCGTCCTCCCTCTTTCCGGCATTCCTCAGGTCTGCGCGACGTATTCGGGCACGAGTGTCTGGGCTTTGGACAATACGCGCGGGTCTGTCAATCGAGGCTGGGCAGTACATCACTCGATCTCCAGGGTCTTCAGCTCGGGTACAACCCGATCTTCGCTGAGGTATCCTATGGACCCGGGCGTTTCACTCAACTGCCTGACCATTTCCTCTTCGTTGGCGACTTCGGTAGGGGCCTGACCGGTGCCCGAATAGACCTGCCGATCCCAGGCACGGCGCAATTGGTGCGGAAAGATATTGAGCTGTGACTTGCTGAACCGCTCATGCAGCGGGTCATTGTCCGGCAGCACAAATACGGTAATGGGGCTGCCGTCGGACCACTTGCGCACGCGTACGCCGAAGATGGCGCGGATCGTGTTCTTGGAGACGGCGTTATCCGGCACTGCGGCGTTGACCACCGTTCGGACATCCTGGCCAAGCGCCGTTGAAGCGACGAAGGAAAGAACGATTGCAACGATGACCAGCCAAGGCACCGGAGGTTCCCCCGGTCGCTGGTCGGAACGATGTGCGGTAGGGGAACGATGATCCCCTGGGCTATGTCGGATCTTGCGGAGCAATGGCGTTATCGTTCTAGGTGGCGTAGCCGAATTCCTTCGACGGTTCCGTGCGGCCTTGGCCGGAACGGTACCACGCTTCCCGCAAACTGCCTTACACGGGCTGAAGCGAACCGAGCTGGATGTAGTAATTTCGGATGTTGTTTTCGTGTTCTGAAGCAATTCTTATGCATGCCACTGTATCCGTCAATCAAAGTAGCCCATGAATGCATCAATTCGCCACACCCGCCGCTCAGGGACTGCAACTGCCTATCTGAGCGTCGCACGGCGGTCTTCAAACGGTATTGTCGGTCTCCTGTCGATTTACTTGAGGTAAAGTTCGATGTCTGCGCATGAAGGGCTCAAACGCTGGGGCAAGAGACTGCTGGAATTGCTTCTGCTGCTGGCAGTCATTATGGCGGTTGGTTGGTGGCGTGCCGGCGACATGGCCTCTGGTGCGGCGCCTGCATTGATTGCCTACGATCTGGAAGGTAACTTGTTCCGTCTCGATGCGGTACGCGACGGCCCGGTGTTGGTGCATTTTTGGGCAAGCTGGTGCCCCGTGTGCCGAACCCAGGACGGCGCCATCGATTCCCTCGCGAAGGACGCGCACGTGATTACCGTGGCCATGCAATCCGGGGCGGATGACGCCATCGAGACCTATTTACAGGAAGAGGGTCTGTCGTTCCCGGCGTTGGCAGACCCTGACGGCCGGATCGCCCGCGCGTGGGGTGTGAATGGTGTGCCGGCCAGTTTCATTGTCGGTAGTGACGGGCGCATCCACTTTCGGGAACTGGGCTACACCACCGGGCTCGGCTTGCGACTTCGGCTCTGGTGGGCTGGCTTGAACACTGACGACGGGCAGCCTTGATCAGGCGTCTTCACCCAGTGGCCGTGGCTCGCGTTTGGTTTGTAACAGGGTGCGGGCCTGTGCCTCATTAGGCGCGAAAATCACCTTGACTATTGCAGCATCCTCAGCTGCCAGTTCGGTCCGCTGGGCGCGGGCAAATTGACGCGCGTCCCGGTAGGCGGGAAAGGCGTCGAGCAGGCTGAGCTTCATAGGTGGCGAAATGCGGAACACAAAATAGGGCATGGTGCCGGTTACTCTGCTGGAATCAGTTTGAATTGATCGTCAATTGTAGCCGATCTCACCCCGCGAAATCGCCCTTTGTCGCCAGCCCGTAGTGCTTCCATCGCGCAGTCAGGCATGTGCTCTCCCAATCAGGAGTTTTTAGAATGAACAGACCCGGTTTTACCACGGCCATCCCCAAACGTCGCTATAGCATTGAATCCTTCATCGCCGTCCTGCTGGGCGATCTGGAGGCCACCGACAGCAGGGAGTACGCATTCGTGCTTGCGCTGGTGAAAGATGGAGAGACACAGCCGCAGTTGTACGTTACTGCGGAGCGTCTGCGGCGTTCCGAGGCGAACCAAGGTCGCTACCGCATGCGCCTGTTCACAGCGAGTTCGATTAGCGATCTGGACGACTCCGACGACTGGGGCGACGCGGATCGCTTCGCCGAAACGGCCCTGCGGGTGGCCGCATCTGTACTTGGCCTGGGGGATGCGGTGGCGATGCGCCTTACATAACGCTCCGGTACTCACCACTGATAGCGCACCCGGTAGCGCAGGTGGGTCTTGGTTTGCGCCGGCAGGGTTAGATCGAAACTGACTTCGTCCGCTGCCGTCTTGCGCGCCGCTATGGTGGAGGAGAGGATCTGCGCCTTGTACCAACGGTACAGGGTTTCGCGTACTTCGAGCTTCACAGGCCGGGATTTGCCGTTGGTGAAGCTGAGTTCGAATTCCTCTTCTATCGTTCGTCGGGTGGTATCGAGGTTGAAATCCAGTTGTTTTCGTTCGCCGCGGATGTCGAAGGCGTTGCCCAGTTCCAATTCGGCTTGGGCGCTGACGGCGGTGTGTGGGAGCTCGTCTTCGCCGAGCAACACCAGCGTTTGATCGGCCAAACGACTGCTGACGCGAACCTTGCCGGCCGGCAACGGGCGGCCGAGCCCGGCATCTTCGGTGTTTTCAAACGCCAGAAACACCCGTACCGGTTGAGCTGGCCCGATCCCGAAACCGACCTCTTCAACTGGGCGATTGCTGGGTGCCCGATAACCGGGACTCGATTCGTAGACCAGTCGTTGCTTGCAGGCAACCCGTGGCACGGGTTGAAACAGCGCGATCTGGCGCAGCGATTCGTCTTCCAGGTCGATCAGGCTTTCGAGCCGGTAGAGGTGATACTCACCCACGGCCTGTTCGGAAAACCCGGCCCCGGCGCCCGCCGCATCCATGGTGACCATGCGCGCCATAGGCAGCGCCCTCGGGGGTGGATTGCGCCTGGGCTCTCCGGCGATCAGGCGCAGTTCCGCGCTCTGGTAGTTGGCCCCCGAGCGATTCAGCAGGGTTACCCAGGGCGACAGGCTCAGGTGACAGTCGTTGTCGTCGTCCAGTTCGATATCGTAGTCCGCCCACCAGGTCAGGCCGCCGGTCTCGTAGCGTATGCGGGTTTGGTGGGCGCCGGCCTTGGCGGCCTCCACATGCAGGCGAGCGGTGGTTTCGGTGGTCAGATCATCCGGGGGCGAGGAGAATACGATGCGCTGGGGATCGCGGGTCCAAAGCAAGCTGCCATCGCCGAGGCGCAGCAACGGGCCACCCTGGCCGTTCAGCAGTTGCCCGCGATAGACCTGAATGCCATGTTCACCGTCCTGCTCGATTTGCAGTGTCTTGCCCTTGTACATTCGCAGCAGGCTGGACTGATCGGTGGTGGGAAACAGCACCTGCTGCTCCAGAATGCGGGTGCCTTCCGGGTCGGTGTCGGAGACGAAACGCAGGCTGGTGGGATCGACCGCCTCGCCGATGCCGCCCAGGTCGACCTGATTGAGTCCCTGCTTCAGTTCTATCGTGCGGACCGACTCCACCAAGGCGTCGCCGGGTATGTCCCGGGCGGTTGGATAGCTCCCTGGGCGCCAGTTGGAGACGGTGTTGCGTGCTTGTGGTGCGCTGTACACGGTTATGTAGTGCTGTACCACGGCAGCAGCTCCGAATGGGCAGTAGAGGGCGAGAATCGTGATGAGGAATCGGCGCATCTGTAGGGCTTTCCAACACGTGAACGATTGTTCAGCCAGGGTTCATGCAGACCGGCGCAAACTACGCTCAGATAGTAATGGACCGGCATGGCCGGTCAGTTGACGACACTGGAGCAAGGTCATGAAAACTCGTTGGGCGACTGCTTTGTTGAGTGTAGCGTTAATCGCTCCCTGGGGTAATTCCACGGCGGTCGAACGCTACACCATGGCACGGGTGGTGGATGTGGACCCGATCTATGAACGTGTGGAGGTGCCGCAGGTACGTCAGGAATGCTGGACGGAGGATGTCTACGTGCGCAATCGCAACCGTGACGTATCCGCCCCTGTCCTTGGCGGTATCATCGGTGGTGTGATCGGCAATCAGGTGAGCCGGGGGCATGGCCGGCCAGCTGCCACCATCGTCGGTTCTTTGCTGGGGGCCACCATCGGCGCGGACATCCGCGATCGCAATACCCGCTATCATACGGAGACAGTGCGCCGTTGCCGGGATGTGGATGAGTACTACACCGAGGAGAGGGTGGTGGGCTATCGGGTCACCTACCGCTATCGGGGTGAAGAGTACGTGACACGCATGGATCACGACCCCGGTGACGAGATCCGCGTACGTGTGTCGGTGGAGCCGGCCCGCTGATCGGTAGAGATTCTGCTGGAGGTCTTGCATTCATGCATCGCTATCTGCTCACCGCTGCCGCCTTGTTGCTGCTGGTCGGCGGGTCCGCCGAGGCCCGCGACCGGGGTTACACCGATCGCGGCGACCGTTCCGGAGTATCGCTGGACGAAGCGGTGTCGCGAATCCGCAGTTCCGGAGATGAGCGGGTGCTGGATGCGCGATCGGTGGACCGCAGCGGCGAGCGTGAATACGAGATAAAGGTGTTGACCGATCAAGGACGGGTACGCACCCTGCGTATCGATCCCAGAACCGGGCGCCCACGCTGATGCGCGTGTTGATCGTTGAAGACGAGCCGGATCTGCGTCGGCAACTGGCGGAACAGCTTAAAGCCGCGCGCCATACGGTGGATCTTGCCGCCGACGGTGAGGAGGGTCTGTACCTGGGCAGGGAGTATCCCGTGGATCTGGCGGTGATCGATCTGGGGCTGCCGGGCCTTTCCGGCATGGATCTGATTCGCGCCTTGCGTGGAGAGGGCCGTGATTTTCCCATTCTCATCCTCACCGCGCGTGGCCGCTGGCAAGATAAAGTCGAAGGTCTGGAGGCGGGTGCCGACGACTATCTGGTCAAGCCCTTTCAACCCGAGGAACTGATGGCCCGCCTCAATGCCCTGCTTCGCCGCTCCGCCGGCTGGTCGCATCCGGTGCTGGAGTTTGGGCCGCTGAAGCTCGACAGTGCCTCCCAGCAGGTCAGCATGGATGGCCAGACACTGGATCTGACCGCCTATGAGTACAAGATTCTCGAATACATGACCATGCATGCCGGCGAGGTGCTCTCCAAGACCGAACTCACCGAACACATCTACGAGCAAGACTACGACCGCGACAGCAACACCATCGAGGTATTCGTCGGCCGCCTGCGCCGCAAACTCGACCCGGACAACCGCTACAAGCCCATCGAGACCCTGCGCGGACGAGGCTACCGTTTCACTCTATCCCGTTCATGAGCTGGCCCGATTCCTTGCAGGGGCGTTTGATGCTGACGGTCCTGCTGGCCCTGGCGGGTTTCCTGGGGGCCACTGGACTGGCCCTGGACAAAGCCTTTCAGGCCAGTGCCCGTTCGGCGGTGGAGGATCGCCTGCGAGGCAACCTGTATGCACTGCTGGCCGCGGTGGACCCCGAACGCGGCGACATCGCGCCGCAAAATCTCCAGGAGCCACGCTTCGGCCGTCCGCAATCCGGTCTCTACGCCCGTATTACAGGCGAGCAGGGCGAGCGCTGGAACAGCCTCTCTCTATTGGGCGGCGATCTGGTGGAACAGACCGCCGAACAACCGGGACAACTGTTGTTCGCCGAACTGGGTCATGGCAACGGCCGCCTGTTTTCCGTCGCCATGGCGGTAATCTACGAGCTTACCGGTGGCGGGGAGCGCCACCTGCGCTTCCAAGTGGCGGAGAGCGCCAGGGCCTATGACGAGCAGATTGCCGATTTCCGGCGCAATCTGTGGCGCTGGCTTGGCGGCTCGGCGTTGCTGCTGCTGGTGGTGCTGGGTACCACTGTGCACTGGGGTCTTCGTCCCTTGCGGGCCGTCGCCGAGGATGTGGCAGCCATCGAGAACGGCGAACGCGAGCGCCTGGAAGGGCATTATCCCCTGGAACTGCGCGGCCTGACCCGCAACCTCAACGGCCTGCTGCGCCATGAGCAGACGCGGATGGAGCGCTACCGAAACGCCTTGGCCGATCTCGCCCACAGTCTCAAGACGCCTCTGGCGGTACTGTCCGGCAATGTCGGCAGTGATCAGACCGACGCCGGAACGGTTCGCGATCAGGTTCGGCACATGAGTCAGATCGTCGAATACCAATTGCAACGGGCCGCCACCTCCGGTCGAGGTGTGCCCGGTAAGCATACGCCGGTCAGACCTCTGCTGGACAAACTGCTCAACAGTCTTGGCAAGGTTTACGCCGAGCGGCGGGTTCAGGTGGACGTGAATGTTGATGCGGAGGCGCGCTTTCACGGCGATGAGGGCGATCTCATGGAGTTGATGGGTAATCTTCTGGACAATGCCTTCAAGTATGGGGAGGGGAGGGTACGGGTCAGTTGGACCGAGACCGAGGGTCTGAGCCCCGAGGCTCTGCTGACGGTGGAAGACAACGGTCCCGGCATCGAGCCGCAACGCCGTGCCGGCGTGCTGACCCGTGGCGTGCGGGCCGATTCCCGTGGGGAAGGCCAGGGTATCGGTCTGGCCGTGGTGGCGGACATTGTCGATGCCTATCGGGCCAATCTGCGCATTTCCGAAAGTGACCTGGGGGGCGCCCGCTTTCTCCTGCACATTCCCCTCAATTAGCCGGCTCCCGCCTTTACCCGCCCGAGCGGCCGTGATATATCCCCCGTCGATTTGTTTCTACCCGCCTGCCGGGAGTTCTCGCTGCCATGCTTTCACGCTTCTTTCGCCCGAAATGGGAACACCCCAACCCCAAGGTGCGCGCCGCCGCCGTTGCCGAATTGGCCAACGATCCGGAGCGTCTCGACCACCTGGCCCGTGAAGACGATGCCCCGGAGGTCCGCTGCGCTGCGCTGGCACGTGTCAGCGCTCTGGCGGTTTTGGAGCAAGTTTCCGTGTGGGACAAGGTAGACAGCGTGCGCCGCGCCGCCAGCGATCGTCTGCGCGAAGTTCTCTGCGCGGAGGCCGGACAGGCACCGGATCTCGATAGCCGCTTGCAAGCCGTGAGGCGCAGCAAGGACCCAAACCTGGCGGAGTACCTGGCCAAACACGCCCGCGAGCCGGCCTTGCGTATCGCCCTGATCGACAATCTGTCGGCCGCCGATCATCTGGCGATGGCCCTGAACGACCCGGCGGTGGACGTCCGTCTCGCGGCCACCGAGGTGCTGAGTGACGAGGCCGATCTGGAACGCATTGCCAAGGTCGCCAAGCAGGCCGACAAACGCCTCTATCGTTTGGCCAAACAACGCCTGGAGACCTATCGGCTCGCCCGCGAGCGGCGTGAGCGCATTGCCGAGATTGCCGACCAACTTGCCGCTTTTGCCGATGCCATCCCCGAACCCCTGCTTAGTCAGCGTTTCGCGGCCTTGAGCCAGGAATGGGCGGGCCTTTCGGATGAGGCCGCACAGGCGGATCGGGAACGGGTAGATGCCGCATCGGCAGTGTTTGCCGAAAGGGTAGGCGCGCAGGAGCGTGCGCGGGCCGGCCAACGCGCCGTTCTGGACGAAACCAGTACACTGCTGAGCGGCCTGGGCGAACATCCGCCACACGATGCCGATGGTTACGCCCAATTGCGCGAACAGTGGCAAGGCTTGCGTGGGCGCTGGGACGAGTTCCGCTGTCAGGTGGAAGCGGAGCAGGAAAAGGCCGATCGTCGGTTCTTCGTCCTGGCTGGGGAGTTGGAAAACGCCCTCAACCGCGGTTTGGCCGACCTGGATCGAGTGGCTTCTCTGCAAACCCTGCTCAAACAGGGTGAGCAACTGCGCGATCGCGACAAGGCCATCTCGGACATCGACATCCAGCGTTGGAGCGAGCGCTGGAAACAGGCGGTCAAGCCCGCGCAGCAAGCCTTGGCCGCGCCGCTGCAGGAGCGTTTCCAGGGTCTCGGCCAATCGCTTTCGGATAGGCTGCTGCGACAGGCACAAAAACGTGATGAACATCTGCAATCCCTTGCCGAACTGATCGAGCAATTGCCCGTCACTCTCGATGCCGGTCATTTGCAAGAGGCTATCTCTCTGCGCGATCGCCTTCGCCACCTTTTGCGCGAAATCGGTGATCCAGGCAAGCTGAAGAAGCGTATCGACAAGGTGTTGCGCGATGCCGATGCCCGCATCAACGAACTGCGCGGCTGGCGCAGCTGGGGTATCAGCAATGCCCGTCAGGCACTGTGTGACCAAGCCGAGTCCCTGATCGAATCGGAACTTCCCATTGGCGAGCGGGCCGAGAAGGTACGTGCCGTGCGTGATGGCTGGAAGCGCCTGGATCGCAGCGAAGGCGCCGCCTCCGAGGCGGTTTGGGCACGCTTTAACGAACTGTGCAATCGCGCTTACGCCCCCTGTCAGGAACATTTCGATCAGGAACGCGAGAACCGCGAAGAAAACCTGGAAAAGCGCCGGGTGCTCTGCCAGGAGGTTTCGGAATGGCTGTCACAACAGAACCTCGAGCAGCCGGATTGGGCAGCGCTGCGTTCCAAAGAACGGAGTTTCAAGGACCGCTGGCGCGATATGGGGCCCTCGCCGCGTAACCAGCGTAAGGCGGTGGACAAGGAATGGGACGGGGCCATGGCCCCCTTGCTGGCAGTCCTGGACAAGGAGCGCGATAAAGAGCGTCGGCGCCGTGAGGCGCTGATCCGCCGGGTGAAGGAGCTGGCAGAAGCAGAGGATCTGGCACAGGCGATCCAGCAGACAAAGGACGCTCAGGCCCAATGGCGGCCCACGGTTGACGGCCCGCGCAAGCAAGAGCAGGCCCTGTGGACCGAGTTTCGTGCCGCCTGCGATGCGGTATTCCAGCGCCGCGACAGCGAACGTCAGGCGGCCGATCAGGAACGGCGGGACAATCTCGACCGTGGCATGGCAATGCTTGCGGAGTTGGGCGACATGCCTTTGACCAGCCCCGGCGAATTGGGTCAGGCCCGCCATCGGCTGGAAGAAGTGGAAGTAGCGCTGGCCGAGCTCAACCCATTGCCAAAAGGGGCGGAGGCCGAGTTGCAGCGCTCGGCCAAAGAGCATGGACGGCGATTGGATCAGGCGGAAAAAGACCTGGGGCGTGCCCGCAAACAGGCGATGCTGGATAACTTGCGCGAGCGTTCACAGCTTTGTGCCAGGCTCGAGGCCATGGTCTTGCTCCAGGCTGTAGAGGAAGAGGCACGCAACACCATCGAAGAGCGCTGGCAGGCCCTGGAAAACCTGCCCAAGGATTGGATGTCCGCCATGCAGAGCCGCTACCAACAGGCCGTGGCCGCTGCCGACGGTGACGATTTAGCCGGACATGCATTGGCGGCCGCCGCGGAACAGGCGACGCAGGCGAGGTCTCTGCTCTGTCTGCGCATGGAGATCGCCCGTGGTGTGGAATCGCCGCAAGAGGCGCGCGAAGAGCGTATGGCCTACCAGGTGGCACGCCTGTCCGATGCTCTGGTTGGCAGTGAAACCAGCGAAAGGCCGGAGCAGATTCTGCGTGAGTGGTTTATCCTCGCGCCGGGGCTTGCAGAAGCGGATGCCCCGTTGCTGGAACGGTTTGAGCGTGCCGCGGGGGCCGATTACGCGGTCTGACTGTGCGCCTCGGCCCGTATCCGCTCCACCATGGCATGCAGGCCGTTGGCGCGGGTGGGACTCAGGTGGGCCTGCAAACCCAGGCGGTCGAACATCCCTTCGGCATCGATTGCCAGAATTTCCTCCGCCGTGTGGCCGGCATAGACCGTCAACAAGAGGGAAACCAGGCCCTTGACGATAAAGGCGTCGCTATCCGCCTCGAACCGGAAGCGGGGCGGAGATTGCTCATCCGTCGTCGCGTACAGCCAGACATTGCTCATGCAGCCCTGCACCTTGGTGGCGTCGTTTTTGTGCGCCTCGGGCATGGCAGGCAGTTTCTTACCCAGATCGATGAGGTAGGCGTAGCGCTCCTCCCAGTCGCCCAGAAGTTCGAAATTTTCGATCAGTTCATCGATGGTCATCGTACCGTCCGTTTCAGGAAATCGCGTCTGGCAGTATGCCCGGCTACCCGATGGCTGCCAAGTCGATGCCCGGCTGTGGTGGATTTCACAGCGCGATAGTAGTAGGCTTTCGCCGCCCGCCGGCATCGCGGCGGCCGCGGACAAGTCGGCCGTGAGGACCGGCTTTTGTTTTGCCCGCGGATCAGCCGCCACGACGCCAAGGCCACCGATGACCACCAAATACAATGTAGATGACCTGCGCATCGTCGGGATCACCGAAGTGCTCCCGCCCAGACAGCTACATGAAGAATTTCCCATCACCACCGCCGCCGCCAAGACCGTGGTCTCCACGCGCCGGGCCGTGCATCGCATTCTGACAGGGCAGGACGATCGTCTGTTGATCATCGTCGGTCCCTGTTCCATCCACGACCCCAAGGCCGCTCGCGAGTATGCCGGGCGTCTGGCGGAGATGCGCGAGGAGCTGGGCGAAGACCTGTTGATCGTCATGCGGGTGTATTTCGAGAAACCCCGCACCACGGTGGGTTGGAAGGGGCTGATCAACGATCCGGCCCTGGACGGCAGCTTCCAGATCAATGAAGGCTTGCGCCTTGCCCGCAGCCTGCTGCTGGACATCAACAACGCCGGCGTGCCCGCCGCCACCGAATACCTTGATCTGATCACCCCGCAATATGTTGCCGACCTGATAAGCTGGGGAGCGATCGGTGCGCGCACCACGGAAAGCCAGGTCCACCGCGAGCTGGCCTCGGGCATGTCCTGTGCCGTGGGGTTCAAGAACAACACCGATGGCACTTTCCGCATCGCCATCGACGCCATACGGGCCGCCTCCCAGCCCCATGTGTTCCTCTCGCTCACCAAAGAAGGTAAGTCGGCGATTTTCTCGACCACCGGCAACGAGGACGCACACATTATTCTGCGTGGCGGCAAAGAACCCAACTACCATGCCGCCAGCGTGGCGGAGGCGGTGGCCGATCTCGAAGCCGCCGGCATGCCGCCGCGACTGATGATCGATTTCAGTCATGCCAATAGCCAAAAGAAACCGGAACGGCAGATCGACGTGGGCCACGACGTGGCCGCTCAGATTGCGGCCGGCAACCGGGCAATCATCGGAGCGATGGTGGAGAGCCACCTCATCGGGGGTCGACAGGATGTCAAGAAGGGCAAGGAACTCACCTATGGACAGAGCGTTACCGACGCCTGCATCGGCTGGGACGACACCACGCCGTTGCTGCGGGACCTGGCCCGAGCGGTGCGCGAGCGCCGTACCCGCGATGAGGGCGGTGCCAGCACCGAATCGGACTGACAGCTCCACCAAGCTCCGCTCCACCGAAAACCCGGTGGCGGTCGCCGTTCGACCACGGCTCGGACTCGCTTTGCCAATAGCGAAATCCGCCGGCCGCGGCTGCGATTCGCCAGTAACAGATACAGAAGACCCGTTCATTGAGGAGAAAAGAGATGATCAAGCCCCACGGCTCGGACCAATTGAACCCGCTGTTTGTCTACGACACCGACGAACACGCCAAGCTGACCCACGAGGCCCAGTCCCTGCCTTCCATCGTCGTCAGCTCCGCCACCGCGGCCAATGCCGTGATGATGGGTTCCGGCTATTTCAATCCGCTGACCGGATACATGACCAAGGCCGATGCCCTGTCGGTGGCCAACACCATGACCACCAGTTCCGGCCTGTTCTGGCCCACCCCGGTGATGAATCTGGTGGCCGATGCCGGTTCCATCAAGGTCGGTGATCGTATTGCCCTGAAGGACCCCAATGTCGAGGGCAATCCGGTCGTGGCGATTCAAAACGTCGAGTCCGTGGAGACCTTCACCGACGAAGAGATGGCCACCATCACTCAGAAGGTCTACGGTACCCAAGATCCGGAGCACCCCGGCGTGGCAGCGTTCAACTCCCAGGGCAAGACCTGCCTGTCCGGTCCCATCCAGGTATTGAACTTCTCCTACTTCCAGACCGACTTCCCGGATACTTTCCGTACCGCCGTTGAGATTCGCAACGAGATTGCCGAGCGTGGTTGGAAGAAGGTCGTCGCCTTCCAGACCCGCAACCCCATGCACCTGGCCCACGAAGAACTCTGCCACATGGCCATGGATCGCCTGGGCTGCGACGGCCTGGTCATCCACATGCTGCTGGGCAAGCTGAAGAAGGGCGACATCCCCGCTGACGTGCGTGACGCTGCGATCCGCAAGATGGTTGAGCTGTACTTCCCGCCGAACTCCGCCATGGTCACCGGCTACGGCTTCGACATGCTCTACGCCGGCCCCCGCGAGGCAGTGCTGCACGCCGTTTTCCGTCAGAACATGGGTGCCACCCACTTCATTATCGGCCGCGACCACGCCGGCGTGGGCGACTACTACGGCGCCTTCGAGGCGCAGGAAATCTTCGACGGTATCCCCGCCGGCACCCTCGAGATCGAGATCTTCCGAGCCGACCACACCGCTTGGTCCAAGAAGCTCAACAAGGTTGTCATGATGAACGAGGCCCCGGACCACGCCAAGGAAGACTTCGTGCTGCTGTCCGGCACCAAGGTCCGCGAGATGCTCGGCAACGGTATCGCCCCGCCGAAGGAGTTCAGCCGCCCGGAAGTGGCCGAGATCCTCATCAAGTACTATCAGTCGCTGAACGGCTGATTCCAGTCGCTTGAACTACGTTGAAGAGGCCCGGCGGGGTTGCCCGCCGGGCCTTTTTTCTTCTCATGCGCATGTGAGCGATCTTTTCGGCTTTTTAAACATCCGATGAACGGTTGCCGATGCATTGGATTCGTCGGTGAAAAATTCCTATACCGAAGCGAAAAACCCCCAGGGATTTTGAGGCGTACTTTCTTATCCGATGGATGTCATCTAGTCTCTTTTCATGGTGTTGCCTGAAATTTAAAGAGAAATGCCTATCCCTAAGGCCGTTGGGGAGTTTGGAGGCTGGCGTGTGACCGACGGTTCAGGACGTGGACCATCGGGGATTGTGGTGGGTCCCGTTTCTCCCGGAAGCCGGCTGGCGGATACGCCGGATATCCGTACATGGGTATCAAAAATGACAAGAACGCATCTCATCGCCGGGTTGGTCCTTCTGTTTTTCTGTTTCCCCGTTTCTGCCAATCGCAGCGCCGATCTGCAAAGGCGTCTCGACTCGGTCGATTTGACCGATGCGTACAATTTTCTCCGGCGCGCCCAGGCAATCGTCACTCGTTCGCTGGCCGCAACAACGGAGTATTCGGATTCCGGCCTGTCCGGCGATATCTTACTTCGCAAGCAAGTCTGGATGTTGATGACCACCGAAGCCGATCGCCGTCGGGATTCAACCAGCTTTCGGCGGTTCGATCTTGCAGTGGAGACGCGTGTACGATCAGGCGAATCCCGAGGCGACGACTCGCGATTTTCTTAACTACCTTGTCGCACTCAAGTCCGTGGGCGATGAATTCGCCGGCTATACGAACGAGGACCTGACGCCGGCCAAGGCCGTCATCCGGCTCGCGGCCAATCGCGATCGCGATCCTCTGCGTAGCCGCGCAACCGTCACGGACGGAACGACGACCGTCAGGTCGCCCGGCCGGCCCATTCTGAGTGCCGGGGACTATTTCCATCAGATCGATTCGGTCATCGCCAGTCTGGAGGCGGGTGGCGGGGGAGGTGGCGGGGGCGCTGCGGCC
>JAGRGI010000102.1 GCA_020445565.1 Chromatiales bacterium
GCCCAGGACTGGGCCGAGATGCTTCTGCGCATGTATCTTCGCTGGGGTGAGCGCCGCGGCTTCAAGACCGAGCTTATCGAGGCATCTCCCGGCGAAGTGGCGGGGATCAAGAGCGCCACGATCACTTTCGAGGGTGAGTACGCCTTCGGCTGGTTGCGCACCGAGACCGGGGTGCACCGCTTGGTGCGAAAGTCGCCCTTCGATTCCGGCAACCGTCGCCACACCTCATTCGCCGCGGTGTTCGTCTCGCCGGAGATCGACGATTCGGTGGAAGTGGAGATCAACCCGGCCGACCTGCGCATCGATGTCTACCGTGCCTCCGGCGCCGGCGGTCAGCATGTCAACCGTACCGAATCGGCCGTGCGTATCACCCACAACCCCAGCGGCATCGTGGTGCAGTGTCAAAACGACCGTTCCCAGCATAAGAACAAGGCCACGGCGATGAAACAGCTCAAGGCCAAACTCTACGAGCTGGAGATACAGAAACGCAATGCCAGCCAACAGGCCGTGGAGGATTCCAAATCCGACATCGGTTGGGGTAGCCAGATCCGCTCTTATGTGCTGGACCAGTCCCGTATCAAAGATCTGCGGACCGGGGTGGAAATCAGCAATACCCAATCCGTTCTCGACGGAAACCTGGACACCTTCATCGAAGCCAGCCTGAAAAGCGGCCTGTAAACACACTTTTCGACCGGGCCAAGGAACTGCGAATCTCTGCCATGACCGAACACACCGACGAAAACAAGCTCATCGCCCTGCGACGGGAAAAACTGGCTGAACTGCGCGAACAGGGCGTCGCCTTCCCCAACGATTTCCGCCGCGACGCCTTGGCGGGCGACTTGCACGCCGAACATGGCGGCAAAGACGCCGAGGCCGTGGAGGCCCTGGGCCTGCGCGTCAAGGTGGCGGGCCGCATCATGGGCAAACGCATCATGGGCAAGGCCAGTTTCGTGCATATCCAGGATATGTCCGGCCGCATTCAGCTGTTCTTGCAGAGGGACAGTCTGCCCGAAGGCCGCTACCAGGCGTTCAAGGGCTGGGACCTGGGCGATATCGTCGGCGCCGAGGGCGAGCTGTTTGTCACCAAAACCGGCGAGCTGTCGGTACGCTGTGCTGACCTGCGCCTACTGACCAAATCCCTGCGTCCCCTGCCGGAAAAGTTTCACGGCCTGTCCGACCAGGAAATCCGCTATCGCCAGCGTTACGTGGATCTGATCATGAATCAGGACAGCCGCGAGGTGTTCCGGCAGCGTGTGCGGCTGATCCGTCACATTCGTGAATTCCTCGATCGGCGCGGTTTCATGGAAGTGGAGACCCCCATGATGCAGGCCATACCCGGTGGCGCCACTGCCAGGCCCTTCGTCACGCACCACAATGCCCTGGATATGCAGTTGTTCCTGCGGGTGGCACCGGAGCTGTACCTGAAACGCCTGGTGGTGGGGGGCTTCGAAAAGGTCTATGAGATCAACCGCAATTTCCGCAACGAGGGGGTGTCCACCCGTCACAACCCCGAGTTCACCATGCTGGAGTTCTATCTGTCCTACGCCGATTATCACGACCTCATGGATCTCACCGAGACCTTATTGCGCGGCGCCGCCGAGGAACTGTTGGGCACCACGCAGGTGAGCTACCAGGGCGAGACCTTCGACTTCGGCAAACCCTTCCAACGCCTCACGGTGAGGGATGCGGTGTTGCGCCACAGCGGCAAGGTCGGCCCGGAGGACATTGATGACCGCGACCGCCTCGCCGCCATCGCCCGGAGCATGGGCATTCATGTCAAGGAAGGCTGGGGCTTGGGGCGCATCCAGATCGAGATCTTCGATGAGGCGGTGGAGCATCAGCTTCGCGACCCTACCTTCATCACCGCCTATCCCACGGAGATCTCTCCCCTGGCGCGGCGCAACGACGAAGACCCGGGCGTGACCGATCGTTTCGAGTTGATCGTCGGCGGCCGCGAGATCGCCAACGGTTTCTCTGAGCTGAATGACGCCGAGGATCAGGCCGAACGCTTCCGCAAGCAAGTGGAAGAAAAGGACGCCGGCGACGACGAGGCCATGCACTACGACGCCGATTATGTTCGTGCCCTGGAATACGGCCTGCCGCCCACGGCCGGGGAGGGTATAGGCATCGACCGTTTGGCCATGTTGTTCACCGACTCCCCCAGTATTCGTGACGTTCTGCTGTTTCCGTACATGCGCCCTGAGGCCGGCTGACAGGGATTTTCAGGGGAAGTATTCATGCGTTTCCCGGAGCGAACACCCGCCGCGTCGCGGGAATTTTGCAGTAAAGCACTGGGCTGAAAGGGATCTGCTCTCTCAGGAGCAGCGATCCATGGGGCCAGCAGGCGCCTGAGCCTCTTTTGTCGGACTATACTTTTGCCCTGATCGATGAAACGCGAGGGGCACTGATTGTGGACGTTACGACGGATACCCATCAAAAATGCCTGAGCATCAACCTCGATAACCGCAAATACGGCACTATCGCGGAGATTGGCGCCGGCCAGGAAACCGCGCGTTGGTTCTTTCGGGCCGGCGGCGCGGCGGGCACAGTCGCCAAGGCCATGTCTGCCTATGACATGAAATTCAGCGATGCGATCTACGGCGAGTCGCCACGCTACGTCAGCCGCGCGCGGCTGAACCAGATGCTGGATATCGAATACAGCCTGGTCATTGAGCGCCTGGACAAGCACCGGGGCGCGGAAAGCACCTTCTTCGCCTTCGCCAATACCGTGGCTTCGCGCAGCTATTCGCGCAAGCAGGATGGTCAGGGCTGGCTGGGGGTCAAATTCCAGACCTCACCGCAGCAGCCCCCGTCCCGTATCGATCTGCATGTCTATCTGTCCGCCAATGACGTCCTGCGCGATCAGGAAAGTCTGGGCATTCTCGGCGTCAACCTGATCTACGGCGCGTTCCAACACCACGCCAGTCCGGAAGCCCTGCTGAAGTCCCTGTTGGACGGGCTTTCATCCAAACTGGTAGAGGTCGATATGGTCGATTTCTATGGCCCGGCCTTCGAGACGGTGGACAACCGCCTGATGGCCTTGCGCTTGGTGGAATACGGGCTCACCAGCGGCGCGATGTTCAATGCCAAGGGCAAGGTCGTGCAGCCTGCGGATGCGCTTTATAATAAGGCCGTGTTGGTGGAGCGCAGCCGCTTTCGTCCGCCCACGCTTCTCAATATCAACATGCTGGACTGTGCTCAACGCCGCTTCGCCGAAGAGACGGGGATCCCGGAAAACGACTTGGTGGTCATCTCTGAGATGACCCTGCATAACCTCAGGGAAGGTGAAACCATCGATACGGAGGATTTCCTCGATCGCGCCGACATTCTTTGTGCGCTGGGCAAGAATGTGCTGGTGTCGAATATGGGCGAATACTACCGCCTGGCCAGCTATCTGCTGCGATGCACACGAAAACCGTTGTCCATCGTACTGGGCATTCCGACCTTGAAACAGATCTTCAACGAGATCTATTACGAGAATCTGCAAGGCGGCATCCTCGAAGCCTTCGGTCGCCTTTTCAAGTCCGATCTGCGTCTTTACATCTCGCCATCGTTGAATCCGGATGGCAGTGTGGTGACCTTGGATGAATTCGAACCCGAGCCGCACTTGCGACACCTTTTCCATTATCTCCGGGAGAATCGGCTCGTTCGCGCGCTTGACACCGTCAATCGCGACTACTTGACAATCTACGCGGATGAAGTGTTGCGAGACATAAAAGCCGGGCAGGACGGATGGCGGGCCAAGGTGCCGGAACTTGTCGCCCAGGTCATCGCGGAGAAAGATTTGTTCCGCTAACGGCGGGGGGCTACCCGAGGCGTCGGGCGAGCCAAGTTGCCCCTGATCGGTATACAATTGCGGCCTTCATTTCCACACCGGCCTGTTCCGTTCCCATGACCGTCCGCACCCGTTTTGCCCCAAGCCCCACCGGTTATCTTCATATCGGTGGTGCACGTACCGCCTTATTCTCCTGGTTGTTTGCCCGCAAGCACGGCGGCACTTTCATTCTGCGTATCGAGGATACCGACCGCGAGCGATCCACCCAGGAATCGGTGAATGCGATTCTGGAGGGCATGACCTGGCTTGGTCTGGAATACGACGAGGGTCCGTTTTTCCAGACCCATCGCTTCGACCGTTATGCCGAGGTGGTGGACGATCTGCTGGAACGGGGCCTGGCTTATCGCTGCAACTGCTCCAGAGAGCGGCTCGACGGCCTGCGTGAGAAGGCACTGGCGGCCAAGGAGAAGCCCCGTTACGACGGCCATTGCCGGGATGGAGAGGTGAGTGCCGATGAGCCTCATGTGGTCCGCTTCAAAAATCCGCTGGACGGCATCGTGGTGGTGGACGATCTCATCCGTGGCCGGGTGGCTTTTGACAATACCGAACTGGACGATCTCATCATTCGCCGTACCGACGGTACACCGACCTACAACTTCACCGTCGTGGTCGATGATCTGGACATGGAACTGACTCACGTCATCCGCGGTGACGATCATCTCAATAACACCCCACGCCAGATCAACATGATCCGCGCACTTGGCAAGGAACCGCCCCAGTACGCCCACGTGCCCATGATCCTGGGTTCCGACGGCCAGCGCCTTTCCAAGCGCCACGGGGCCGTGAGCGTGATGCAATACCGGGACGATGGCTATCTGCCGGAGGCCCTGCTGAACTACCTGGTGCGCCTGGGTTGGTCCCATGGCGATCAGGAGATCTTCACCATCGACGAGATGATCGAACTATTCGATATCGATCAGGTAAACAAGGCGGCCTCTGCATTCAACACCGACAAGCTGTTGTGGCTGAACCAGCACTACATCAAGGATTCCGATCCCTTACGTATCGCCCGCCTGCTGAGCCCGCACATGGGTAAACTGGACATCGACCCCGCTCAGGGAGCGGACCTCGTGGAGGTGGTGAAGGCCCAGCAGGAAAGGGCCAAGACCCTCGTGGAGATGGCTGATATCAGTGCCTTTGCTTACAAGGACTTCGACGAATTCGACGCCGATGCCGCCAAGAAACATCTGCGTCCCGTGGCCCGCGAACCGTTGGAGCGCGTGCAAGCCGCCCTGTCCACCCTGACAGAGTGGAGTGGGGAAGGCATTCTGTCCTGTGTTACGCAGGTGTCCGAGGAGTTGGGTTTGAACATGGGCAAAGTGGCCCAACCCTTGCGCGTCGCCGTGGTAGGTCGGGCTGCCTCGCCGAGTATCGACGTAACCTTGATGATGGCGGGCCGCGAGGCGACCTTGCGCCGCATCGACAAGGCCCTGGCCTTCATCCGCGCCCGCGAGGCGGCGGCCTGAGTTTAGTCCCACACATTGAGCCAGTCATGAACGACATTGCCAAGCCGTCCCATTTCATCCGTCAGATCATTGAGGCCGATTTGGCCCAGGGCAAGCACCAGAGCGTACATACCCGTTTCCCGCCCGAGCCCAATGGCTATTTGCACATTGGCCATGCCAAATCCATTGTGCTGAACTTCGGGCTGGCCGGGGATTTTGCCGGTGGCCTGTGCAATCTGCGCTTTGACGACACCAACCCGCACAAGGAGAACCTGGAATTCGTAGAATCCATCAAGGATGACGTGCGTTGGCTGGGTTACGACTGGGACGACCGACTGTTCTTTGCGTCGGATTACTTTGAGCAACTCTATGATTTTGCCGTGGAACTCATCGGCAAGGGCCTGGCCTACGTCTGCGACCTCAATGCCGAGCAGGTGAGGGAGTACCGGGGCACCTTGAAGGAGCCGGGACGCGACAGCCCCTACCGGGAGCGGGGCGTCGAAGAGAATCTGGATCTGTTCAAGCGTATGCGGGCGGGGGAATTCCCGGATGGCTCCAAGGTGTTGCGCGCCAAAATCGACATGGCCTC
>JAGRGI010000103.1 GCA_020445565.1 Chromatiales bacterium
AGAACTGGGATATGAGCAAATCCCGCGAGATGGACACTCTGGCAGATGCCGCATCGCCGGAGCAGTTGGCGCAGGCGGCAGAGCGCCTTGGGTGCCGCAGTGTGGCCTACACCTACAACGATCCGGTGATCTTCATGGAGTATGCCATCGACACCGCAGACGCCTGTCATCGGCGCGCGATACATAGCGTGGCGGTGACCGCGGGCTACATCAGCCCGGAACCGCGCAAGGTCTTCTTTCAGCACATGGATGCGGCCAATGTGGATTTGAAGGCATTCACCGACAGATTCTATTGGAAACTCTGCGGCGGCCATCTGGCGGATGTGCTGGATACGTTGCAGTACCTCAAGCATGAAACCTCGGTATGGTTTGAACTGACTACCCTGCTGATCCCCGGTGAAAATGACTCCGATTCGGAGCTCCGCGATATGACCCGCTGGGTGGTAGAGAACCTGGGCCCGGACGTGCCCATGCATTTCACCGCGTTTCATCCCGACTGGAAGATGCTCGATTACCCGCCGACGCCTCCCGCCACTCTGGGGCGGGCACGGCATATTGCCATGGACAATGGCGTGCGTTATGCCTACACCGGTAATGTCCACGACGAGGACGGCGGCAGTACCTTCTGCCATCACTGTGGCGCGAAGCTGATTGGCAGAGACTGGTACCGGCTCACCCATTGGGGGCTGGATGCGCATGGTGCCTGCGCGGGGTGTGGCACGCCGCTGGCGGGGGTGTTCGAGGCCAAGGCAGGTACCTGGGGGCCGCGCAGGCAGCCGGTGCACCTTGCCGGAGCGATTGCCTGAGGGGGTGAAAGTGCCGTGTTTCATACCTGGCGCTTAACCATTCAGCACATCGCGCATGACCCGCTCATCTCAGCGATAGAGGAACAGTGACAATGGCGACTATCCCCGTTCAATTGATCAGGAGCCTTTTCTATTGCAGGCATCCATCGGGAATGGCAGCGGCTAAGCAGATCCTGGTCGTCTTGCGAGGGATGACCCGTTAGCTGTCATTGTGGTCTGAGAGTTTGGTTGGACACGGGTGTATGGCTACGTCGAGCTTTGACACCAAGAGTTTGGGCATACGCAGGGACGCGGGATTGGTGCAGGATGTTCCCGCTGGCCGAATCGCCCCTCGTTCGATGGAACCGCACACCCTGAAGGGGGGTCGCGCGGTGGGGGTGGGTTTGGTGCTGGCCTTGGGTTATTACCTGCTGGGTGAGTTTGCCCTGTCTCTGCATTTTGCGCAGACAGGGGTCTCACCGATCTGGCCGGCGTCCGGGTTCGCCTTTGCCCTGGCCTTATGGTTCGGCCCGGGACTGGCCATTGCGATTCTACCGGCCATGCTCGCCCTTGCCTGGGACAACGGCATTCATTGGCAAACCGCGACCCTCGCGGGGTTGGCCAGCGTGCTGGAGGCGGCGCTGCCGGCTTGGTTCCTGCGCAGTCTTTCCGTATCTCCCGCCCTTGACAGGGTACGCGATGTGATCGCTTTCATGGTGGTGGCCGTGGTCATTGGGCCGGTGATCAGTGCCTCCGTCGGTACCTTTGCCATGGCTTATTGGTCCGCCAGCAGCCCGAATTGGGTGGCGACGGGTTTGTCCTGGTGGATGGGCAACAGTATCGGCATGTTAGTGTTGGGAACGGTGGGCTTGGTGCTGCCGTTCTGGTGGCGTCAGCGAAACGGGCAAGTCGGTCGGGACTGGGGGCTGCTTGTGCTGCTGTTGGCGGCAGCGGTAGTCACCTATTCCAGTGTCTTGCTTGATGTCGGTATACATTCCACCCTGACCATGTATCTGTTGATCCCCATTTTTATTGCCGCCGCTATCCGCTATCACCAGGCAGGTGTGGCCTTGGTGGCATTGACGGGATTGATTGTGCTGGCCATGGGAAGCAATTACCGTCCTGATGATGTTCTTTCATCCTCGGAACTGGGGCCGTATTTCTTGAATATCACTCTCCTGTGGATGATCACCTTCACCGGGCTGGCGGTGGCCGCGGCCTACACCGAGCGGGACGAGCGCAATCGTCTGTTATGGCTAGCGACCCATGATCCGATGACCCATCTGGTCAATCGCCACGAGTTTCTCAGTCGTCTGGACCGGGTCGTTCAGGGGGGCGCCAAACGTTGCAATGCCGCGGCCTTGATCTATCTCGATCTGGATCGATTCAAACAGGTCAACGACAGCGAGGGTCACGATGCCGGCGACAGGCTGCTGATGGAAATCAGCGGGCTATTGGCTGCCACTGTTCGTACGCGCGATACCGTCGGCCGGCTGGGGGGCGACGAGTTTGCCGTGCTGCTGGAACATTGTCCCGTTCATGAGGCGCTGCAGATCGCCGAGTCGATACGCCAGCGGGTCGAGGAGTATGAGTTTGTCGGTACCCTGGGGCAGTATTCCGTGCAGGCAAGCCTGGGGGTAGTGGATCTCACGGGCTCGGATTGTTCGAAAGAGGCGCTGCGCCTGGCGGACTGTGCTTGCTACTCCGCCAAGCGGGCTGGCCGCAATCGGGTGCATGTATATTACAGCGAGTCGGTATGCGATGAGGCAGGCGGCTGATTGCCTGCCCGCAACCATTTTTCCGCTCCGACCACGGCATGGATGAGCAGGCCGCCGCCAACGATATAGACCCATTCCGTGACGGATAGCGGGGCTGTGCCAAACAGTCGCTGCATGACTTCACTGTAAGTGAACAACACTTGCAACAACACCATCGCTGCTACGCCCACCAGCAGCCAGGGATTGGAAAAGAAACCCAGGCGGAACATGGAATAGCGCAGTGAACGGCAATTGAAGAGGTAAAACAGCTCGCCGAAGACGAACATGTTCACCGCCACGGTACGGGCGTTTTCCAGCGAAGCCCCTTGACTCAGTTGCAACTGGAACAGGCCGAAGGCGCCCAGCAACAGCAGTACCCCCATCAGACCGATACGAAAGCCCAGCTCGGCGGTGAGTATCGGCGTTTTGGGAGGGCGCGGCGGTCGGCGCATGATGCCCGGCTCTTTGCGCTCGAAGGCCAACATCAGGCCAAGCAGTACGGCGGTGGTCATATTGATCCAGAGGATCTGTACCGGCGTAATCGGCAACGTCGCTCCGGCCATCACCGCCACCAGGATCACCAGTCCCTCGCCCACATTGGTTGGCAATGTCCAGGTGATGAACTTCACCAGATTGTCGTAAACCGCGCGGCCTTCCTCCACGGCGGCAACGATGGTGGAAAAATTGTCATCGGTGAGCACCATGTCCGCGGCTTCCTTGGCGACCTCGGTGCCGCCCAGGCCCATGGCCACGCCGATGTCGGCCTGCTTGAGTGCCGGCGCGTCATTGACGCCGTCGCCGGTCATGGCGACCACATGGCCGTTGGCCTGTAGGGCCTCTACCAGTCGTAGTTTCTGTTCCGGAGCTACTCTGGCGAATACCGACACCTTTTCCACCTGTTCGCGCAGTTCCTCTGCCGACAGGCGTGACAAGGTCTCTCCGTTGACCGCCACCGGGTCGGCATTTTGCTCGGCCGGTGCCAGCAGTCCGAGTTGGCGGGCGATGGCCGTGGCGGTGGTGATGTGGTCGCCGGTGATCATCTTTACCTGAATGCCCGCCGAGGCGCAGGCCGCCACTGCCTCCACCGCTGCTGCCCGCGGTGGGTCCATCATGGCTTGCAGGCCAAGAAAACTGAGCCCCTCCGCCACATCGCCGTGGCCGAGCTGGCGTTGCTCCGCCGGTACCAGTTTGCGGGCCAGGGCCAATACCCGCAGTCCTTGCGCGGCCATGCGTTCGACCTGGGACAGCACGGCTTGGTGGTCCAGGCTTTCCGGTTCCAGATCCGCACCCAGGGTGTCCCGGCAGCGGCGCAGCACGCACTCCACAGAGCCCTTCATGTAGATCAGACCCGGCACCTCCGGGCCGGCGTCGTGCAGCGTAGCCATGTACTGGTGCTGGGACTCGAAGGGTAGGGTGTCATGCCGGAGCAATTCGTGGTCGGCGGCGTCGGTGGACATACCGGCCTTGCCGGCGGCAGTGATCAGTGCAACTTCGGTCGGATCGCCCTCCATCCGCCAGCCCTTCGCAGAGGCAATCAGGCGGGAATCGTTGCACAGCAGGCCGGCTTTGAGACATTCCAGCAGTGCCGGGTGAAATTCCGGGTTGATGGCACTGCCGGCCAGGCGAACTTCACCCGCGGGGGCATAGCCCACGCCGCTCAGGCTGTAATGCTGCCCACCGGCGTGAATTTCCTGCACCGTCATCTGGTTTTCCGTGAGAGTGCCGGTCTTGTCCGAACAGATGACGGTGGTGCTGCCCAGGGTCTCCACTGCCGGCAGTTTGCGGATGATGGCGTGCCGTTTGGCCATGCGTCCCACGCCGATGGCCAGGGTGATGGTCATGGCTGCCGGCAGTCCTTCGGGTATGGCGCCCACGGCCAAGGCAACGGCGGCCAGGAACATGTCCAGCAAGCCCTGACCGCGAAGCAATCCCACGATAACGGTGAGCCCGGCCAGGCCGAGAATGATCCACAATAATACGCCGCTGAACTGGGCCAGCTTGCGGGTCAAGGGGGTTTGCAGTTCCGTGGCGGCGGCGATCAGGGCATTGATACGCCCGATCTGGGTGGCGTCGCCGGTCTCCACCACCAGGCCGCTGGCGGTGCCGTAGCTCACCAGGGTGGAGGAATAGGCCATGTTGCGGCGGTCGGGAAGTACGGTTTGCTGACTCAACACGTCCCCGGACTTTTCCACCGGCAGGGATTCGCCGGTGAGTGCGGACTCGTCGATGCGCAGATCGCGGCAGCGTATGAGGCGAAGGTCGGCGGGTACTTTGTCTCCCGATTGCAGGGCCACCAAGTCCCCTGGCACCAGATCGTTGCTGGGTATCCGTTGCGAAATACCGCCGCGCACCACCGTAGCCTCCCCCTGCATCGAGCGGGCCAGGGCATGAATCGCCTTGATGGCTTTATGCTCTTGCAAGTAACCGATGATGGCGTTGACCAGTACCACGCCGAAGATGACCCCGGCGTCCACCCATTCCCGCAGCGCCAGTGTGACCGCCGTGGCTGCCAGCAGTATGTACACCAAGGGCTGGTGAAACTGTAACAGGAAGGTCATGAGCGGGCTCTTCGGAGGACGCTCCGTCAGCCGGTTGGGGCCGAACTGCGTTTGCCGCCGGGCCACGGCATCCGGCGTCAGGCCCAGCCGCGTGTTAGTGTCCAGTTCCTCGGCAATGTGTTCCAGCGGCAGGGCATGCCAATGGGGCGACGGGGTTGTTTTGTTCATGTTGAGATTAAGTAAGGGGATGGGGCCGGTTCATCCCTGACACCCGACAAGGGCGCTCAGAACACCGGCCCCATCACACCGATGGCCGTGACGATCAGGCCAAGAATCAGATTGATCACCATGACCGGCCGAATCCGGTTCATGGCGGCGGCAGCTGTGGGAATATCGCTATTTGCCAGGGCCTTGCGCATCTTCCGGTAGGGGAAGAAGTACAGCCAGGCGTAGAGCAGGAACATCAGCATGCCGATACCGTGCATGGCCTTGAGATGCAGGCTTACGAAGCCGCCGAAACGCATCATTACGTCGGCATAGCCGGTGATCAGCAGTACTGCCACGAAACCCCAGACCCAAGGAAAGAAACCGGCGAAAACCCTTCCCCAAAGGGGTACCCGTTGTGCCGGGTCAAGAGGCAGGGCGGCAGGGCGCAGGACCATGTGCGAGAAGAAGATACCGCCGACCCATAACATACCGGCGATGGCATGCAGGACTTGAATGGCGAGTTGTAGGCTCATGAGGGTACTCCGGGGAGGGCTGAGAACTGGGCAGGTATACTCAAAGGGCTATACCAAAACGGCGAATCGACGCTTCGCCGCAACGTCCGTGGGAGATGAACAATGGTCATCATTGTGATGGGAGTGTCCGGTTCCGGCAAGACCACCGTGGGGCGTCTGTTGGCGCAACGCCTGGGTTGGCCGTTTCATGAGGGGGATGATGATCATCCCGTCGAGAACCGTGCCCGTATGGCGGCAGGGATTGCCTTGACCGATGCCGATCGGGAGCCCTGGTTGGACAGCCTCACTCAGCGCGTGACCCAGGCTTTGGTACGTGAGGAGAACCTGGTCATTGCCTGCTCCGCGCTGAAGCGCGCCTATCGTAAACGGCTGGCATTGGACCAGGAGAGGGTACGCTTCCTTCATTTGCACGGCAGTTACGAGCTTATATTGGAACGCTTGAAGCACCGTGCAGGCCATTTCATGCCGACCTCACTGTTGGGGAGTCAGTTCCAGACTCTGGAGTCGGATCCTGCTCTGGTACTGGCGGAGGTATCCCGTTCGCCCGCCGAGATCGTGGAGCAGGCGCTGGCGGATCTGGGCTTGGCGGATCTGGCCGTCACCCGCACCTTGCTGGATGGCCTGACCTTCCCTGAAGGACCGCGCTGGCACCAGGGGCGCTTGTGGTTCACCGACCAACACTCCGGACGGGTGATGTCGGTCGATCTGCAAGGGCGATCCGAAACCATTGCCGAGATGCCGGACCTGCCCGGCGGTTTGGGTTGGTTGCCTGATGGGACGCCGTTGGTGGTGGCCATGACCGAGCGCAGGGTCTATCGCTTGAGCAATCGAGGGCTGGAGCTGCATTGCGATCTGGCTGCCCTCGCCTCGTTTCATTGCAACGACATGCTGGTGCTGGCCAATGGGCGGGCCTATGTGGGGAATTTTGGCTTCGATCTGCATGGCGGCGCGGCACAGGCGCCAGCGGAATTGATCTGCGTCGAAGCCGACGGCTCGGCACGGGTGGTGGCCGATGGGCTGATCTTTCCCAACGGTATGGCATTGACGGACGACGGCAATACGCTGATCGTCGCTGAAACCTTTGCCAATCGTCTGACGGCGTTTCGGGTCGAGACGAATGGGGGGCTCGCGCAACGCAGGGTGTGGGCCGATTTGGCGGACGCCCATCCAGACGGGATCTGCCTGACCACCGCCGGTAACTGCTGGGTTGCCTGCCCCAACCAAGGCGAGCTGCGGGAAGTGAGGGAGGGCGGGGAAGTATTGGACCGTATCCGCCCAAGGTCCACGCCCTATGCCTGTATGCTGGGTGGAGAACGAGGTGACCGCCTGTTCATTGCTGCCGCTGACACCGACGATCCGGCCGAAGCCAAGCGGTTGTTGAGCGGCCGTATAGAACTTGTCTGATAAACGTAAAAAAACCCCGGCAGGAGAACCCGCCGGGGTTTTTTTGTGCAATCAGACCGCTTGGATCTTACTTGCTCTCAGGGGCAGCCGGGGCGACCGGAGCAACCGGGGCGTAGCCGTAAGGGGCATAGCCGTAGTAGGGGGCGTTGTAGCCATAGCCGGAGCCGTTCATGTGGGTGTTGGCGCGGGCGCTCATGGAGAAGTCGAAGGAACCGTCGCCGAAGCCGTTGCCCAGACCGTTACCAAAGAAGGGAACACCCCAGTAAGCCTGAGCGGAACCAGCGGAGGCAGCCAGGATAGCAGCGATAGCGATGATCTTTTTCATTTTCAAGCCCTCTAAGTCGTGCAGTAGGATATTTAAGTTTCGTTCCGAAGAACTGGATGCAACTATATCAACATCTGCTTATATAAGCAATACCTAATTTATATTTCGGGGCTTGTAAAAGAAAAAAACCGTCCCGGCGCACGCCGGGACGGTTTATTAGGTGAAACGCGTAGCTGGGTCTTAAACCGGCTTGCCGCGATAGATCACCATGGCAGCGCCCTGGGATTGGGCATAGTTGTCGTAGCCAACCAGACGAACGTGGTTGTTCGGGTGGGCCTTATGGCAGGCATCGGCCTCGCCCAGGATGCGATCCACATCGGTCTCGCCGAACATCGGCAGTTTCCACATATACCAGTAGTGATCGAAAGCATTAGCCGGCTCGGTGTGCTCAATGGCCGGGTTCCAGCCCTTGTTGACAATGTACTGCACCTGCTGGCGAATCTTGGCATCGTCCATGGCCGGCAGATAGGAGAAGGTCTCGAACTTGCGGCTGCTGACGTCGGTGAGGCTGGATTTGTAATCCTGCATTTCGCTCATGGGTTTATCCTCTTGTTTCGGAGTTCAAATTCGTGCTGCCCACGGCCGGGGCCGCGGGCACGATACGGTCTTACTTGTGCGCCACGTCGAGCTTGTCGACGGTGTCGAACTCGAATTTGATCTCTTTCCAGGTCTCCATGGCGGCCTTGAGTTCCGGGCTGCTGGCGGCGGCGGCGGTGAGGATTTCCTTGCCTTCCTTCTCCAGGGCACGGCCTTGGTTGCGGGCCTCGACGCAGGCTTCCAGGGCGACGCGATTGGCGGCGGCGCCGGCAGCGTTGCCCCAGGGATGCCCCAGGGTGCCGCCACCGAACTGAAGAACAGCGTCGTCACCGAAGATGGTGACCAGGGCCGGCATGTGCCATACATGGATACCACCGGAAGCGACGGCGAAGGCGCCAGGCATGGAGCCCCAATCCTGGTCGAAGAAGATGCCGCGGCTGCGGTCTTCCTTCACGAAGGGTTCGCGCAGCAGGTCGATCCAGCCCAGGGTGGACTCGCGGTCGCCTTCCAGCTTGCCGACGACGGTGCCGGTGTGCAGGTGGTCACCGCCGGACAGACGCAGGATTTTGGTCAGTACGCGGAAGTGGATACCGTGGTTGGGGTTGCGGTCCAGTACGGCGTGCATGGCGCGATGGATGTGCAGCAGCATGCCGTTGTCGCGGCACCACTGGGCCAAGCCGGTGTTGGCGCAGAAACCGCCGGTGATGTAGTCGTGCATGATGATCGGGGCGCCGATCTCCTTGGCGTATTCGGCGCGCTTGTACATCTCCTCAGGCGTCGGCGCGGTCACGTTCAGGTAGTGGCCCTTGCGCTCGCCGGTCTCGGCCTCGGCCTTGTGGATGGCCTCCATGACGAAGTCGAACCGCTGGCGCCAGCGCATGAAGGGCTG
>JAGRGI010000104.1 GCA_020445565.1 Chromatiales bacterium
GCCATCGGCTTGGCGTTTTTCATCACCTGACCCTGGTAGGTTTTGAAGGACGGGTCCATGGCCTCCTTGAAGGCCACAGCCTTGGCGGCGATCACGTGGATCAGCGGGCCGCTCTGAGTACCTGGGAACACCAGGGAGTTGAATTTCTTTTCCAGATCCGGGTTGGACCTGGCCAGGATCAGACCGCCGCGGGGACCGCGCAGGGTCTTATGGGTGGTGGTGGTGGTCACGTCCGCGATCTGCACCGGACTGGGATAGTGTCCCGTGGCGACCAGGCCGGCCACGTGGGCCATGTCCACCAGCAGATAGGCACCCACTTCGTCGGAAATGGCGCGAAAACGCTGCCAATCGACCACACGGGAATAGGCCGAAAAACCGGCCACGATCATGCGCGGCTTATGCTCGCGGGCCAGGTCTTCGACCTGTTGATAGTCGATCTCACCGGTGGCGCTGTCCAGACCGTATTGATAGGCCTTGTAGATTTTGCCGGAAAAGTTCGGCTTGGCGCCGTGGGTGAGATGGCCGCCGTCCGCCAGACTCATGCCAAGCACAACATCACCGGGCTGGCAAAGCGCCATATAGACCGCAGCATTGGCCTGTGAACCGGAATGGGGCTGGACGTTGGCGTAGTCGGCGCCGAACAGGGCCTTGGCCCGTTCGATCGCCAGACGCTCCGCCTCGTCCACATATTCGCAACCGCCGTAGTAGCGCTTGGCAGGATAGCCCTCGGCGTACTTGTTGGTGAGCACCGTCCCCTGGGCCTCCATGACGCGGGGGCTGGCGTAGTTTTCGGAAGCGATCAGTTCGATATGCTCTTCCTGACGACGCTCCTCGCCTTGAATGGCGTTCCAAAGCTCGTCATCGAAACCGGCGATGCGCATGTCGCTGTCGAACATTCCTGCCTCCCGAAGGCTCACGCTGTAGAAAAGCGCCGTAGTTTACCCCACATCCCCGGCAAGTCGGAAACAAAGCGGCCCAGGCCCGCCAACGAAACACTTATCGAGGGCCAAGATTGCAACCCGGACCTGTCGGAGTGAGGAAGTTCACAGTCCCAGCACGAAAACGCGGTGATACTTGAGGCATACCAACAATCACGAAACCCGCGACCCGGCAAGCAAGAACGACGACCATGGATACGATTCGAGACTATGCGTGGCGCCTGGGCATCCGCCTCGAGCTTACCGCCACACCGACGAGCATGATCATTCTCGCCTTCGAGAAGCAGACCAGCGTGCAGATGGAGGATCTGGACTACATGCACGATGGCGCCTGGCACTCCTGGGCCGACACCTTAAGGGGGCTGGCTGCATTGGAAGATGAGTTTAAGGCAGGCTTTCCGTTCGAGCCCTTTACCGCGGTTGCCAGGGCTTAGGACTACTGATCCAGCACCAGCACTTCCCAAACGTCCCGACGCTCCTGTTCCACGTGCGCCAGCAGCTCGTCGAGCTCGGCGATGCAAGGCTGCCGCTTGCCGTGATAATCCACCGGCTTGCCGCTGTCGTGGAAATGGATACCGATCCGTGCCAGGCGGCGCAGCAAAGCCGGTTCCATCGCGGCACACCAGTAGCGCACATCATGGCGCAGACTTTGTCCCACCAACCCTCGAATCAAACCCAATTGGATATGCGGAACGACATTGCTCTCCCTGTCCCGGGTACGACGATCGCCTTCCCTGCTCGCGTCATTCGGATCATCCGGCCCGATACCCGTAGGCGAGAGAAACTCCTTATAACGCCGCCGAAACTCCTTGGAAACGGCAAAGCGGGACACCTCCGCGGTTCGCCCCCGCTCATAGACGAAGCCGGCAAGCCGTTCTTCGGAGAAGACCTCACCGCAGGCGCGCTCGACAGGAAACTGCTGTTCGCGCTCACCCACCAAAGCCAACCGGGCGGTACCCGCGCTCCAACCAGTGGCGCGATGCCTTAATAACACGTGCAGCGCCTGGTCATCGTAGGCGTCGCGCTCCAGGGCCTCGGGATAGTCGGCCGGGTCCTCGAAATGGGTCTCTATGCAATAGACTTGGTAGCGAATCCGAAATACCAGATCGCGAAGTTCGTCACTGTCGGCATAGATGACCTCGAAGTAGCGGTTGAAGACATCGACGAGGCGTTCGTCGCCGGTAGTTGAAGAACGGGGGGTCGGAGGGGACGGTGACATTGCGGAGGTCTGCATCGATGAGGTCCATGTATAGACTGCAAAACCGCTCGCAGTCCTTTTCTTCCATGTCGGCAGAACCCGTGAAAACTTGAATCGCATCGGCAGGAGGCGAAGGCAACCCTCACTTCCTGCCGAATTAAAACCCAAATCACTCGACGCTGAAGATCTCTGCAAACAGGTCCGTCATGCGTTTCCAGGAGCGCACATCGGCCTCGGCATCGTACTTGAGGTTGTCGATGCCGTAGCTCCCGGCACCCGGGTTGGTGAAACCGTGGCGCACCCCCCCGTAGATATCCATCTCCCAATCCACGCCGGCCCCGTCCAGGGCGGCCCGGAAGGCATCCACGCGCTCGGCGGGGATGAAACTGTCCTGGTTGCCGTGGGCCACCAGCACCTTACCCTTGATGGCCTTGGCCTGCGCCTCACTGGCGACCGGCAAGGACCCGTGGAAGCTCACCACCGCATCCAGATCGGCCCCGGCGTAGGCCATCTGCATCACCGTAGCGCCGCCGAAGCAATAGCCGATGGCCGCCATACGCTCAGCGTCGGTATGCGGATCGGCCATGAGCACATCCAGCCCCAGGAGCGCCCGCTGCTGCCACTGATCGACATTGGCGGTAATCTGCTGCATCCAACCAGAGGCTTCCTTGGCGTGGTTGGTTACCTTCGAGTCGCCATACATATCGGCGGCGAAAGCCACGAAACCCATCTCCGCCAACATCTTGGCACGGTGCAGGGCATAGTCATCCAAGCCCCACCACTCGTGCACGACGATGACGCCGGGCCGCTTGCCCTCAATGCTGTCGTCCCAGAACAGGTGTCCGCGCAAAGGTGTATCGCCGTCCTTGTAGTCCACCACCTTGCTCTGTAGCTCGGCCAGAGCGGCGGTGGGCAGCAAGACGGCCAGGGCCAGTCCAAGAGTTGCGATTGGGCGAAATAGGGCAAACATGGCAGTTGCGCTCCCGGAGTAACGTTGCGGAAACCGTCGATCGCGGCCGACGGATGCTATGGTATAGCACACCAGACAGACCCCATCGAACCGACTGAAGTGCCCTTGATAAGCGTTGTCGTATTGACCCGCGACGAACAGATCCATCTTTCCCACTGCCTGGAGAGCTTGGCGTCGCTGGATGCACAGGTGTTTGTCGTCGACTCCGGCAGCAACGACCAGACATGCACCATCGCCGCCGCGGCAGGCTGCCGGGTAATCCAGCACGAGTGGGCCGGCTACGCCGCACAATTCAATTGGGCCCTGGACCACCTCCCTATCGATACCCCCTGGGTGATGCGGCTGGACGCCGACGAACGACTGACACCGGAGCTGGCGAACGAATTGAATACGCGGCTGCCCAAATTGGCGCCAGAGGTTGGCGGCCTGCTGATCAAGCGCCGGGTATACTTCTGGGGTCGCTGGATACGCCATGGCGGCTACTACCCAACCTGGCTGCTGCGCGTTTGGCGCACAGGCCGGATCCGCTATGAAACCAGAAACATGGACGAGCACCCTCTGCTGCTACAGGGATCGACCCTGCGCCTGCGCCACGATCTCATCGACGAGAACCGCAAGGGACTGGGCCACTGGATCGACAAACACAACCGCTATGCCGACCTGGAGGTGGCGGACCTGCTCAGCCCGTCGCGCGAGCAGGCAGACCCGACCGGCCCGGCCGGCCGCAGGCGCTGGCTCAAACGCCGTATTTACCAGCGCAGCCCCTTGTTTCTGCGCGCCGTTCTCTACTGGAGCTATCGGTATTTTCTGCGCCTGGGCGTGCTGGACGGCCGGGCCGGGCTGGTGTTTCATTTCCTGCAGGCGCTCTGGTATCGCTGGCTGGTGGATGCCAAACTGGTCGAAGCCCGTGCAAACCAGCCGCGGTCATGACGATTCGTGCCATCAGCTTTGACCTGGACGATACCCTGTGGCCGGTGGCACCGATCATCGTTCGGGCGGAAGAGCGGCTGCAACGATGGCTGGAACAACACCACCAACCCTTGGCGAAACGCTATGCGATCGCCGATTTCCGCGAACTCCGAAAGACGCTCATGCGATCCGACCCGGCGCTGCGGATCGATCTTTCCGAACTGCGCAAGCAGTCCCTGCGCATCGCCGCCCGGCAGGTGGGGCTCGACCCGGTTCTGGCCGAACCCGCCTTTGCGGTTTTTCACGAGGCTCGCAATCAGGTACAGCCCTACCCGGACACCCTCCCGGCATTGGAGCAGCTCGCACCGGACTACCCCCTGATAGCGATCTCCAATGGGAACGCGGAAATACACCGTACCGTGCTAGCCCCCTACTTCCGTTTTGGAATCTCGGCGGAGCAGATAGGCGTGGCGAAACCCGATCCGCTGATCTTCCAACACGCCTGTGAGCGCTTGGCGCTCTCAGCCGCGGAACTGTTGCACATCGGCGACGACTGGGATACCGACATCCAAGGCGCCGTCGCCGCCGGAATTGCCTGTATATGGGTCAACCGAAAGCGCCGTCCGCGCCCCAAGGCCCCCACCGAAGTGGTGGAGGTAACGGATCTGAGCACCCTGGAAGCGGTTCTTCGGCAGACCTTCCAGTTGCCAGTCCCTGGGGCTGAAGACTAAATCCAACGCCTGACCTGCGCCTGATAGTCCAGATACGGCTGGCCGAAGCGACGCGTCAGATAAGCCTCTTCCCGCACGATCACATAGTAGCGAACCCACAGCAGGGACGGCACCAGGATCAGGAGCACCCAGGCATTGCCGGCAACAAGCCCGAAACCCGCGTGCAGACAGGCCAAGGCCAGATACAGCGGATTGCGCGTGAAACGAAACGGCCCGGCCGTCATCAGACCATGAATCGGCCGGTTGGGCGGCACCGGATTACGGCTTCGTGCAAACTCACGAAAGGCACTGGAAGCGATCGCCAATGCCAGCGCCAACAGCCCCGCCCCTACCCAGACCAGCGAGGAGGACTTTGGAAGCACCAAGGGATACAGATACGACAGACCCAGCCCCGACATCACACCTACACCATGTATCAGGGGCGGCGGGAAGTGCACGTTGGCATGGTCCTCCCCCGCTATTTGCGTGCCGGAACCGTCCAGGCGCAGGCGGGTACAGGCGCAAGATGGCTCAGTCATGATGCTCTCCTACGGTTTCATGTCGTTTTGGGTACCATTGGCGGAACGCCACGGCGATGGCCGATGGCGCGTCCTCCTGTATGAAGTGCCCGGCCTGTTCCAACAGCACGGTCTGGTGTTTCGGAAACAGCCCTTCAAAGCGGGTGCGTTCGGGCGCCTGAAAGGCAAAATCCCGCAGCCCCCAGACGATCAGGGCCGGCTTGTCCCCCAGCGAGGGCAGACCGGCCCATACCTCGCCAAGAAACGCACCGGCACCCCTAAGCTGAGCGGGAAAGATGTGCGTCGGGCCGCGGCTGGCGCGCGCCGTGAACGGGGCCAGATACATCGCCAGTTGCCTGTCGTCGAGTTTGTTCTGTACACCCTGCGACAGAAAGAAACGCACAACGCCATTGCAGCACCAGGCGCCGATCCGGCCCGGCCATCCCCCCATGAGGGTGCTGAATACCTTCTGCCCCATACGTTCCAAAGGCCAGGCCCAGGTGTTGCCGATGATAAAACCCTCGAAACGCTGCGGCTGGCATTCGGCGACGGCGAATCCGATGGGGCCGCCCCAATCCTGCATCATCAGCGTCACCCCGCGTAGGTCCAGGCGCTCGATGAATTCACCCATGGCCGCCGCATGTTCAGCGGCGGTATAGGTGTAACCCTCCTGGGCCGTCGACAGGCCGAATCCGGGATAGTCCGGGGCAATCAGGCGGAAAGCCCCCTTGAGTTCGGCAATCAGGTGGCGGTAGAGAAACGCCCAAGTGGGATTGCCATGCAAAAGCAGCACTGCCGGCCCCTCGCCCTCGTCCACGTAGTGGATACGGGCGCCGGTTGACAGCGTCAGATACCGCGAGGTGTAGGGAAACAGCTCGGTGTCGATGCTGAAGGCGGGCATGGCGACATCTCTGTTGGTGGGGGAAGCCGGCCAATGGACCGGCCAATGGAAACCGCCCGGTTTGCTCAAAGACTAATACAGACCAACCAGTTTGTCTATATCGGGAATAGTGCTGGATTCGTTCGAATCAACCCCTGGGATGATGGCGTGCGTGGAGTTGTTTCAGGCGCTCCGTAGCCACATGGGTGTAGATCTGGGTGGTAGACAGGTCCGAATGCCCCAAAAGCATCTGTACCACGCGCAGGTCAGCACCGTGATTCAGTAAGTGGGTAGCGAAGGCATGGCGCAGGGTATGGGGAGAAAGCGGTTTGTGGATACCCCCCTCCAAGGCGTACCGCTTGATTCGGTACCAAAACGCCTGACGGGTCATGGCGGCGGCACGGCGGGTGACGAAAATCGCCTCGCTACGCTTGCCCGGATCGAACAAGGGGCGAACCTGGTCCACGTACCGTTCTAACCATTCCATGGCCGGCTCGCCCAGGGGCACCAGGCGTTCCTTGCTGCCTTTGCCAAAGACCCGCGCCACACCCTGGCGCAGACTGATCTGGTCGAAGCGCAACCCGACCAGTTCGCTGACCCGAAGGCCGGTGGCATAGAGGGTTTCCAACATGGCTCGGTCGCGCAAGCCCAGTGGATCTGACACGTCGGGCGCGGCCAGCAACGCGTTCACATCGGCTTCCGTGAGGGTATCGGGCAGGGAGCGCCCCAGCTTGGGCGACTCGACGCGGTCGGTAGGGTCCTGTTGAATCTGGCCGGTACGCAACAGATGCCGATAGAAGGCCCGCAAGGCAGACAGAAGACGCGCCACGCTGCGGTGTTTGGCCCCGCCTTCCAGGCGTTGCGCCAGGAAATTCTGCAATTGACTGCGGTCGGCGGAAAGGAGATCGGTATTCGCGGACTGCCGTAGCCATGTCTGAAACGATCGCAGATCGGTACGGTAGGCCGCAAGGCTATTGGCAGCCAAGCCCTTTTCGATCCAAAGGGCGTCGATAAAGGCGTCTATGGTCCCATCGTCGGGCACGATGCTACTAGGCGATATACCCCTCGTGACTCAACAGCCACTCCTTCACCTTGGGCCAAAGGCCATTGCGGCTGCCAGCAAAACCGCCCAGGCCCGTGGTGGCAATAACACGGTGACAAGGCACCACCACCGGTATCGGGTTGGCACGGCAGGCACTGCCGACGGCCCTGGGTCCGCTGCCCAGATGCGCCGCCAGACCGCCGTAGGTGAAAGGTTGGCCGGGACGAATCTCACGCAGGGCTTGCCAGACGCGCTGCTGGAAGGGTGTTCCGCCATCTTGCACCGGCAGGTCAAAACGCCAGGCCGGATCCTCCAGGTAACACCCAATCTGCCGTTGCACCTCCGCCGCCACCGGATGGGTCGGCGCCTGCTCGGAGGTCTGTGGGGGTAACAGATCGATTCGCTGCAAGCGCTCGCCTTCGATCCTGATGCCCAGGGATGCCACCGGAAGCGACATTACACAATCGTAATCGCGGGTCATGGAGCCTCCTCGGATCTCTCCTCACGCAATGCCCGCAATCGGAGCTGTTCCAGCTCTCGCCGCAGGGCCTGTTTTCTTTCCTCGCTGCGGGCCACCCGCAGCAGTCGACGGTACTGCTCGGTGGCATCCTCCAGCAGGCCGGCCCGGCCGAGAGCGGCAGCGGCATGGAAACGCGCCGTTTGCGCCCAGGGGTCCAGAGCCGCCGGATCGGGCCAGGAGGCAGAGCGCAGGTACCACAGAGCGGCCTGCTCCTGCTGCCCCAGTGCGCCGTGAGACTCCGCCATCCAGAAAAACAGCTCACGCCGGGTTTGTGTGTCGAGCTTACGTTGCCCCAATCCACGCAAAAAAGCCAGTGCCGGATCGTGCAACCCCAGAGCTTGCAGATCGAACAACACCTGTAGAAAGCGGTCCACCTGACCGGCATCCCATACCTCGCCGCGTTCCGTCAGGCCACGCAAGGCGGCGAGGCCCGCCTCTTTATGCCCGCCCAGCAGCAGCACGCGCGCCCTCAACAACTCATCCTGCCAAGCGTCCGGCCCGGCACTGGCCGCATCAATGTCCACCAGCCAATTTGAGGCTTGCCCGACCTTGCCGTTGGCCAGCAAGGCGTCCGCAATACGCCGCCTGAGCGCATCGGACAGGCCCTTTGGCTCCAAACCGGCATACAAGGCGAGAAGCAACTCATCGTCTGTGGAGGGGATGCTGGCGGCGATGGCATCGTGGGCGCGCCGACGGGAGCGCTGGCTGACGGCCGAACCGGCGACGACGGCCAGCATTGCCCTGGCCTCCTGGGAGGCGCCTTCAATCCTTTCGCTGGCGGAACGAAACCAGACTTCGTCCTTGCCACGGAGCAAGCGCATGGCATTGGCAAGACGTTCCCCCTCTTGCCGATAGGCGGACCACAGATCCTCGGCGGCCAGCGGATAAAGCGGGTCGGCCCCGCCTCCCAGCACCAGGGCACTCTCCAGGGAATGCAGACGCTCCCGTGTCAAACCCAAACGCGATTCGGCCTGGGCCTGGAGCTGCAAGGCGGCGGATTGCAGATCCGGCCTATCGCCCAGCGCCGAGACCAGAGACTTCGCCTGATTACGCGCGTTTGAAGCGTCCAACACACCGGCTTGAAATCCTGCCCAGAGGGCCAATACCCTGGCTTGAGACGCTTTCGCCCCACGCAACGACCGGACCGCCTCCTCTGCCCGACCTTGCCTCAACAGGAGCCGCGCCCGCAGCGCGCGGAAACGTTCGTCGCCGGGCCCGTGGTCCTGCCGATAGCGCAGCATGGCATTGGCGGCGTCCGCGTCCAACCCGTCAATCAGATAGCTGCGGATGATCATTTGCCGCCAGAGGGAGAGTTCCTCCGCCGAGGGGCGTTGACGGACATCCCAGATAAGGTCACGCAACAATTCCCTGGCCTTGTGACCCTGAGCGGACTCCAACAGTGCGAGAGCCTTACGACTGTCAACCCAGCGCAGAAAATCCACCGGCAAGCCTTTGGGAAGATGATCTGCTCTTTCGATCAGCTCGTGCCAGCGGCCGGAGACTTCCAAAAGACCGAGGCGCTCACGCTCCCAGACCATCCATGCAGCGGGGTCAGAAAAATAGTCCGGCTGATCCCTATCCAAAAGTCGCAGGGCCAGTTGGCCGGCCCCGGCGCGGTTGAGACCGCGCAGCTCGGCCGGGTCGGTCTGCGCCTGCGCCAGGTTTGCAAGCAGGCAGAAAACCAGAACGCCCGCTCGGCCTGCCATCATCAGCCGCTTCGGCTACAACTAGCTCAGGGCGTCCTGGACAATTTCCGCAAGGCGGGAGGTTATACGCATAACTTCCTCGCCATCCTGCCCCTCCACCATCACGCGGATCAACGGCTCGGTGCCAGAGGGACGCAGCAGCACGCGGCCGCGGCCGTTCAGTTCCGTCTCGGCCTCGCGCACGGCGCTTTTTACGGTAACCGACGAAGCCAGGGCGGACTTGTCGCCTACCCGTACATTGATCATGTGCTGAGGATATTTATTCATCCCGCGACGCAGTTCGTGCAGCGTCCGCCCGCTTTTCTTCATGGCGGCCAAGACCTGCAGGGCCGATACGATGCCGTCTCCGGTACTGGTACGGTCTAGACAAATGATATGCCCGGAAGACTCTCCGCCAAGAATACCGCCGAATTGCTTGAGCATCTCCAGCACGTAGCGGTCGCCCACATCTGCCCGTTTGAAGTCCAGACCAAGCTTGTTCAAAGCATGCTCCAGACCCAGATTGCTCATCAGGGTACCCACCACCGGTCCCCGCAGGCTGCTGCCGGTATCGACCCTGGCTTTGGCGATGGTGAACAGCAGCTCGTCTCCGTCCACCTCTTCACCGTGCTCGTCCACCATGATCAAACGATCGCCGTCGCCATCCAGGGCGATGCCCACATCGGCGCCGGTCTCAGCCACCTTGGCCCGTAGCGCGGCGGTATCGGTCGCGCCCACACCCGCATTGATGTTCAGCCCATCCGGGTTCACACCGATCCGCTCGACTTCGCAGCCAATCTCCTCGAAGACAGGCGGCGCAATGTGGTAAGTGGCGCCGTTGGCGCAATCCACCACCACCCGCAGTCCGTTGAAGCGTAGACGGGAGGGGATGGTGCTCTTACAAAACTCGATGTAGCGACCACCGGCATCAGGAAGCCGCTCCGCCTTGCCCAGGCGTTCCGAAGGCACGGTTTCCATGGGTTTATCCAGTTCGGCCTCGATGGCCAGTTCAACCTCATCGGGCAGTTTTTCTCCGTCCGACGAGAAAAACTTGATGCCGTTGTCCTGGTGGGGATTGTGGGAGGCACTAATGACGATACCGGCACTGGCATTGAGGGTGCGTGTCAGATAGGCGACGCCGGGGGTGGGCATGGGGCCGGTAAGGCGAATGTCGACCCCCGCGGACGATAACCCCGCCTCCAGGGCCGACTCGAACAGATAGCCGGAAATGCGGGTATCCTTACCGATCAATACGTAACCATTGCCCTGATTACCGAGCACCCTGCCGGCGGCCCAGCCCAATTTCAGCACGAATTCCGCATTGATCGGATAGGTACCTACCTCGCCACGAATGCCGTCAGTGCCGAAATACTTTCTACTCATTCCCCAAGACTCCCGCCGTTTGGCTGTTTAGGCAATACCAACCCTAATGGTGTATCCAGGTCGCCGGCAGAAACACCGGCGTGAAGTGCCCGCAGGCTCAATCCGCCAACTGAACAGCGGCACAAAGCCGCAGGGCCTGAACGGTCTCGGGCACATCGTGAACCCGAATTATGGCCGCCCCCAGCCAGGCTGCAAGCGTCGCCGCGGCAAGGCTGCCAGGCAGACGCTGCTCCGCGGGTACACCATCGGAGAGCGCGCCGATCATGGATTTTCGCGATATACCCACCATTACCGGCAGGCGAATGGCGGCGATGTTGCGTAAGTGTTTCAGCAGGCTGAGATTGTGCGCCAGCTTCTTGCCGAAACCGAAACCGGGATCGACGATGAGCCTGTCGCGGGATATTCCAGCCTCGACACAAACGTCGATTCGCGCCTCCAGGAAGGTGCGCACATCGCGTACCACGTATTCGTAGTGTGGATCGGCCTGCATGGTCCGCGGCTCTCCCTGCATGTGCATCAGGCATATCCAGGCACCACTATCCCTGGCCGCCTCCAGGGCGCCAGGGTCTCGCAAGGCCATGACATCATTGATGAGGTCGACCCCCTCCCCCGTAGCGGCCTGCATGACATCCGCCTTGCGGGTATCGATCGACAGGGCAACATCCAATTCGCGTCGAATGGCGCGGATGACGGGCAATACCCGATCGATCTCTTCCCGCGCGGAGACTGGCTGCGCCCCCGGCCGGGTTGACTCTCCCCCCACGTCGATGATGTCCGCTCCCGCCTCGACCATGGCTTCGGCGGCCCGAAGTGCGGCATCGGCGTCTTTATAACGCCCGCCATCGGAGAAGGAATCGGGCGTGACGTTGAGTATCCCCATCACCAGAGGCAGGCTGCTTTGCCGATCGCGCAGGCGGGGGAAGTCGCTACGTAAGGATTGCGGAGTGATATTCACGGGTGCTTGCCGTTCTAATTCGTTCTATTTTAATACCGCGCCAGAACAACCCCGCCGAGACGCCGGACCTTGGCAGGATTTGACTCCCATTTCACCACATCGCGGGCAGAAAAAAACCCGCCCTCGAAACGAGGACGGGCTTTACTGTCAACTCAAGCCATGGACCCTTATCAGTGCTCGCTGGCCGGTCCGCCGATGGGATTGCCCTTGCCGGCCTTGGACTCGCTATCCGACGACGAAGCTTCTCCGTCTCCGGTCACGCCTGTACCCGAGGTGGGCGTGGCGTCCTGATCGTTCCAATCCTTGGGTGGCTTAGGGGTACGTCGGGCCATCAGATCATCGATCTGCTCGGAGTCGATGGTCTCGTACTTGATCAAGGCGTCGGCCATGGCGTGCAGGATGTCCATGTTCTCTTTGAGAATGTTCTCTGCCCGCTCGTAATTGCGCTCGATAACGCTGCGGATTTCCTCGTCGATAACATGAGCGGTCTCATCGGAGACATTTTTGTGCTGCGCCACCGAGTGTCCCAGAAACACCTCCTGCTGCTCCTCGCTGTAGGTCAGGGGACCGAGGCGCTCGGACAGGCCCCATTTGGTGACCATGTTGCGGGCGATCTGGGTGGCGCGCTCGATGTCGTTGGAGGCGCCGGTGGTAACCGATTCCTGTCCGAAGATGATCTCCTCGGCGATACGACCACCGAACAGGGTGGAGATCTGGCTCTCCAGGTGGGCCTTGCTGTAGCTGTACTTGTCCTGCTCGGGCAGGAACATGGTGACGCCCAGGGCACGACCACGGGGAATGATGGTCACCTTGTAGACCGGATCATGGGCCGGCACCAGACGACCGACGATGGCATGGCCGGCCTCGTGATAGGCGGTAAGCTTCTTCTCGTCGTCGGTCATGACCATGGAACGGCGCTCGGCACCCATCATGATCTTGTCCTTGGCCTT
>JAGRGI010000105.1 GCA_020445565.1 Chromatiales bacterium
CGAAGGCCGTGAGCCGCGGATCTACCACGGCCTGTTCTCGTCGCATCCGGCGCCCAATGCACGCGTCATCCAGGCCGCGAAAGGCGCCGCCAAGCTCGAGCAGGGTCCGCCCGGGGGCTGGGTCGACCACCGCGACGAATACCTGCGCAAGCTCGATGGCATGGTCTACGGCTCGAGCCGGGCGCAGGGCATCGTTCGCGACAACCGGTTCTACCACGCCGACATGGGCATCACGCTCGCATTCCCGCGCGGCTGGACGGTCGAGAACCAGCGTGACCGCCTGCTCGCCTATACGGTCGCCAAGGACACGATCATGCAGCTCACGGTCCAGGGCGCGCCGCCCAACCAGAGCCCCCGCGAGTTCCTGCTGACCTTCCTGCGAGGCAGTGGCGGCAGCGTCGTCGGCGGCGAGCAGTTCAATTCGAACGGCTTGGACGGCTACACCGCGACCACCACCGGCGGCTCGCCGCTCGACGGCGGCACCGGGCCGGTGCGCTGGATCGTGCTTTATCGGGGCGGCAGCGCCTATATCTTCGCCGGCGCGAGCAAGTCGTCGCGCGGCTCGGTCCCGGAGGCCGATGGGCTGTTCCGCTCGGTTGCGCAGACCATGCGATCGCTGAAGCCCGCCGAATACCCCCTCGCCGAGCCGTATCGCATCCGGGTCCGGCAGGCCACCGAGACCACCGATCTGGCGACCTATGCCGATGCGGTGCCGGTCGAGAAATACCAGAAGGAGGAGCTCCTCCTGATAAACGGGCTGTATCCGGACAAGAAGGTGCAGCCCGGGATGCTCTACAAGGTGGTCGAGTAGTTCACGGTCTTGCACCGGCGACGTCTTCTGCCTTGATTTTGGCGCGCGCGGAGTGTCAACTTCTGCGGCTACTCACGGGACGCGGAAAACATGGCCAACAAGACGCTCGAACTCAGCGACCTCGCCTCAGGTAAGAAGACGGAACTGCAGCTCAAGTCCGGCACGATCGGCCCCGATGTCGTCGATATCGCGGCTGTGAACAAGGATCTCGGGGTTTTTACCTTCGATCCGGGGTTCATGGCCACGGCCAGTACCGAGTCGAAGATCACCTATATCGACGGCGACGCGGGTGTCCTGCTGTATCGCGGCTATCCCATCGAGCAGCTGGCCGAGAACAGCACCTTTCTCGAAGTCGCCTATCTGATTCTCTACGGTGAGCTACCAGATGCCGCGAAGTGGGAGGACTTCCAGAAGCGGGTGAAGAGCCACACCATGGTTCACGAGGGTATCCGCCGCTTCCTCAGCGGGTACCACCACGATGCGCACCCGATGGGCATGCTGGTCGGCACCGTTGGTGGGCTGTCCACCTTCTATCACGACTCGCTGGACATCAACGACCCGCGACACCGTGAAATTTCGGCCCATCGCCTGATTGCCAAGATGCCCACCATCGCCGCCGCCAGTTACAAGAAGAACATCGGTGAACCTACGGTCTATCCCCGCAATCACTTGAGCTATGCGGCCAACCTGCTGAACATGATGTTCTCTGTCCCCTGCGAGGATTACGAAGTCAACCCGGTTGCCGAACGGGCCCTGGACCTGCTTCTGATCCTGCATGCGGATCACGAGCAGAATGCAAGCACCTCGACGGTGCGGCTGGCCGGTAGCTCCGGGGCCAATCCTTTTGCCTGCGTGGCCGCTGGCATTGCCTCCCTATGGGGGCCGGCTCATGGCGGTGCTAACGAGGCGGTGCTGGATATGCTCACCGAAATCGGCGAGGCGAAGAATATTCCAAAGTATCTGGACAAGGCCAAGGACAAGGACGATCCCTTCCGCCTCATGGGGTTTGGCCACCGGGTGTATAAGAATTTCGATCCCAGGGCGACCATCATCCGCCAGACCTGTTACGAAGTGTTGGACGAGTTTGCCGATGCCAACGACCCGATGTTCGAACTGGCCCTGCGCCTGGAAGAGTTTGCCCTGAAAGACGAGTACTTTGTGGAGCGGAAGCTCTATCCGAATGTGGATTATTATTCCGGCATCATCTACAAGGCTCTTGGCATTCCCACGACCATGTTCACCGCCATGTTTGCCGTGGCGCGAACCGCCGGCTGGATGGCGCATTGGATGGAAATGATGTCCGATCCCACGCAGCGCATCGGTCGCCCGCGTCAGTTATACACGGGAGAGATGCGCCGGGAATACGTGCCTATCGACGTGCGCAAACCCGCCGGTACGGCTTGACAGGGTTCTGTCGGCTCGCGTCGACGGGGAAATCTTCAAGCTTGGTCTACCAGGGGCGTCAATGCCCGCACGGTCGCAAGATCCGCCCGCCGCATGGGTTTGCCATCCACCGGGCTCAAGGGGGGGCGGCGCAGTCCGTCCAGGGGAAATACGGTAATCTCAATCGGCGTATCTCCGGCGAAAAACCGGTACATGGAGCGGGTTTCTCGCGGCAGATCGCGGCGTTGTGCTGAAATCCGATATTGCCGCTCGCCCGTTTGGTAGGGAATGTGTCTGTCCATAAGGAACAGGGCGACCTCCTCGGCGGTGTCGGCGAAGACATGTAAATTCACCGGGTCCCCCTCGTCTGCCGTGCCTGCCAATACAGGTCCGACCAAGCGTGGCTCGAAGGTTTGTAGCAGCTCCATCGCCTTGATCGCTACTTCTCTCAGTTCCGCCAGGGCGCCGGGTTGGCTGTCCGAGCGGAACAGTCGCTGATACTCGCGCAGGGCGGCTTCGATCTCCTCGTTGCGGGGAAGGTTGCCGCGTTCGTGTATGCCAAGTCGTTCCGCTGCCTTCACCTTCGCCGACTGATAGTCGTGCTTGCCGCTTTCCAGGAGAATGCGGGCCGCCTCCTGGGCAATCAAGGTCTTGCTGTGTCGACTCATGCCTGGTCGGTCAGAACAATTGTTCGCTGACGCTTGGGGTGTACGGGTCCTTTGCGGGACCAGCCGTCGACTCGCCCGACGGGTTGCGGTCGGGGGTGCGGTTGGCGGCTCGCGCCGGCACGTTGCCCTCACGAAAGATCTCGAATACCGCGTCCCGTTGCGAGGCGCTGGCCAGCAATCCGCTGACTGGGTCGATTCGTACCGATACCAGCCCGGGCGGCTGCTCCGGTTTTTGCTCGGGCTGATCACGCAAGGTTTTTCCCATGTAGTCCATCCACATGGGCAGGGCCGCGGCGCCTCCGGTTTCTCCGCGTCCCAGGGGGTGCGAATCGTCGAAGCCTACCCAGGCTGTGGTAACCAGTCCTGAATTGAATCCATTGAACCAGGCGTCGCGTTGTTCGTTAGTGGTGCCGGTCTTGCCAGCCAGATCCTTGCGACCCAGTTTGCGTGCCTTGCGGGCCGTGCCGACGCGGATGACGTCCTGCAACATGGAAAACATCAGGTAGTTGTTTTGCGTATCCATTACCCGAGGGGCATGCCGAGGGGTTTCCGGTCCACCATCGCTGTCGGCCGGCGGCGATTCTGAACCGGGATCTTCGCAATCACGGCAGACTGTCAGCGGATTGATTTTTTCGATGAGCTCGCCGCTGCCGTTCTCGATCGACTCTATGAAATACGGCTCCACTTTGAAGCCCCCGTTGGCCAGGACCGCATAGGCGGAAGCCATTTCCAGGGGGGTCATGGCTGCGCTGCCCAGGGACAGCGACAGGTCCTTGGGCAAGCGTTCCGGCTCAAAACCGAAGCGTTTTACATAGTCGATGGTTCGCTGGATGCCTACCTGGCGCAGAACACGAATAGACACCAGGTTGCGGGAATTGGCCAAGGCTACCCGCAGTCGAGTCTCGCCAAAGGTCTTGCCGCTGTAGTTTTCCGGCCGCCAAGCGGCCTCCAGGGCCGGATCGTCGAATACCACCGGCGCGTCGTTGACCAGTGTGGCGGGTGTGAACCCGGCGTCCAGGGCGGCTGAGTAGATGAAGGGTTTGAAGCCGGAGCCGGGTTGTCGGCGTGCCTGTATCACACGGTTGAATTTGCTTTGGTAGAAATCGAACCCCCCGACCAGGGCGATGATGGCGCCGTCATCGGGCAATACGGAAACCAGGGCACCGGATACCTCCGGCACCTGGGCAAGTTCCCAATGGTCAGGCTGAGTCTGTCGAACACGGACGACATCGCCTTCCGCCAGAACGTCGGCCGGTTCATTCGGTTTTGGGCCGAGCTTGTCGTTGTCCAGCCGCTTTCTCGCCCATTCGATGTCTTTCCAGGAAAGTTCGGCGGTGACGCTGTCGCCAAGGTAGATGCGTGCGCTCTTGTCGCCAACCTCGAGTACCAGGGCGGCGGAAAGATCGCCGACGGGAGAATAGTCCTTCAAGGCGGCGTCCCATGCCTCCGAATCGGAGTTTTCGCCCAGTTCGATACGGGCTTCAGGTCCCCGGTAGCCATGGCGTTGCTCGTAAGCGACCAAGGCATCGCGCAGGGCGGTGTTGGCTGCCTCCTGGGGCTCGGCGCGAATGCTGGTGGTGACCTTGTATCCGTCTGTGTAGGCGGCGTCACCGTAGCGCTCGACCATTTCGGCGCGAACCATTTCCGCTACGTAGGGGGCCTCCACCTCGGGCTCAAGCGCAAACAGCCGGGCAGAAACGGGTTCGGATGTCGCCTCGTCGTATTGTGCTTGTCCGATCATGCCCAGTTTCAACATGCGTCCGAGCACATAGTTGCGGCGCTCCAGGGCGCGGCTGGGGTTGGCGATCGGATTGTAGCGCGAGGGCGCCTTTGGCAACCCCGCAATCATGGCAATCTGTGACAAGTTTAGGGCGCCGATATCCGTTCCATAGTACACTTGCGCCGCCGCGGCAACGCCATATGCCCGGTTGCCGAGATAGATCTTGTTCAGATACAGCGCCAGGATCTCCTGCTTGCTCAGATCCCGTTCAATCTTCAACGACAGAAATATTTCGTTGATTTTGCGGAGAAAGGTCTTTTCGCGGCTAAGAAAGAAATTGCGTGCTACCTGCATGGTGATGGTGCTGCCGCCCTGGCTCTTGCGGCCCGTGCGGATCAGTTCCACTGCGGCTCGGAGCAGGCCCTGATAATCGACACCGGGATGTTCGTAGAAGCGGTCGTCCTCGGCCGCGAGAAAGGCTTGCACCATTTGCGGCGGAACCTGCTCTATAGTTATCGGGGAGCGGCGCTGTTCGCCAAACTCGGAAATCAGCAGTCCTTCATGGGAGTACACCCGCAAGGGAACCTGTAACTGTACCTCACGCAGGGTTTCCACGGGCGGCAGTTGTGGGGCGAGGTAGAGGTAGAGCCCGAACATCGCCACCACGCCGAAGAAAAAGCCGGCGAAAGAAAGCAGAAATAGGCGGCGCAGCAAGCGGATTGGCCAAGTCATGGGGCGGCTTGTTTCTGTGGTGAGGTTATTGATCTCAGTGCGCACCCCCACTGTGGCTTGTCGTGGGTGGTGGTGCCGCAATGCCGGTTTACCAGGGGAATCATATCATAGGTTCCTAATTTATCAGCGATTGCGCTTCGGGGCTGAAAACTAACGCCGATTGGGTCGACCAAGTTGGCAATTTTGGGTTTGTGGTTTACAGTTAGTTTTACTAATTAATGTAGTAAGGCACAAAAGCTGTGTAACTACTGGTAATAAATAAGGAAAAATCCATGCTGTTCCGGCGTAAGAAGCCTCCCCTGCTGGGACTCGACATCAGTTCGACGGCCGTAAAGCTGTTGGAGCTGAGCCGGGACGGGGGGCGATATCGTGTTGAATGCTACTCAGTGGAAGCGTTGCCGCCGAACTCGGTTGTGGAGAAGAACATCGCCGACATCGAGGCCGTGGGAGACACGATCAAAAGGGCCTGTAAGCGCGCCGAGACCAAGGCTCGATTCGCTGCAGTCGCCGTTTCCGGGTCGGCTGTCATCACCAAGGTTATCGCCATGCCCGCGGCCTTGTCCGAGGAGGAAATGGAAAGCCAGATCGAGGTAGAGGCCGACCAGTACATACCCTATCCGCTGGAGGAAGTCAGCCTGGATTTTCAGGTGTTGGGTCCGTCGGAGGACAACAGCGAGATGGTGGATGTGCTGCTGGCAGCCAGTCGAAGCGAGAATGTCGACAACCGGGTGGCAGCCCTGGAGCATGCCGGGCTCACGCCGCGGGTAGTGGACGTAGAGGCCTACGCCATGGAGAACGCCTTCACCCTCATTGCCGACCAGATGCCGGGAAAATCGGCTGAACGTACGGTGGCTATCGCCGATATCGGCGCTACCATGACAACGCTCAACGTCTTGCAGGACCGGCAGATCATCTACACCCGAGAACAGGGTTTCGGTGGCAAGCAGCTAACCGAGGAGATACAGCGGCGTTACGGACTATCCTTTGAGGAAGCGGGTTTGGCAAAACGACAGGGTGGTTTGCCCGACAGTTACTATGCGGAGGTCTTGGAGCCCTTTAAGGAGGCGATGGCGCAGCAAGTCAGTCGCTCCCTGCAATTCTTTTTTTCGTCCAGTTCCAACAGCAGCGTGGATCATATCATTCTGGCTGGCGGAACCGCCTCCATACCCGGCGTGGACGAACTTATCGAGCAAAAGCTGGGCACCAGCACCTCCATCGCCAACCCGTTTGCAAACATGGCCCTGGGGTCCAAGGTCCGTGCCCAGCAACTCAGCAATGATGCCCCCTCAATGATGATCTCCTGCGGCTTGGCCTTGCGAGGGTTCGACTGATGGCCAGCATCAACCTGTTACCCTGGCGCAGGGAGTTGCGCGAGCAGCGCAAGCGGGAGTTTCTGGCGATACTCGGCGGCACCGTGGTGCTCTGCGCCGTCGTGGTTTTGTACGCCCATACTCATGTGGAGAGAATGATCTCCTACCAGAACGATCGAAATGCCTTTCTGGACCGCGAGATACAGGCGGTCAACGTGAAGATTGCGCAGATTCGACAACTGGAAAAGACCAAATCCGCCTTGCTGGCACGCATGAACATCATCCAGGAATTGCAGCGCAGCCGTCCGGAGATCGTCCACTTGTTCGATGAGTTGGCCAAGACCGTACCGGAGGGGGTCTACCTGACCCGTGTGTCTCATAAAGGCACTGCCCTCACAGTCGAGGGGGTGGCCCAATCCAATGCGCGCGTTTCCGCTTATATGAACAACCTGGACTCTTCGCCCTGGCTCACGGACCCGAAGTTGCGGGTCATCGAAACCAAGGGGAATAACGCCAGGAACGCCAATGAAAGGCGCAGCTATTTCACCCTGGAAATCAAGCAGGTTGTGCCCAAGAGCGAGGAGGGGGAACAGAAATCATGAACCTCCAGGAACTCAACGAACTGGATTTCAGTAACATCGGCAACTGGCCCCTGGCGGTCAAATTGGGCATGGCGGTGGCACTGGCCGCGCTACTGCTTTTCGCCGGCTACTGGTTCGACACCCAAGAACAGCTCACCCGCCTCGAACAGTCCGAGAGCAAAGAGCAGGAGCTGAAACAACAGCTTTCGGCCTTGCAGGCCAAGGCAGTCAACCTGGAGGCGTATAAGGAGCAATTGGCGGAAATGCGCGAATCCTTCGGTGCCATGATTCGCCAGCTCCCCAATACAACGGAGGTGGCGGAACTGCTGGTGGATGTATCGCAGACCGGGCTGTCCAACGGCTTGGAGTTCGATCTGTTTCAACCGGCAGCGGAGTCGCCGAAGGAGTTCTATGCCGAGTTGCCGATCGCCCTGAAGGTGGTTGGGCACTTCCATGAATTCGGCGCCTTCGTGAGCGGTCTGGCTTCTCTGCCACGTATTGTGACATTGCACGATATCCGTATTCGAAACCGCGGCAGCAAGGACGATCCCAACGCCCTGATCATGGAGGCGACCGCCAAGACCTATCGCTATCTGGATGATCAGGGGGCCTAGGTGCGATCCTCAAGCTCACATCGAATGTCCTCCTTGGTCAGCGCCTTATTGCTGTTGTTGGCCACGCTATTGTTGTCTGCATGTGCACAGCGAGGCATGTCGGACCTGGAAAACTATGTGGCTCAGATGAAGGCCCAGAAAAAGGCGCGCATCGAACCCTTGCCCGCCATTCGCACCTTCAAGCCCTATTATTACAGCGCGAGTGCCCTGCCAGACCCCTTCGCTCCGCCTCAGGAGGAAGAGGTCGTCGCCGAGGGCGAAGCGCCGAAGAAGAAACCCAGCAACGGTATTCAACCCGATTTCACCCGCCCCCGTGAAGAACTGGAGCGATTCCCTCTCGATGCTTTGCGCATGGTCGGCACCGTGGAGCAGGAGCAGACCATCTTCGGCATCGTACAGACTCCCGAAGGTGTCGTGCATCGGGTGCGGCCAGGAAATTACCTGGGCAAGAACCACGGCAAGATACTCGCCATCGATGAGCAGGAGATCCTGCTCGAGGAGATCGTTTCCGACGGTCTGGATGGCTACCAAAAACGAGATGCGACGCTGGCCCTGCGCCAGTAGACCCTATGACGAGGGAGTACCGACCATGACCGGCCCTTTGCACAAGCGACGCACAGGCGCACCTACGCCAGAGGGGGGCGTGGGAGCAGTCCGAATTCGTTTGTTTAGGCCCCTGTTGCTGCTGGTAGTGGCTCTTGCACCGGCTCTGGCGCATGCGGCTGCCACCCTCAAGGGCATGGATTTTGCCGCTCTCCCTGGCGAGCGGGTGAGGATCCTTCTCACGCTGGATCAGGACGCTACGGAACCCAGCAGTTTCAGTACCGAAAACCCGGCCCGTATCGCTCTGGACCTGAAAGACACCGCCAATGGTTTGCCGCAACGCACCAAGGACATCAATGTCGGCGTGGTGCGCAATGTCACAGCCGTCGAGGCCGGCGGCCGCACCCGAGTGGTGATCAACCTGGCGTCCATGGTGCCGCATCGTACCGAGGTGCAAGGCAACACCGTGGCCATTACCCTGGACAGTATTGGTACCACCGCGGCGCTCAAGGACGCCAGGCGGCAGGGGCCGGCCACCGCCGACAAGCCGGCAGCCACTTCTCGCGTGATCCGCGATGTCAACTTCCGCCGTGGACCGGGTGGCGAGGGACGGGTCGAGGTGCGCCTGGGCGATCCCAACATCGTTGTCGATGTGGAGGAACGTGGCACCAAGGTGTTGGTAGACTTCATCGGTGCGGGGGTGCCGGAACGCCTGGTTCGCCGCCTGGATGTGACGGATTTCGCCACACCCGTGCTGGAGGTCGACACCCTGCCTCAGGGCGGTAATGCGCATATGGAGGTGCAGACCCAGGGGCTCTACGAATACCTCTCCTACCAGGCTGACGACGCCTTCATCCTGGAGTTCAGGCCGTTGACCAAGCAGGAAAAGGAAAAGCTTGCCAAGGAGCGTTTCACCTATACCGGCCAACGGCTGTCGCTAAACTTCCAGGACATCGAGGTTCGCGCCGTATTGCAATTGTTGGCCGATTTCACCGATCTGAACTTCGTGACCAGTGACACGGTTGGCGGCAACCTCACCCTGCGCCTGAGAAACGTGCCCTGGGATCAGGCGCTGGACATCATTTTGAAGACCAAAGGTTTGGACAAGCGCCAAGTCGGCAATGTCATTCTGGTAGCGCCGACCGAGGAGATCGCAGCACGGGAAAAAATCGAACTGGAATCGCAGAAGCAGATCGAGGAACTGGCGCCCTTGCGTTCCGAGTTTATCCAGGTCAATTACGCTACCGCTGCCGACATTGCGGCGCTGCTTAAAACCAAGGACAACAGTCTGCTTTCGGAACGGGGCAGTGTCACCATCGACCAGCGCACCAACACGCTATTGGTCCAAGACACGGCGGCGAAACTGGAGAACATTCGCGAACTGGTAACCCGGCTGGATGTGCCGGTGCGCCAAGTGCTGATCGAATCACGCATCGTCATTGCCAACGACGATTTTGCCGAAGATCTCGGTGTGCGATTCGGTTTTTCCGGCTATGGTGTGCGGAGCGGACTCAACTACGGCGTGGGCGGCGGCATAACCGGCGATCTCAATCCGCTGCTGGATGTGGGCGCCAGTGAAGGCGGCATCGTCAATCCCATTTTCTCCACCGGTGCCAGCGGCAACGAAAATCTTCTGGTCGATCTGCCCGCCACCGGACCTTCAGGGGCCATCAATCTGCTTGTCGGTCGCGTCGGCGAGCATCTGCTCCGTCTGGAGCTTTCCGCCATGCAAACCGAGGGACGCGGTGAGGTCATTTCCAGTCCGCGGGTGATCACCTCGGACAAGTCCGAGGCCGTCATCAAGCAGGGGCAGGAAATACCGTATTTGTCGCAGACCTCCAGCGGTGCAACCGACGTGGAATTCAAGGACGCCGTGTTGCAGCTAAAGGTAACCCCGCAGATCACGCCGGACGACCGTATCATCATGGACCTGTCGCTGAACAAGGACGAAGCCGACTTTGCGCGTTCCGTAAACGGTACGCCACCGCTCAACACCCGTCAGCTCGACACCACCGTGTTGGTCGACAATGGCGACACCATCATACTGGGCGGTGTCTATGAGCAGACCAAGTCGCAATCCCAGGAACAGGTTCCGTTTTTCGGCGACTTGCCACTGATTGGCAATCTGTTCAAGCAGCGCGCCCACCAGGATCGAAAACAGGAGCTGCTGATCTTTATCACGCCGAAGATCCTGAAAGACACGCTACAGCTAAACTGAAGGCAAACCCGCTCTCTCATGCGCCAACAGGGCAACATATTTCTCGTCGGTCCCATGGGGGCGGGTAAGAGTACGATCGGTCGCCAACTGGCCAAGGAACTTGGCCTGCGGTTTGTGGACAGCGACCAGGAAATCGAGAAACAGACCGGAGCCAGCATTCCCCTGATTTTCGAGTTGGAAGGGGAAGAAGGTTTCCGGCGTCGGGAAAAGGCCATGATTGAACGGCTTACCGAGGAAGCGGGGATTGTTCTGGCGACCGGCGGCGGCGCTATCCTCGATCCGGACAGCCGGGCGGCGCTGGTCTCCCGCGGGCAGGTGATCTATCTGCGTTGCAGCGTCGACCAGCAGTTGGAAAGGACTCGTCGGGATCAGAATCGGCCGCTGTTGCAGACCGAAGACCCGCGAACACGGCTTGAAGAACTGATGTCTGTCCGCGACCCGCTCTATAACATGGTGGCGGATCTGGTGGTCGACACTGATCGGCGCAATGTGCGCAACGTCGTCAAAGCGATCCAAGGCAAACTCCAAGAACTCACCTGATGTTGGACGTGAGCAACATCGTCCGCGAGCACTTCGAACAACGCACCTCGAACAGGAACGCCCGATGAGACTGAAAACCCTACTGAAAGGAATGGTTCTATTGCTGTCCACGCTAGCCTTGGCTGGCTGTGGTGGCGGTGGAGGCGGCGGCGGGGACGACGGCGGCACGACGCCGGCCCTGGTTGCGGCGGTGGGCATGACGCTGCTCAATGCGCTTACCGGCGAACAGACCAACATCATCAACCTCAACTCCCCGGCCACCCTGCAGATCGTGGTCGTGGACGGAAACGGCCAGCCGGCGGCCAATGCGGTGGTCGGTTTGACGACGGATCAAGCCTTCATCACCTTCAATCCACCGTCCGGGACCACCCTGACAGACAGCGATGGTGTGGCCGCGATCGGCATCACCGCCGCGGACGTCGCCGGCGCCGGTACCATATCAGCCACCGCTACGCTGGGTGGTGAATCGGCCACCGGCAGCCTGAATTACCAGGTCGTGGTGCCTAGCCTGTTTCTGGGCTCCGGCAGCCCTTTCGTCAATCGTTCCATGACGGTGACCGTGAGTCCGGTGTCGTCCGGTGGCACCAGCAATGTTTCCGTCAGCATGGTGGATCAAAACCTGCAACCCTTCCTGACACCGGTGCAGGTCAATTTCACCTCCAACTGTGCCCAGCAGAACTTGGCGGTACTGGACTCCAGCGTATTCACGGTTAACGGTACCGCCACTGCCACCTACCGGGCGAATGGCTGTATCGGCACCGATACCATCACCGCCTCTGCGGTGTTCGGCACTCAGACCTTCAGCGCCAGTGGCACCATCTCGGTGCTCTCGGCCAATGTCGGCTCGCTGGTGTTCGTCTCCTCCAACCTCGACACCATCGGCCTGAAAGGCACCGGTGGGGTGGGCATCGAGGAGCAGGCCACCCTGATCTTTCGCGCCCTGGATGCCGCCGGGCTTCCTGCCCCCAATCAGGCCGTCGATTTCTCCCTGAGCACGACCGAAGGTGGTATCACCCTGAGTCCGACCAGTGCGGTAACCAATTCTCTGGGCGAGGTGCAGACGGTGGTGTCATCGGGAACGGTGGCCACCCCGGTTCGGGTGACGGCAACCATTTCTGGTACCGCGATACAGACACAGTCGACGCAGTTGGCTGTTTCCACTGGGCTGCCGGACAACGACAGCTACTCCTTGTCCATAGAAACATTGAACCCCGAGGCGTTTGGAATCGACGGTGTCGAGGATGCCGTAACCATCCGTGCCGCCGACCGATTCAACAACACCCCGCCCGATGGCACGCCGGCCTCGTTTCGTACCGAGGGCGCTGCCATTGTGGGCAATTGCACATTCGTAGCCGGTGCCTGCTCGGTGACCTGGACCAGCCAGGACCCCAGACCCGCTCATCTTGCCGGAGAACCGATTGCGGCCAATTCGCCGGATGGTTTTGTCTTCTCGGGTAACGGTCGCTCGTCCATTCTCGTGACGGGCATCGGTGAAGAGCCCTTCCTTGACCTCAATGCCAACGGCATTTTCGACGACGGCGATACCTTCACCGACATTCCCGAAGCCTTTCTCGACAGCAATGAAAACGGCACCAGGGATAGCAACGAACCCTTCGTCGATGACAACAGCAACGGCGTGTGGGATGGTCCGGACGGCCTGTATAGCGGCCTGTTCTGCGCCCATTCCAGCCTGTGCTCGCCAATGCCTACTCGAACGATTTTCGACAACGGCGTCATCGTCATGTCCACCAGCGGGGCGATCATCGAACTGGAGCCGGACAGCATCATGCTGGGCAACCAGGATTCCTCGGCAGGTGCCACCGTTCAGGTCTGGGACGAAAACGGCAATGTGATGCCCTTGGGAACCACGATCAGCTCCACCATCGTGGGCGAAGGGGCGCGGGTGGATGGGGCCACGGACTTTACGGTCGCCAACAGCACGGCGGTAGGTCCGATTCAGTTGGGTATCGTGGTCATTCGTGAAGGTGCAGATGCCGCTTCACCGTTACTGCGGGTGGATGTGACCTCTCCTGGTGGGCTGATCACCACGCGATTTTTCAACATCAGCCTTGATCAGCTCACGCAACCGACGTTGGTGGCCAACCGAACCGCGATTTCCTTTATCGAGGGCGGCGACAATCCCCAGACCGTCACACTCACGCTCAGGGACGCCAATGGCAACGCGGTGGCGAATGCCGCCATCGGTACCGCGCTCAACGGCATCGTGGACGCTAACGGCAACCTGAATGTTTCTGCCAGTGCGACTTCGACCAATACCTCAGGCGTCTCCACGGCGACGATTTCCTGCGGCGGCACCTGCGGCGACGCCGGCGATGCGGTGAATGTCATCTTCAGTGCCAACGTGGGTGGCACAACCGTTTCGGCGACGGTGGCGGTTTCCGTGGTCGCTGCTGCTGCCCCTTAAGCGACGCACCGACCGGGGCAAGCGCCCCGGTCGCCTTCCCCCCCCCAACAGTGGTAGATTCCCGGGTTCGTTACGCGGACCCGAGACCCTATGAAAACCCTCAATGTCGATTTAGGCGAACGCAGCTATCCGATCCATATCGGCCCTGGCCTGTTGGCTGACGCAGATCTCTATCGACCGCATATCAAGGCACGTCAGGTCCTGGTGGTCAGCAACGAAACCGTTGCCCCGCTGTATCTGGATCGTGTCATGGCAGCGCTTGCCGGGTTCCAGGTCGAAAGCGTCATCCTCCCGGATGGCGAGCAGTACAAGAACCTGGAGGTCCTGAACCGGATCTTCGATCGCTTGCTCGAACTGCGCTTTGACCGCCGTGCCACCATCATTGCCCTTGGCGGTGGGGTGATCGGCGATATGGCCGGGTTCGCCGCTGCCTGCTACCAGCGCGGTGTCCCGTTCATCCAGGTGCCCACCACCTTGCTGAGCCAGGTGGATTCATCCGTTGGCGGCAAGACCGGCGTCAATCATCCGCTCGGCAAGAACA
>JAGRGI010000106.1 GCA_020445565.1 Chromatiales bacterium
TACGGTGCAGAATGACCGGTTACTCTGTACCTGCTTCGAGACCTTGTGACCGATCATCCCAATCAGGTCTTAGCAACCGACGTGACCCTCATCCCAATGGAGCGGGGCTTTGCCTATCCGATGCGATTATGGGCTGGCATTCGCGTAAGGTGCTGCCGTGGCGTGTGTCCAGAACGCTCGACATCAGCTTCTGTGTACAGGCCCTGGAAGAAACGATCAACAGGTATGGCGTTCCGGAGATTTTCAGCACGAATCAGGTAAGCCAGTTCACCAGCGAGGATTTCACTGGCGCCCTGAAGGATAATGGCATCAGCATGGATGGAAAGGGTCGGTGGGTTGACACCGTCTTTGTCGAGCGCCTGTGGCGCAGCGTAAACGATCAGTTTAATTGTAGGTTTGAATAGTCTGATGTAATTCCCTATGTACAGCAAGATCAGACTCCACCCTATCGTTAAAGCCCCAGTTCACTTAATCCGGGATGTTCATCCGGACGGCGCCCAATGGGCCAAAAATATTTTCGATCAGATTCTTTAATCGGGAGATCATTGATGCTGGCGAATCGACGCATCATGAAACCTTGCTCATTAAACTCCCAATTCTCGTTGCCGTAGGAGCGAAACCATTGAGCGGAGTCATCGTGCCATTCATAGGCGAATCGCACGGCAATACGATTGTCCGTACAGCTCCACAATTCCTTGATCAGTCGGTAGTCCAGCTCTTTTGCCCATTTCCGTTGCAGGAATAGACGAACTTCTTCGCGGCCGGAAGGAAATTCTGCGCGGTTGCGCCAGCGTGTGTCCTCCGTGTAGACCAACACAACGCGTTCAGGGTCCCTGCTATTCCAGGCATCTTCGGCCATGCGGACTTTTTGGGCGGCGGTTTCGGCCGTAAACGGTGGGACAGGGTGCTTATAGTCCATGTTTTTCCTCGCATTTATATGTAGACAGAACTGTCTACAGCCATAGACTAACGGAAGTAGACAAAGTTGTCTACAATCCAGGTATGAAAGTCTCGCACGCCATTCTCACTAAAAATGCTTCGTCTGCCCGTGAACGCCTTTTGCTTACGGCGCACCGCCTTTTCTACCAACACGGGATTCGAGCGACAGGGATTGACAAAATCATCGCGGAAGCGCAGGTCACCAAAGTTACCTTCTATCGTCATTTTCCCAGCAAGAACTCGCTGATTCGTGAATATTTGGATTACCGGCACGCGCTCTGGATGTCCTGGTTTACCGATGCGCTGAGTCGACACGGTGAGGATCTTAACGCCCTGGTGCCTGCAATGGCTGAATGGTTTGGTCAGGAAGACTTTCGAGGTTGTGCATTTATTAACAGCCTAAGTGAACTTGGAAGTGAGTTTCCCGATATTGTGGAGAAAACGCGTCTGCACAAAAACGATATGGCAACGGCCATTCAACAATTATTAGAGCCTGGGGAGGAACGAAAGAAACTTGCCGAAGCGATAGCTCTGATTGTGGATGGGGCTATTGTCCGCGCACAATATGAGTCAAACCCAGGCAATACTCTTCAGGCCATGCAGCATGCAATAACTGCATTAGTAGGGAATTCATGCTGAGGAATTTCCTGTTGCCGGTTTTTCTGCTTTTGTTTGATTAATTTTTAATGTTCTTATGATAAAAGTTGCGATTTTAACCTGAATGATTTCGGCAACTAACGGCTGTCGTATCCTGATTTTTCACAACACCAAGTAGGTGATGAATACTCCTTGGAATGGAAGCGAAGGTCGGTTTTTTACGTGTCTACTGTGTAGATATGTTCAGCAGCTTCGTTGCTTCTTATAGTGGGTTGAAACCTTGGCGCGGTTGCCACAGGTTTCCATGCTACACCATCGTCGTTTTTGGCTGCGTGAGGTGTCTACGAACATCAGCACGCAATCAGGATTGTTGCACCGCTTCAGCCGATTCGCTTGGGAGGAGGCGAGCAAGGTGGCACCAGCATAGGCCAGGTATTCCAACAGCATTGATGGATTCAGTGTGGTGGCGGCTGGTTTCAGGAAATACTCATCTTCCTTCACCGCTAACACTTCGCGTTTAGCGAATCGGATCAGATGATGGTTGACTGCCGTCAGAGCGTGATCCGGGACCATTATATTATCGATTCGTGCGCTAAAGAGTGTTCTCAACGATTTCCTGAAGTCCAGTATATCCGAGTGATCCATCGTCGTTGTTGAGACATCCAGCTGGAGGCCTGCCCGTTGGGTCCATCGTACCAACTCATCAGGTGTGGGCAGAAGATCGATGAGTTCTCCCTTGAGAATGATTTCAGTGTTGACGAAATCTACGGCTGTATTGTTTCCGAGAAAGATGAATTCTGGGGTTGTATTCATGGCTAACCGCTATATTGCCTGTTGACAGGTTAGATTTGCCTGTCTACGATGCTAACCGATAAATGAAGTAAATAGCGGTTAACAAATTGCCGGGTGCTAATCATCACGCCTCGGCAGACATTGTGTACAGGCAGATTGGAGCGAAATTGATGCGATTCACTAAAAACTTGCAGTTCGTAATTCTCACCATATCATTGATTTTGTTGGTAAAACCGATATATGCGGTTGCTGACCCGATCCAGGTGCGTTACGGGTACGAAAAGGTCGGTAAGTTGGACATCTTCTACCGCGAGGCCGGTGACCCAGCCAAGCCGGCACTGGTGCTGTTACATGGCTTTCCCACCTCATCGCATATGTACCGCGAGGTGTTGAGAGGACTGGCAGACGGCTATTACCTTATCGCGCCGGACTATCCCGGTTTCGGAAACAGCAGTTTCCCTTCTCCGGAAACGTTCACCTACACCTTCGATCATCTGGCTGAAATCATGGGGCAATTTCTTGAGCAGCGGGGCCTGAAGCGCTATTCCCTGATGATCCAGGACTATGGCGCTCCAGTCGGGTTCCGCATCGCCACCGCACACCCGGAGCGGGTTCAGGCGATCATCACCCAGAATGGCAATGCCTACAAGGAAGGGATCAGCCCGGCTGGTTGGGGGCCGGTTCTCGACTACTGGAAGGGTAAGACCCCGGAACTGGAAAAAACCATCATCGAAAATGTCTTCTCCTACCCGGCACTGAAGTGGGAGTACACCCACGGTACGCGCAACCCGGATGCGATCAACCCCGACAGCGCGGATCTGGACTATCTCAAGATGTCCCGGCCCGGCCAACATCGTATGCACTTGGATTTGTTCTATGACTACCAGAATAATCTGAAACTGTATCCTCAGTGGCAACAATACTTGCGCGAGAATCAACCTCCAGTGCTTGTGGTCTGGGGCAGGAATGATGCGTTTTTCCCCGAACCGGGTGCCAAAGGTTACAAGCGCGATGTGAAGGATATTGACTATAACATCCTCGACACCGGACATTTCGCGTTGGAAGAAGAGCACGCCTTCATCGTCGGCAAGATCCGTGAGTTCCTGCGTAAGCGCAATATCCTGTAACGCCAACCGCGGTGCGGGGGCGCTAGTTGATAATCCCCGTGCCGCACGTTGATGCTCCGCCTTCTTCCTCTCGTCTTGAAGACAAATTCGATAAGCGGATTCCTTTAAACGCACTCAGCCTGCAATTTCACCTGACCAATGTTTGCTTGCTGGAGACGTACCCAGGCGCCAGGCAAGCGATACCCATTTTTCTGCAGAATTGCTCTCGTCGGAAGGCGTAAGGGGCTACCAGGATTGTCTCTTTGGTGGTCGCAGTTTGTATTGCAAGTAGCTCGCCTCATGTGGAGAGGAACTTGCTGTTGACAAGATAGAAGTCGTTATCTATTCTACTGATAACGATCGTTATCAATGGGCTGGCGGATTTGTCCTCCGTTTTCCTGGTCCTTTTAGATAGAAGTCGTTATCTCATGCTCAAGCTTATTCCTATTGTGGAGAGTCCCATGCCTATCAGTATTACATTAACCGAAGGTGTCCTGCCCGCAGGCAAAGAGGCAGCCGCTGTAGCAAAGATCACCGAAGCATTTCTCAAACATCACGGATTGAGTGGAAATAAGGTGATGACCCCGAATATCACCACGCATCTCAATATCTTGCCGAAGGGCCATGCATTTTCCGGTGGAATGCCCATTGATGGCGCGTGGGTTGAGACCAAGACACCTTCGTTTGCTCTGTCAACCCGTGAAATACAGACCGCATTTTTTGCCGAGGCCACACAGATTCTATTCGAACTTTCAGAAGGTAGATTATCAAAAGATCGTATCTGGTCTAACGGTGTTTATGCAGAAGACGGCACCTGGAATCTCGACGGTTTGGCCATGACCAACGAGGAACTTGGTCAGGCGATAGCTGCCGGTTGATCAGTAGATCGAACCGGATATCTCAGATGCTGTGCAAGGGACAGGCTGAGTTTGTCTCGACAGTCGGTAGAGACGCGGCAGTCATTCGGGCTACATCCGGCATCGAGAAATGGAAGATCGTCGGGCTGACCGGTCGCAGTTGAGGCTGTAACCTTCATTTGAGGTAATTCATGGGCTGGTAAGCCCTTGTCTGTGCCGCTTCAAACGGTTCACAAACCAAAATCCCCTGGCTTTTCCGGGGGATTGTTACTCGAGTAAGAAAATATGGATAAAGTGATACGTGAGACAGATAGACCAATGTCATCAAGAACGCATTACACAACGGCTTGCGTTGGTAGTCTTAAGCGCTCGGTAGTCAATTGCCATGAGTAAACCTGAGTATGACGACAGTATTTTCCCGATGAGTCGGCGAGATGTTCTGAAATCAGGTCTGGCAACATTGACTACATTGGCGGCAGGGGGGCTGTCATTTGCCTCAAGCCTATCGGCTCAGACCAAGGAGTCAACAAGTCTTGCTCCGGCGTTCGATACGAATAGTCCTAAGGCATTCGTCTACACGGAACTGCAACTCTCGATTCCATTCCATCTTACACCTTGGCGCCGGATTAATAGCGAGCTGCGGAGGCAGCAGGGTCTCCTTAATATGACATGGCTTGCGGGGGGTGGAAATGACTCGTTTGGGGGATTCTATGCATTCGATAGCATCGAAAATGCACAGCGGTTTGTGACGGGCTATTTTCTGGCGACAGGGAGAAAATTGGGGGTTGCGCAAACTTCACGTGTCTTCGACGCTACAGCGACAGCAGAGGCCAGTTATGATCTTGGTTCGCCATACTTCGGTGTCGAGCTGAAGGAAAGACCTGGTGCATTCGTATATACCGAAGTGCAAATCAGCGTGCCATTCACGAAAGCGCCATGGCGCAAACGCAATCCGGTGTTGAAGCGACAACCGGGTTTGCTGGCGAAGACTTGGCTTAGCGGCCTGCACACGCATACGCTCGGAGGTATCGATGTTTTTGACTCGTTGGATCATGCCCATCAGTTTGCTATAGACGACTTCCCAAAAACGGCGAAACGACTCAATGCGGCGTACTCTACGCGGGTATTTGATGCTAGCGTCTCCGAAGAAGCAAGTCGACAAATGGACTCCCCGCTATATATTAAGAGGAGCGAGTATGAATAAATCAAGAATGTTGCACACTATGCTGAGAGTTGGAGATATGCAGCGCTCCGTAGAATTTTATACCAATGTGATGGGAATGCGGATTCTGCGTACCTATGAACATGCTGAGGAAAAATATTCATTGACATTCCTGGGTTACGGCGAAGAGGTCGATACCTGTGTTCTTGAGCTGACTTTTAACTATGGTGTTACACATTACGATAAAGGTAACGCCTATGGCCATATTGCCATTGGGGTCGATAACTGCGAACGCGCGTGCGCAACGGTTGCAGAACGGGGTGGAAAAGTCACCTACGGCCCCACTTTGATGGATGGTCTTGGTGAGATCATCGCTTTTGTAAAGGATCCGGATGATTATCAGATTGAGCTGGTCGAGAGACCTGCCGAACGTCTTTAGACAAGGAACTTAAGGGAGCCTCTAAAAACCCCTCTGATCGGCGATAATGGCATTGTGGTGAACGCGACCATTTGGAAAGGCCATGCAATCGAGCTTCTTTGACCACCAGGACCGTCTTGAGCTGCTGGAACGTCTTGGCGATCCGCTTCCCAAACTGGAGCGGACGATCCAGTGGGAAGGTTTTCGCGAGCTGCTGAAGCTGATTTACAAGGACAGTGATCCACGTAAGGGTGGGCGCCCACCCTATGATCTGGTGCTGATGTTCAAAGTCCTGGTGCTCCAGCACTTCTACAACCTCTCCGATGATCAGACCGAATACCAGATACGGGATCGTTACAGCTTCTGCCGTTTTCTTGGCCTGAGCCCGGAGGGCAAGGTGCCCGATGCCAAGACGATCTGGGTATTTCGTGAGCGGCTGAAGAAGTTGGAATTGGTCGATCAGTTGTTTGCCGAGGTGTTGGTCCAGATTGACGCGGCTGGCTTCACGGCCCGCAAGGGCCAGATCGTCGATGCGGCCATCGTCCCCGCCCCCAGGCAGCGCAACAGCCGCGATGAGAATGCCCGGATCAAGGCAGGCGAAACGCCCGAGGACTGGAGCGAAGCCAAACGGCGCCAGAAGGACGTCGATGCCCGCTGGACCAAGAAGCACGGCAAGAGCCACTACGGGTACAAGAACCACATCAGCATCGACAACGAGCACAAGGTAATCCGCCGTTACGCGGTCAGTTCGGCGAGCGTGCATGACAGCCAGGTGTTCGAGGAACTTCTCGATCCGAACAACACCAACGGCTCGGTTTGGGCGGACGCAGCCTATCGCGACAAGAAGCGAGAGCAAGCTCTGCCATCGGCGAACTACCGAAGCCACATCCACCGCAAGGGCAGTCGCAAGCGGGCCTTAAATGAGCGGGAGCAGGAGGCCAATCGCAAGCGTTCGAAGGTCCGGGCGCGGGTCGAACACGTATTTGCCCAGCAGGCAAACCGGTTGATACGAACCATCGGTACCGCTCGGGCCGAGGTCAAGATCGGGCTGATGAATCTGGTGTACAACCTGCGCCGACTGGTCTGGCTGGCCGGGTGAGGGTATCCCATGGGTGCTCCAATGTCCCCAGCGAGCCATTCATGCATCGACAGGACCACGGGTTCGTCGACCGACTTCGGCGGCAAGTGAACGAAATTCCCTGCTCACATCAGCAGACAGCCATTTTCGGCGTTATTCGAGGTTCCCTTAAGGTGAACCACCATGTTGACTGAGTTATTGAGCGTTGCTGTGATAACTGGGGCTGCGTCTGGTGTCGGGGAAGCGACGGCAAGGCGCTTCATTGAAGCAGAATATGGTTGTGGGTAGTAGTGGAAACAAGGCCAAATTGGCCTGTTTCGAGCAGGAATTTGGTAGCTCACTTTGTGGCGTGGCTGGAGATGCAGTTGATGGTGGTCTGCAAGAGGCGTTACTTCAGGCGAGTGTCCAGTGCTTAGTTTGACACAGAGGGAATGTGGCTGATCTGATACAGCTATTGTCAGTCTGCCGCCTCACATTCATCTATGCGATGTTGTTGTGCGGTCTATGCGGCAGGATTATCCCTAAGCTAGTGGCGGCAGTGCGCTGTACCTTAAGATTAATTGGAAGATGATGAAATGATTTTGGAAGTTGCGGTACTCAATGTGAAATCAGGGGAAGAGGCGCGCTTCGAGGCCGCGTTCTCGAAAGCGGGCGAATTTATCCAGGCAGCGCAAGGCTATATCGGTCATGAACTACGGCACTGTATAGGCGACTCATCGAAGTATCTTCTGCTGGTCAGGTGGGTGCATCTTGAGGATCATACGAAGGGGTTTAGAGGGTCAGCCGGGTATCAGCAATGGGCGGCATTGTTACATCAATTTTACAAACCTTTTCCGCAAATCGAGTATTATAGCGAACCGCTTGATTTTGATGTGCGTTGCTGATGTGTCGGTGACACGGTTATCGACTTGGGCGTTGATCTTCGTGGTGAATGGTTGCCTGCCGTGAACATCGGCCCCGGTTTGTTCGCCTGCATGCCGTATCTGGGCGTCCGGATGTCAGCGGTGTCGAACACGAAGCGGCTATTTGCGTAACAATGCCGTAGGCATTCGCAAATAGCCGCGGAGCTTCGGTGTCCGCTGGAACAGCTTGATACTAGGTCTTTCACGGTTACATCCCGAACACCTCACCAATTACTGGAAAAATTACTAGTAGACGCATGAGAGTTGCTTCAATTGACACGGAAATAAAAAGATGCTCAACCCTTTCTTTCGCCTTCTTTATTGAAACTTCCAGAAGGGCGCTCTCTAAAATATTTTTCATTCCCGATATGGCCGGCTTGATTCTGTTGCTGAGGAATGTGCCAATTATTGCCAGCACCTGAACTTCGAGAAGAATGAGAAATAATTCAAGTCCAACAGCATCGATAAACAGCGCGAGTTCGATCGTTTCTGGGTTGAATATGATAAGAACGACAATAACAACTGTCACATACCGCCATGCTCTGTTTCTCAGATTCACTCCGCTTTCCTTTTTAGGGCTAACTACTAAGCATTGATCTCTCGTGCGTGAGCATGATGGATAAATGTCGGTTAAACTACGTCGCTCGCAATTAAACTCGGGGGCTCCTCTCCTTATAGGAATTGTATCGCATGTTACCGTTGACCTGTGCCTTGTTGGGCTGGAGGAAGCGATCGTTTACCTGCTTTGGGTGATATTTGTCAAGATTAATTCGCGTTAAATCAGGATCTCGATAGTGCCATGCGATCAGGATTCAGTGGGGCGATTCAAAATTCCAATTTCGACTGAAGCGGGACAAGAGCTCTATCTCTCCAGCCTTCACAAGAAATTAAACAACGATAAATTCTGCACCCGTATATAAGCCTGTTGAGCCGCTTCCAGTCCCACCAAATCCAGATTCAGGTCGCTCACAGCCTTGGCGTAATCCAAGTCTTCCAGATTGGAAAGTGTTTGCTGGAGTTGCACGTTGGCGCCTTCGTTGACTTCCTTCTGGCTGTCGATGGCGTTCAGCCGGGTGCCGATCTTGGCCTGAGTGTTGAGGAAATTTTCCAGCCCCAGGTCCAGGTCGGCGAGGACGGCGTTGGTCTGGGTGTTGGTGTTCAGGGCGTCAGTGAAATTGGAAATAGTGGTGAAGATGTCCTGGGTGGTGCCGGCGCCGGTTTGTACGTCCATGAAGACGTCCAGGCCCGAGTCGCCGACGGCGATGCGGCGTTCGGGGCCGATTTGCAGTTCGCGTTGGCCGTCGTCGCCGGCGTAGGCGAATACGCCGGGGGCGGTTTCGTTAAAGGGGCGGGTGGTGCCCTGGTAACCGGCGAATATGTATTCGCCGTTGGCGTCTTTGGTGTTGGCCAGACCGACGAGTTCGTTGAGGCGTTCGCGCACTTCAAGTGCGATGGCCTGGCGGTCGGCGGGGCTGTAGGTGTCGCTGGTGGCCTGCACCGCCAGTTCGCGGATGCGTTGCAGCAGGTTGACGGCGCCGGCCAGGGTTTCGTCTTCGATGCCCAGGCGGGCCTTGGCGGCCTCGGCGTTGAGCTGGTGTTGTTCGGTGATCTGCTGGGTCTCGCGCAGACTCAGGGCCAGGGCGGAAGAGACCGGATCGTCCGCCGGGGTGAGCACGCGCCGTCCGGTGGCCAGTTGCAGCTCGGTTTTGCTGAGCTTGACCTGGCGGTCCAGCAGGGCGTTGATGCTTTGGTCCTGGAACAGTTTGTTGGAGATACGCATCGGACTAGCCCACGGCGTTCAACAGCGAGCTGAACAGGGTGTTGGCGACGCTCACTACCTGGGCACTGGCCTGATAAGCCTGCTGGAAGCGCACAAGGTTGGCGGCCTCTTCGTCCAGGCTTACGCCGGAGACGGTCTGCTGGGCCTGTTTGGCCTGGTTGAGCAGGCCCTCCTGGGCAGCGCGGTTGATGTCCGCCTGGTTGGTACGGCTGCCGACGCTGGAGACCAGTTGGCCGTAGGCGGCCTCGTAGTTGGCGGTGTTGCCTGCGAGGCGGTTGGCCACTTGTAAACCGGCCAGCGCCAGCATGTTGCGGTTGTCGCTGATGGCGTTGGTGTTGTTGCCGATGACGAAAGAATCTCCAGCGCCCGGTACGCCGGAAATCGTGAAGCTCATATCGCCGAAGCCCGGGAAGTTGAAGCTCTTGCCATCGGATTCGGTGGCCGGGTCATAGGCCAGGGTTCCGCCGGGACCGCCGGCAACGATGAAGCCCGGTACACCGGCACCCAGGGCGTTGGGATCGAAGGTCAGGGTGATGTTGCCCGCCAGGGGAAGGGCGGTGTCGGTGGCGTTTGTCGGCTGCGTGATGGCGCCACTGCCGGTGTTGGTGGGCAGGCCGTTGGCGTTCAGGGCCTCGTTGGCTCGCAGGGCGCCGGCGGCGGCGATGCGGCGCAGGTCCACGAGGCTGCGATCGATCTCCGCCGCGCCCTGGCGGGTGGGGCGAATCTGGAAGGTGTCGCCCACGGCCGCGCCGGCGCCGATGGTCATGGTGAAACCGTCCACTGCCAGGCTGGCAGGCACGGTAGTGTCGACGGCAAAGGTTTGCCGGTCGCTGAGCCGGGTGAGGGTGTAGGCGGTGCCGCCGTCGAAACGCAGTTCGTAATCGCTGGTGCTCAGTGCATTGGTATCGGTGATTGCCGCTGTGACGGTGCCGATCCCGGTGTTGGTGTTGGCGGCCAGGGTCTCGGCTGAGGGTTCCACGAAGAAGTCAGAGCCCAGGTTGCCGTCCAGGTCCAGGCCCAGTTTGTGCTGGGCGTTGAAGTCGGCCGCCAGTCCCATGGCCACCCGGCCCAGGGAATTGACAGCCGGGTCGAGAATTTCATTGCGAAAGTCCAGTAACCCGCCGATTCGGCCGCCGACCAGAGCGGCAGTGACGCGGATACCGTTGGCGGTTACTTCCACGCGGCGGGCGTCGAAACGGCCGGGTTCGGCGCTCAGATTGACGGTGCGGTCGCCCAGCACCAGGGCCTGACCATTGCCGATGAAAACGTTGTAGGCTCCGTCATCCTGGGGAATCACGCTGACGCCGACGATTTCAGCCAGGTCCGTGATGGCCTGGTCGCGCTGGTCCAGGAGGTCGTTGGGTTCCTGGCCCGTGCCCTGGGCGCGGGCGCGCTGGATACCGACATTGAGATCGGCGATGGAGCGTGCCAGGGCGTTGATGTTGCCCACTTGCAGGCCGACCTCCTGATTGATGCGGATGTCCAGCGTTTGCAGGCTGTTGTCGAGGGCGTGGAAACGGTCGACCAGGATGTCCGCATTGGACACCAGCAGTTGCCGGGCCGGAATGGAGCTGGGATCGTCGGCCAACGCCTGTACGGCGTTGAAGAATTCCTGCAAACCAGGCGCCAGGCCGGTGGCCGGGTCCGCCAGGCGGTTGTCCACCTGGGCGGCGAACTCGTGGAACACAGTGAGCTGAGCCGCCGCCGAGGTGCTGCCGCGCACCTCGCGGTTGAGAAAATCGTCGAACAGGCGCTGAACGGTTTCTGTGCGCACGCCGCTGCCCAGGTAACCGCCGCCGGTGAAACGCCCCTCCAGATTGGTGAGTTCCACCCGTTGGCGGCTGTAGCCCTCGGTGTTGACGTTGGCGATGTTGTGACTGGTGGTGGTGAGCGAGCGCTGAAAGGCCTGCAAGCCGGTGAGGCCGATACCGATGAAGTTGCTCATGAGCCTGCTTCCTCAATCACGGACGGCGCATCGTTGTCGGCCAGGGAGCCGGAGCGGAGCTGTTCAACCTGGGCCTGGAAGGATGGGCGACGCAATATGTCGAGAATCTTGTCAGCGTAGCGGGGGTCGGTGGCATAGCCGGCCTGTTGCAAGCCGCGCAGGTATCCCTCGGCATCGTCGGCTTGCAGGGCTGGGGCGTAGCGCTGGTTGCCTTGGATGAAACGGGCGTAGTCGGCGAAGCTCTCGGCCACATCCGCATAGGCACGGAACGCCGAACGGCGGTGAACCGGCTGCCCGGACTCGTATTCCAGCGAGGCCACGGTGACGCTGTCGCCGCTCCAACGCTTGCCGGTCTTGATGCCGAACAGGTTGTTGCTGCTGCCGTTGTCCGGGTGTTGGATCACCTTGCGGCCCCAGCCGGTTTCCAGTGCCGCCTGTGCCAGCAGCACGGCCGGGTCCACACCCAGTTCACGCGCCGCGGGTTCGGCGGCCGTCCACAGGCGGCTGAGAAAATCCTCCGGGCCGCGCAGGGAGTGCAGATTGATCGGCTGGTCGGCCGGTTCCAACACAGGAATCGGGATTTCGGCCAGCTTCTCGTGGGTTGGGGCGGCGGCAAGTTCGGCTGTGCTCTGCGGTTCGGAAATGGGAATTGCTTCGGGCGGCTCCACAGGACGGCGGGGCAGGGCGCGGGAGCGATAGTCGGCCATGTCCCGACCGTCCGGGATGGCGTTTTCCTCTTCGCCGCCCAATTGGCGCATGAGAATCTTGGCGAAGCCCAGGCTGTCGGTCTTGCTCAGGTGCAGGGCCAGTTGCTGGTCGTACATGTCTTCGTAGAACTGCATTCGGTTGCTGTTCAAAAGGTCGTCGCGGACCACGGCCTGACGCATGGCCTTCATGGTTTGTTGCAACAGCACCGCCTCGAACTGGCGCGCCACCTCGCCCAGGGCCTTGCGCGAGTCGGTTTGCGCCTGCCGACGCAACCGTGCCAGACCGCTGAAGTCCGTGTAGATGTCGGCGCTGTCGACGGCGGTGCTCATATCAGATCACGATCAGTTCCGCCCGCAGGGCGCCGGCCTGTTTGAGGGCTTCAAGGATGGCGACCAGGTCGCTGGGGGCGGCGCCCACCTGGTTTACCGCGCGCACAATCTGGTCCAGACCCACGCCGGGGTCGAACAGGAACATGCGGTTGGCGTCTTCGGCCACTTCCACGTCGGTGCGCGGGACAATGGCGGTCTGGCCGCCGGCCAGGGCATTGGGCTGGCTGATTTCCGGGTTCTCGCTGATGGTGACGGTGAGATTGCCGTGGGAGACCGCCGCCGGGGTGACGGTGACATGACGGTTGATCACCACGGTGCCGGTGCGCGAGTTGATGATGATGCGCGCCGGTGCCTCGCCGGGTTCTACCGTGAGGTTTTCCAGCACCGACATGAAAGCGACCTTCTGATTGCTGTCCCTGGGAGCGCGAACCTTGACCGATGAGCCGTCCAGGGCCGCGGCGGTGCCGGGGCCGAGGGTGCGGTTGATGGATTCGGCCAGACGGTTGGCGGTGGTGAAATCGGGTGTGTGGAGATTCAGTACGAGGCTGTCACTATCGGTGAAGGGACTGGGCACGGCCCGTTCCACCGTGGCGCCGCCCGGAATACGCCCGGCACTGGGGATGTTGACGGTGATGCGCGAGCCGTCGGCGCCGCCGGCAGTGAGTCCGCCCACCACCAGATTGCCCTGGGCGATGGCGTAGACCTTGCCATCGGCGCCCTTCAGCGGGGTCATCAGCAGGGTACCGCCGCGCAGGCTTTTGGCCTTGCCGACGGAGGAGACCGTCACGTCGATCTTCTGGCCCGGTTTGGCAAATGGCGGCAGATCGGTGGTCAGCATCACGGCGGCGACGTTGGCTGCGTCCAGTTTGGTACCCGCCGGCACCGTAATACCCAACTGGGTAAGCATGTTGCGGGTGCTCTGCTCGGTGAAGGGGTTTTTGTCGCCGCTGCCGTCCAGGCCGACCACCAGGCCATAGCCCACCAATTGGTTGGAGCGCACGCCGGCTACGTCGGCGATGTCCTTCACTCGCTCGTTTTCCGCGGCGGCCAAGTTGGCCGAAAACAGCAGAATCAGGAGTAAGGTTTTGATGTTCATGATTGTTGCTGACCCCTAGAAGGGCAGGAAGGCGCTGACGAAGAACCGGGCCAGCCAGCCGATCTTGCTGGCGTCCGCCAGAGGGCCGTCGCCGATGTACTGAATGGTGGCGTCGGCGACCTTGATGGAGGAGACCGTGTTGTCCGGCCCCACGTCGCTCGGACGCACGATGCCGGAGATGCGTACATACTCATTGCCGGTGTTGATGGAGATGCGTTTCTCGCCACGCACGCGCAGGTTGCCGTTGGGCAGGACCTCCACCACCGTCACGGCGATCGTGCCGGACAATTCATTGCTCTGGGTGGCACTGGCATCGCCGGAGAAGCTGTGGTCAGAGCCCAGGGTAAAGCCCAGGGTATTGCCGTTGGCGTCGAAGCGCGGCCGGTTGAAGCTCAGGGCGGAGCCCAGCAGGATGGGATTGTCGATGGAGTTGCTGTTTGATTTGCTCAGGTCGGCAGCCGCCGCCTTGTCCGCCTCGGTCTTTTCCTCCAGGGTGATGTTCAGAATATCCCCCACCCGGCGGGCGCGCAGATCTTCGAACAGGGACATCTCGAAACCGGCCTGGAAGATCGCGCCGTTGTTTGGTTGCGGTGCCACCATCAGGTCCGGTTCCACGGTGGCGAATTCCGGGTCGCGCACCGGCGGGCTGTTGGCGCAGCCGCTGGCCAGCAACGACAGCAGGACGGCGATGGATGACAGATAGCGGATCATGTCCTCAGCCCTCGCTCATCAGAGGTTCTGGGTGACGAACTGGAGCATTTCGTCGGTGGTGGAGATGGCCTTGGAGTTCATCTCGTAGGAGCGCTGCGTCTCGATCATGTTGACCAGTTCCTCCACCACGTTGACGTTGGACGATTCCACGGCGTTCTGTACCAAGGTGCCGCGCCCATCCAGGCCGGGTGTACCGATGATCGGGGCGCCGCTGGCGGTGGTCTCGCGATACAGATTGCCGCCGATGGCCTGTAGGCCGGTGGGGTTGACGAAATCCGCCAGATCGATGTTGCCCAACTGGGTGGGCGCGATGTTGCTGGCCTGCAGGGCGGTGACGATACCGTCGGAACCGATGGTGACGCTGATGGCGTCCTGGGGCACGGTGATAGCCGGTTCCAGCGGGTCGCCGTTGGAGGTGACGATCACCCCGTCGGCATTGAGCTGGAAGGTGCCGTCGCGGGTGTAGGCGATGGTGCCGTCCGGTTGGAGTATTTGCAGAAAGCCGCGCCCCTGAATGGCAACATCCAGGGCGTTGTTGGTCTGGATGATATTGCCCTGGGTATGGAGCTTTTCGGTGGCGGAGATGCGAACCCCGGTGCCCAATTGCAGACCGGAGGGCAGTTCCGTCTCCTGGGTGTTGTTGGCGCCCACTTGGCGGACGTTCTGGTAGAGCAGGTCCTCGAACACGGCGCGGTCACGCTTGAAACCGCTGGTGTTGACGTTGGCCAGGTTGTTGGAGACCACGGACAGCCGGTTCTGCTGTGCTTCCAGGCCGGTTTTGGCGGTCCAAAGTGCGGGAATCATGGCGCGGTACCTCGTAGTGGCCTTGTCCCTGTGGCGATGGGGTTTGCTTGATCATGCACCTGCAAAATTCGAACCCGTATCGATAGTTATCGTTTAACTATTTGATAAAATTGATTATTATGTTGCTCTGTGTAGCTTTTGGCCATCGCGCGGGCGGCGGGATCTTGCCGCCTGACGCCAGTGATGTGATTTGTTGGCGGCCAAATGTCGTCGCGGCTATTTGGGTCAATGCGCCCGTGTGACGATGTGGCATAGTGCTGGGGTTATGTTTCATTGCCGACGATTTGCGCCGTGGCCGGTTGTGGTTGCCTCTTCTGTGAGAGGGTTGGCGTGTCGGCAGTGGCTTGGTCAATAAGAACTACTGGGAGGTCAAACCGATGCATCCGATTCTCAGCGTGGAATTCCGTGGCGGTGCGGATGGCGATATTACCGAGGAAAGCATCGCCTTCGACGATGTGGATGGCTTTTTGGCATTCATCTCTCCTGGCGGTGGCTGCGAGAAAATCCCGGACGGCGTCGACGAATTGAAGGTGATCGTCAACCGACCTATGGCTGATCCTGTTGATCGTTCCCTGGCTTTTCAAGGGGCCTATCTGGAAATGGGGGGCGTGATTCTCAGTGGCAACCTTCAGCAGGTTACCGAGGTTGCACAGAAGCTCATTGAGTTTTCCGGCTCCAGCCGAATGTCCGAGGCTTTTCGGAATCTGGCGACCGGTAGGGCGAAGGAAGAAAACCGGGGCAAGCGATAGTTTGCAGGCGGGGCCGCACAGCCCGCTGTCTGCTCGTCAGGTCATCGTCGCGGGGCTTGGTCGCGTTGAATCCCGGTTGGGGCGTGGGTTTTTATCTGGCCTCGGAGAGCGTTTATGGGTTCGCGTGCGGTCCACGCGAGATTCGGCGCCAGCCATTGAATCGTTCACGCACGGCGGTTGGTTCGTGGCAGGCCGAATCGCTGGCGCCGTTCCCATAGGGCCTTGCGACTGATACCGAGCCGTTTTGCCAACTCGGTTTCCGTGAGGCGATCCTGGTTGTCGAGCACGAAAGCGCGAAAATACTCCTCCAGGGACAGATCCGGCATGGCCGGGGATGGCTCGCTGTGGCCGCTTTCGATGGCCAGCAGCTCGGCGCTGATTTCGTCGCTGTCGCTGAGTATCACCGCCCGTTCTATGGCATTTTCCAGTTCCCGAACGTTACCCGGCCAGGCATAGGTGCGCATGGCGTCGACGGCCTCGTTTCCGAAATGCATGCGGCTGCGGTTGAGGCGTTGACAGGTCTTCTCCAACAGGTAGTTGGCCAGCTCCAGCAGGTCGTCGCCACGCTGGCGCAGGGGCGGCAGGTGAACCTCCATGACGCGCAGGCGGAAATAGAGATCGCTGCGAAACAGGCCCTCATTCACATGCCGTTGGAGATCGCGATGGGTGGCGGCGAGCAGGCGCACGTCCACCTTGCGGGTCATGGCGGCACCCACCCGGCGGATCTCCCCATCTTGCAGCACCCGTAGCAGTTTGGCCTGGGCGGTGAGGGGCAGTTCGCCGATCTCGTCGAGGAACAAGGTCCCGCCATCGGCCGATTCCACCATGCCACGGCGGGTTTCTGAGGCGCCGGTGAACGCCCCTTTCTCGTGGCCGAAAAGCTCCGACTCGATCAGGGTCTCGGGAATGGAGGCGCAGTTGACCGCGATCAGGGGTGCGTCCCGACGCCGGCTCTTCTCGTGCAGTGCCCGGGCCACCAGTTCCTTGCCGGTGCCGGATTCGCCCAGGATGAGCACCGTGGTGTCGGTGGGCGCGACCCGGGTGATGCGGTCGAACACCTGCTGCATGGACTGACAGCAGCCGATCATGCCCGCTACCGGGTACTCCCGTTGCAGGTCCGACTTCAAGGCCGTGTTCTGGCGCGACAGGCGGCTCTGGCGAATCAGTTTTTCCACCATGATCAAGAGTTCATCGTGATCGAAGGGTTTGGCGATATAGTCCGCGGCACCGCTTTGCATGGATTCCACCGCCGAGCGCACACTGGCGTAGCTGGTCATGATCAGCACCGGCGTATCGCCCACGAAGCGGATGATATCGGTGCCGGGGGCGCCGGGCAGGCGCAGGTCCGTGAGTATCAGGTCAAATCCCTTCAGGTCCTGTTGTTTGCGCGCCTCTGCCACGCTGCCGGCCTCGGCAACCGTGTAGCCTTTGCGTTCCAGCAGGCGCCGCAGGGCGGAGCGGATCACGTGTTCGTCTTCCAGGATCAGGATATGGCTCATGGTTCCACCGATTCCAGGATGGGTTGTTCGATAGCGGCGGGAAATCGCAGGATTACCCGTACGCCCGGATTGGCGCTTTCCAGTTCAATGTTGCCGCCGTGTTCGTGAACGATGCGATAGACGATGGGCAGGCCCAGACCGGTGCCGGCCCCCGGCTCCTTAGTGGTGAAAAACGGCTCGAACACCCGTTTTCTCAGGGACTCGGGAATGCCGCTTCCCTGGTCCACCACATCCAGAAGCAGATGCCGCTCCTGGTGCACGCCGTGAATCAGCACCTCATCGCCGGGTTGGGAGGCGTCCAGGGCGTTGTTGAGCAGATTAACCAGCACCTGTATCAGCTGCGGCCGGTTGCCATTCATCGGCAGTGCACTCGAGCAGAGGTTGCGAATGCCTACTTCGCGCCGGCTGCGTCCCAGTCCCACCAAGCGGATGGCCTCGTCCACCACCGTGCAGAGGTTCAGTCGCTCGTTGTGGCCGCCCTGGCCGCCACCGTGGCTGAAGGTCATCAGCGATTGCACGATATTGCTGATGCGTTTGGTTTGCTCGAGGATCTGATGGATGCTGTCGCGTATCACCTGCGGATCGTCCTCATCGCGCAGGTTTTGTGCCAGACAGGCGATACCGGTCACCGGATTGCCCACCTCGTGCGCTACCCCCGCCGCCAGCCGGCCGATGGAGGCCAAGCGTTCGGCATGGGCCAGCTCGGCCTCCAGGTTTTGCAGATCGGTGAGGTCCTCGATGATGATGATCTGGCCGGCGGGCACCAGGGCGCTGTCGGCACGTTGCAGGTCGATCGCGGCCTTGTGCAGGTTCAACCAGTGGATGCCGTCCGCGGTTTCCATGCGGTACTTGTGCAGGTGCGCATCCCTGCGTTCGGCGAATTCGGCGATCACGGCTCCCCAGGGCGAGGCCAGAGTCCGAGGATTGCGGCCCACCGCGTCGCGTCGCGGTACGCCGGACAGCCGCTCCATGGCGAGATTCCAAATCACGACCTCGCCATCGGCCCCCAACGAGCAGACCGGCAGAGGCAGTTCCATCAGCATCTGGCGGTGATAACGCCTTAGCGCGTCCAGCTCCCCGGCAAGGCCCTGCAAACGGTTGCGCGACACCTCCAGGCGCTCCTCCATATAGCGCACGGTGTCTCCAAGGGCGATGTGTACCGCCGGAGCGGGTCCCTGGGGTTGTTCCATGATGATGTGCGCCAGTTGAGGACCTATCAGGCCGGAGAGATTTCGCTCCAGGCGCTCGCGCAGGCGGTGCAATTCCGATGGACGGGACTCGTCGTAGCTCAGGCCAAGGTCGTCCAGTGCGCGGCTGACCTCCGTGGCTGCCGCGTCCTTCCCCAATACGCCCCCCAAATGTGATTCGAACTGCGCAGCCGATACCGCGGAAACCGTGCCGCGGGGCAGTTGCAGCCCCTCGCTGCAACAGGCCCCGGCGGCTTGCCGCTCCTCCGGGCTCTGTTTTGTCAGCAGGGAGATCAGGGCGAAAGCGCCGCCATTGACCAACAGCGAAAGAAAGGTCGCGAAACCCCATTGGTCCATGCTGCTGGCCGCTTGCAGGGCATCCACTTCCGGGTGGGATTCGGTCAGCCCGGCGCGGGCTAGCAGCGGAACCAACAAGGTGGCAGCCCACACCGCCATTCCGCCTAACAGGCCGGCGATGAAGCCCCATCGGGTAGCCCTGGGCCAGTAAAGCACCCCGATTACCCCAGGCAGAAACTGTATGATGGCGATGAAGGAGATCAACCCCAATTGCACCAGACCCTGGCGTTGTTCCAGGATGTTGAAGAACGCATAGCCGGCGCCCACGATCACCCCGATCAGTATGCGGCGCCCCCACAGCAGCCAGCGGTAGAGGTCCACCTGAATATCCGGGTAACGGGCGGGCAACAACAGGTGGTTCAGGCACATGGAGGACAATGCCAGGGTGGTGACGATCATCATGGCGCTGGCCGCCGAGATGCCGCCGATGAACACCAGCACCGGCAGCCAGGAGGGGGCGCCTTGAAGGGTGATGCCCAGTACGTAAAAGTCAGCCCCGGTGGATAATTGGAGGTGGTTGCCCGCCCACAGGATCGGGGGAATGGCCAGATTCAACAGCAGCAGGTAGAGAGGAAAACCCCAGCTGGCGATGTTCAGGGCGCGGGGATTGAGGTTTTCGGCGAAGGCCATGTGGAACTGCCGCGGTAGCAGAAAGGCTGCCCCGAAGGCCAGGAAGGTGAGCGTTAACCACGGTCCTTCCCGCACCGGTTCATAAAGCCGTTGCAGTGCCTCCGGGTGGGTATCCAGCCAGTTCGACAGACCCACCGGGCTACCGAATACGCCGAACACGGCGAACAAGCCCACGGCCAAAAGCGCCAGCAGCTTGACCAGAGATTCGAAGGCGATGGCGACCACCAGTCCCTCGTGCTTTTCGCGGGGAGAGATATGCCGTGCCCCGAACAGCATGGCGAACAGGCTTACCGTGACGCAGAAGCCCAGGGCGATCAGTTGCGGGGAGGTCTGTTGGGTGAGCACTTGAGCCGAGCCGGCCACTGCACGTATCTGCAGGGCCAGGTAGGGCAGGGTGCCCACCAGCATGAACACGGTAACCAGAATACCGGCGGTGTGACTGCGAAAGCGAAACGCAAACAGGTCAGCCAACGAGGTGAGCTGATATTCCCGTACCAGGCGCAGCAGGGGCATCAGCAAGACCGGCGCCAGCAGGAAGGCGATGGTCACGCCCAGATAAATGGTCAGGTAGTTGTAGCCCTGGCTGGCGGCAAAACCGACGCTGCCGTAGTAGCTCCAGGTGGTGGCATAGACACCCAGGGAGAGCACATAGGTGAGCGGGTGGTGGGAGATCCAGGGGGGCAGATGGCCGCGATCGGCCAGCAGGGCGACCAGAAACAACACCGACAGATAGGCCAGTGCCGCCAGGAACAGCAACGGGAGATCAATGGTCACGACGATCCAGGCGCCGTTGCACCACCGCCCCCAGCAGAATGATCAGTCCCCAGATACCGAACGGCAGCAGCCAGGGGCTGTGATCTGTCGCCCACCACTGCACCACGGGCGATGCCAGTAGCACCAGGGCGAACAGCAGCAACAACACCAGCCGATCGAGGCCGGAACCGACAGATTTGCTTTCCAAAGGCATAACAAAAGCCTAGCAGCTTTTGTTACCTTTGGTAACGTGCTGGCTCTCACCTACAGGTTGCCTCAAAACCGGTCGGTGGGGCGTTCAACCAGCTCGATCCGTTAACCCCGTCCGGGACTCTGACGGAGGCTGTCACTCTCTTCCTCCTTACAGCAGGGTGGCCTTTCGAATGATTTTCCTGCCGTTCTTGTGTATCTGCGTGCAGGTGCGGCGGCAATCCTCAACGCCAACGGCAAGATGTCCGTCGGCATTGCCGTGGTGGTAGGCTGCTTCCAGGACGGCGAAGTCCTGCTTGTTTTTGTAGCCAGGGTAAGTCCGTTTCGTCAAAGATCCAGATCGATATCTTAAGACGGATTGCAGGCGTTACCCTGTCAATTACACTGTCAAACACGGTGTTAAATTCGAGGAAGACGAATGCGATACGATCCCGCGCAAAAAGAGGCGACGCGTAAGCGGATGTTGGAGGCAGCGCACCGGCTGTTTCGCCGACAAGGCTTTGCCGGGGCCGGTGTCGATGGCCTGGCAAGCGAAGCCGGGGTGACTTCCGGGGCCTTTTACAAGCATTTTGGTTCCAAAGCCGAGGCATTCAGGACATCCGTCGAGATTGGTGTGGGCGAGTTTCGGGCGGCGGTGGAACAGTTCCAGGAACAATACGGCGGGGCCTGGTTGGCACAGTTCGCGAGCTTCTATTTGGGTGAAAAGCGTTGCGCCGAACTCGGTGAGAGCTGCGCGCTGCAAAGCCTCAGCACGGAAGTGGCTCGTGCCGATACGGCTACGCGGGAGGCATTTCAACGCGAATTGCTGAAGGCACACAAGGCTTTTGTCGAGGGTTTGGAGGGCAAGGAAAACCACGTGGCGGCCCAGCAGGCATGGAGAGATATCGCCTTGTTGATCGGTGGGGTCACGCTGGCGAGGGCGGTGCAGGACCCCGAGCTTGCCGATGAGATTGCCGCAGCTGTTGGCAACGAACTGCGGTCGGAAGGTTAGCGGGGCGTGCAGGTACTGGCCGGGTTATTGCCGGATCCCCGCGTCGGTGGCAGGTGTGCGGTTGAGACATCCCGTAAAAACAGACGATCAACACTCGCCGAGTCAAATATCCGGCTACCGCTTGCGGCCAGTTGTCATAGCGGTCGCGGCGCTCCTGCCGGTAGTTGGTGATTTCCAGTTGGATGCCATCCGGGTCCTGGAAAACTTGCCCAGTGGCCAGGAGGTCCATCGCTGATGGCCCTGCACCGACAGATTTCCGGGGTATAACGGGGTTGCGGGATCACTCCCTTGCAATCAGCACCCGAAAGTCCGTTCCTATCCAGGCGCCGGTGTCTTTCCAACGCCATGAGAACTCCAGGCTTCCAGCCTGGTGAAGCGTTTCAACGCCCAAATTGATTCCGTGCAGGCCGAGTCCGACAGGCTGGCTCTCGCGCTCCTCAATACCGTGCCAACCGTCGAATCCCAGTCGAAGAATCACGGCCTGTGGGTACAGCATCAAGAGTGCTTTGCCCGCTTCCAGCCGGTGGATGGGCGCGGCGGGGCTCCAGGAGATGATGCCGGGCTCCGGCCTTTCGCCATGATAACGCTCCCACACGGCCTTGGGCCGATCGAAGATCTGGCCCGATTCGTGTGAAACCGCCAGCTTGACGAATTCTCCGTGCGCCCAGGCCAGGGGCATGGCGGAGCCGGAGGGGCGGCCGGGCTGGAGTTGTCTCTCCGGGATGGCGTTCTGATCCCAGACCTGTTCGGGCAACATACCGCCTGTCCCGGCCATGGCGTGCATGGCATGCAGGTAGGGCAGGGCGTCGCCGCCATTGGCCAGGGCGTAGTGGCCGCGTTCTCCGGTGAGCAAGGGCCATCCCCGGCCGACGCCAGTGCCGTCGAAGGGGCTGCCGTCGATATGCTCGCCGTAGCCGTCGCCGGTGTAGCGATGCCAGACGGGGCCGGAAGGCGTGTCAGTGCGCAATAGCGCGTCGGCAAGTTTCACGGTGTCGACGATGAATGGGGCGTCGGCGCGGCGTAACCCGAAACGTACCAGTTGCAGAAAATCCAGGGCCACCTGCCGGCTGGCCGGTGTTTCTGCGCCATCGGTGCGGTTTTTGATGGGCAGGGCCCGGTACAGGGCCTCGCTGTCCGATAAGCTGTCGGCCGGTGCTTCGCGGACATAGTAGGCAAGGATGCCGTGCTCTCGCGCAAGCTCGGTATTTCGGGCCAGGGTCCAGTCCTCCAGCCGGGCATTCCAGGCGTCGGCCACGGTGAGTGCCAATTCGGCATCCTGGCCGCTCAGCAGTTGCGCGCCGGCCACCAGGGCGGCGATGCAGGCGGCCAGGGTGAAGGCATTGAGCCCGGCATCTTCCTCCCAGCGATCCTGTGGACTGGCGGGGCCGTTTTCGACGATGAACCGCAGGGCTCGGCGCACCATGGGGCGCGGGTTCAGACCGGTAAGCCCGTCGTGCTCGGCCAGGGCACTGGCGAGCAAGACGGGAAAGGCCGTCTCGTCCAATTGCACGCCGGTCCAGTAGGGCTTGCCACCCAGCCATTGGTTCTGATACCAGTCACCGTTCTCGTTCTGACAGGCGATCAGATAGCGCAGCACGTTGCGGGCCTCTTCTTCGCCACCCAGTGCCAGCAGGGCGGTGGCGGATTCCACCAGATCTCTGGGCCAGACCAGGTGATAGCCGCCGCGTTCTTCCCCGTGATTGCCCCAGGGCACCGAGAGGCTGGCCACCATGGCGCCGACGAAGGTCTTGTCGCGGTGGCATTTGAGCACCATGGCGCTGGTGCGGAACTGTCCATCCAATGGGCCTGAGAGCTTTGGCACAGGCGCGCGGGCCTCGCGTTCCTCGTGCCACTGCGCCCAAGCCGCGCTTTGCTGCGCCAGTAGATCGTCGAAGGGCCGGGTCAATGCCGACAGGGCGAGAGTGGCGGCTGCCTGACGCGAGGTGGCGAAGGCCAGGCAGAGTAGACTCTGACGAGGCAGTTGCGCCCCCAGGGCAACGTTGCCGGGGCCGGCGGTGTCGTATTCCTGGGTCATCCGGCCGTTGGCGCGAAAATCCTGCCACAGATCATTGCTGCCGGCATAGGCAGCCGAAGCCGGTCCCAAGGCCGGTTCTCCCTGTGCGTCGTTGGCACACAGGGCGAGGCCGAAGGGGCCTTGCTCAGCCCACAGGACCTTGCGTCCCCGATGTCTACCCACCCATGCCCGGTTATGGTGGCCGCTTCCCCCCAGTCGGGGGGCCAGAATGAGGTAGGGGCGCAGGGAGTCGTCGCCCGTCAGCTGGAGGTCGATCAGCAGGGCGTCACGCTCCGGGGCGGGGCAGATGCGCAGCTCAAGCTGAAAGCGAGGGTGTTTGTGGACGATATGCGGCAGCGGGATACCGGCAGAGGGCAGTTGCACCTGCCGATCTTCCAAACGCTTCACCTCCACCCAAAAGCCTTGGTCGTCGGCGACGATGAAGCCCAGATCGCGAATCTGCGGGATGTCGATGCGGGGATAGTAGACCTCGTTGAGGATGCCGTGGCCGATGGTGTACCACAGCCGCGCCGGACCGATGGCCGTACCGATCAGATCCTTATCGCTGCTGCACCAGGTGGGTTCGATGCCGGGGCCATTGGGGGCGTTCATGATTGTACAACCTTATTGTCGGTGGGTTCTGATCGGCGCCGTAGCAGCCAGAAGATCATTGCTGCGAACAGCGCCAGACTGGCCACGGCCACCCAGGGATTGATCGCGTCCAACAGCCGATGGGCGGCGGTGGCGTGCCGATCCAGCGTGTACAGGCCGAACACCCAGAAGGCCACCCAGACGCCGCTACCGATCAGGTCTGCCAGAAAGAACTTCGGCCAGGGCATACGCGCGCTGCCGGCGACCAGCCCATCCAGTTGGCGGGTACCGTCGAAAAAGCGCCCGAGCAACACCAGCCAGACGCCGAAACGGCGAAAAAAGCCATCGAAGCGTGCCAGCCGTTGACGACTCAGCCCGGCGCGCAGCAGCAGTCGTCGTCCGCCGCTGCGTCCTATCCAGTAGCCCGCATTGTCTCCCGCCACGGCGGCGGGCCAAGCGGTGAGCAAGACCGGAATCAAGCCCATTTCGCCCCGACCGGCGAGAATCGCCGCCCCACCCATGAGCAATGATCCGGGCGCAGGTATGCCGGCGCCCTCCACGAACAAGGCCAGGGCCAAGGCGGCGTAGCCGTAGCGATGCAGCCAGGGGGTGGCTTCCGCCAGCCAGTGTTCGAAGCCGGTCATGTCTTGTTCTCCGGCAGACTGGGCACCAGCCAGCTTCGGCGGTCCTGGCTGATCAGACCCTCGGCGGACTCCGGCCCCCAACTTCCGGCCGGGTAGTTGGGGAAGTCGGTAGCGGGGAAGTTATTCCAGGCGTCCAACACCGGTTGCAGCAGGGTCCAGGCGGCCTGGATCTGGTCGGAGCGCATGAACAGGCTCTGGTCACCGGCCAGGATCTCATAGAGCAGGGTCTCGTAGGCCGCGGGTATACGGGTGCGGAATGCCTCGGCGTAGGAAAAGTGCAGGTCGGCGGGTGCCAGGGTGAAATGGGCGCCGGGCACCTTCACCTGGAGCTTCAAGACCATGCCTTCGTCGGGCTTGAGACGCAGCACCAGACGCGCCGGCTGGTGATCCTCGGCGGCGGTGTAGGGGTAGGCCTGATGGGGTACGGGTCGAAAGCGGATGGAGACCTCCGAGGCGGTCTGCGCCAAGCGCTTGCCGGTACGTAAGTAGAAGGGCACGTCCTGCCAGCGCCAGTTGTC
>JAGRGI010000107.1 GCA_020445565.1 Chromatiales bacterium
CCGGCATCTGGCAATCCATCAATACCAGATCTACGGAGGACTTCTGCAGAAATGTCAGGGCCTCAGCACCATTTTCGGCCACTTGAACATCGCAGCCCATCAGCAGGAGCATTTCCGTGACGACCTCGCGATTGACGGCATTGTCTTCCACTACCAACACCGGCCGCCCCAAGACTGACGCCTGGAGAGTGTTGACTAGAGGAGCGGTCTGCGGAACTTCATCTTCAGCCTGTTCCACCGGAACCTCGAACCAGAAACGGGAGCCGCCATGCGGAGGGATTTCCAACCCCATTTCCCCACCGAGAAACGCGACCAGGCGCGAGGAGATGGAAAGACCCAGGCCCGTACCGCCGTGCTTTCGGGTGTGGCCGCTGTCGGCCTGCTCGAACGGCTGGAAGATCTTTTCACGCAGGGATTCGGGGACACCCAAACCGCTATCGGTGACCGCGCAACGCAGCTTTCCATTGAGTAGATCGATGGCGATCTCGATGCTGCCCTGCTCGGTAAACTTGACGGCATTGCCCACCAGATTGACCAGGACCTGGCGGATCTTGCCCTCGTCGGCACGTATCCGCGCCGGCAGGCCATGTCCCGTGGTACTGCGTATTTGCAGGTTTTTCTCCAGGGCGCTGTTTTCTATCCAGCTCAAGATGTCAGTGACCAGATCCGCGGGAGAGAAATCCACATCATTGCGTTCGAGATGCCCGGCCTCGATCTTGGAAAAATCCAGGACGTCGTTGATGATGGAGAGCAACGCTTCGCCGGAACTTTCCACCGATCGGGTCAGGTAACGCTGCCGCTGGTCCAGACGGGTGTTCAACAGCAAGCGGGCCATGCCCAGCACGCCATTGAGCGGGGTACGTATCTCGTGGCTCATGGTGGCCAGAAATTCGCTCTTCGCCCGATTGGCCCGTTCGGCCACCTCGATCTTTTCCTCCAACTCCTTTTGGTACCCATGAATTCGCAGACGGGATTCATTCAGGTTACGGCGCATGAGGTCGAAGGACTGCGCCAGATCACCCAGCTCATCCCGATTGGGCAGGCTAAGCCGGGCAGACAAATTGCCGCGACCGATGTCCTCGGCAGCCGAACTCAGCTGCTCCACGGGACGCAGGACGAGCCGCCGCAATAGAAAATCGATGAGCAAGAGAAACAGCACGACCGTTACCGCGGTAACGCCGGCTACCAGCAGTGCCAAGCGGGTCCGCTGATCGGCAAACACGGCCGTGGGAACCAGCCCCACCAACCGCAACCCGGCTACCGCCGGCTGGGACAGGGCAAGGTAGTCTACGCCATCCACCGTCCATGTCGTTGCGGCGGTTTCATACGACGCCTCCCCCACGTGCCGACCCTTCAGGTCTTGCTCCTGAAGATCGCCCAGTGTGCCGTACAGGGCCTGTCCCTGCGGATGGACCAGCGCATTGCGCATATGAAATGGCGACTGCGGTGCATTCAATCGCTGCCCCACCGAGTCCAACCCCACGGTGATCGCCAGATAGGCACGCAGGCTGGTCGGAGACAGAATAGGGTCCTTCGCCGGATCGCGAAGCAGCAGTTTTCCGGCCACCACCAGAGACCATTCGTCGTTGTCCGGATTGCGTACCACACGGGTGAGCACCTTGTCGTCGGCGAGCTTTTGCAGGGCCTCAAACCAGGATTCGCCGTCGACCATGTCAGACCGATTCGGCAGCGGGCTGACCGTCCTGCGCGTATCTTCATAGCCGTCCGGATAGATCAGCCGTATCTCGGTGAACTCTGGATAAGCCTGCTGGAAACCGGCAAACACCGACAGCAGGCTGCGTTGCATCACGTAGACACGCTGATACTCGTCTTCCACTGCCAGATAGCGTCTGAGTATCGCATTCTCGGACAACACCGCCAGGGTGTTGCGGGCATTTCGCTCCAACGTGGCCAATTCCCGGACATGTTGAGTCAGGGTCGCCTCCAAGGCTCGCTGCGCACGGGTTTGCGAAATTTTGGTGAATTGCTGGTAGGCTCCCCAGGCCAGTAAGACGATGGGTAAAACGAGCAACGGCAGAACCGCGAGTACCAGCTTCGATCGCAGGCGCATTTGGCTACGGCTAGTCGCCGGTCAGAGAAGAGAGTATCGAAATCCTTCGCCGCAATGCGCGGGCGGAAAGGCCCTGATAACGTTCGCAGCGGGCCAATACCTCCGCCGGCGGATAAACGTTGGGATCGTGCAGCAGGTCTGCTGACATCAATGCCTCGGCGTCTCGGTTCGGCGAGGCATAGTAGAGCGTTTCGGCGTTTTTCGCGGCGTTTTTCGGCTCGTTGAGAAAATCGAGAAAACGGTAGGCCAACGGCTTGTTGGTTGCTTTCGCCGGAACCGTCCACTGGTCCACCCACAGACCGGACCCTTCCTCCGGCAGGACGTAGGCAATATTCTCATTCAATTCCGCCAACGTGACACCGTCACCGTTGTACACCATCGCCGCGCGAATCTCTCCGGTGTTCAGGGTGGATTTTTCCGTCAGTGAAACCACGCCGTAGCTGCGCACATAGGGCTTTTGCGCCCGCAGCAGGGATTCGGCTTCGCTCAGGTCTTGCGAGGATTCGCTGACCATGGATTTGCCCAGGGACTTCAGCGCCATGCCCACCACATCCCAGGCATCATCGATCAAGGCGATATAGCCGCGCAGGTCCTCCGCCGGTTCGAAAAACTGGCGCCAGGTGGAGATCGGCTGCTCGAGCAGATCCCGGCGATAGGCGATACCCACAGTGCCCCAGAAATAGGGCACTGCGAGGACTCGCCCCTGTTCGTCACGCGCAAGCCAACGCGGGTCCAGGTGGCGGAGATTTGGAACCTCCCGCTCATCAAACGGTTGCAGCCAACCCAGCAGGGAAAGGGCACGAATCGATGCGTCTTCCGCCAACACCAGGTCGAACCCCGCGCCATCGTTCTCCGCCATGATGCGATCGCGATCGTCGGAGGATTCGAAATAGGTGAACTGCACATCCACCTCGTAACGGCGTTCGAACTCCGCCACCAGATCGTCATCCAGATATTCGGACCAGTTAAGTACCGACAGGATCTTGTCGTTCGCGGCCAAGCCGCCGGGAAAGGCGATGAGAACAATCAAGCCGATCAGCACGAAACGAAACATGGGTTGCCTCAATGTCCGATTTTGGATAGGGAATTCGCGGCAAGCTGCTCGTGACTGTGAACCGTGGTACGCAAATGCTGCACCAGGTCCGCGGCCGGCAGAGGCCGGCCAAGCAGATACCCCTGCACCAGATCGCAACCCAGTCCGGCAAGCATCTTGAGCTGCTCGTCCTTCTCCACGCCTTCGGCCACAACCTCCAGATTGAGGCTGTGGGCCATGCGCACGATGGCCGCGGTGATGGCCGCGTCGTTGACGTCGGTGATCAGGCCATCCACGAAGGACTTGTCCACCTTGAGCGTGTCCAGGGGAAACTGGCGCAAATAGCTCAAGGAGCTGTATCCGGTACCGAAATCGTCGACTGAGATCTTGGCCCCTCTTTCCTTGATGACCCGGAGGATTCGCAAGGTCTCGTCAACCGCCTGCATCAGAATCCCTTCGGTCAGTTCAAAGTTGATCAGGTTGGAATCCACGCCTGATCGATCCAGCAGCACATTGAGCTGTTTAGGGAAATCTTTTTGCCGGAACTGCCGACCGGAGAGATTCACCCCCATAACCAGTGAACCGAGCCCTTCGGCCTGCCAGACCTTGGTCTGTCGCAAGGCTTCCTCGATCACCCAATGGCCAATGGGACCGATGAGACCGAATTCCTCGGCGATGGGCAGAAACAGATTCGGCGGCACCAGGCCGCGATCCTGGCTCTGCCAGCGGATCAGCGCCTCCACGCCTACCGGTTGCAGGGTATGACTGTCGAACTGCGGCTGGTAGTAGAGTAGAAATTCCTCTTTCTCCAGGGCGCGGCGCAGTTCGCCTTCCATGCTCAGGCGTTGCAGGGCATTGTGGTGAAGCTCCTGCGAATAGAGATGAAAATCGCCGCGATTCTGCCGTTTCGCCTGATACATTGCCGTGTCGGCGTTTTTCAACAGGGTATCGATGTCCTCGCCATCCTGCGGATAAACCGCAATGCCGATGCTGGCGCCAACGAACAGCTCATGGCCCTCGATTTCGAAGGGTTTGTTGAGGCTTTCAAGCACCCGGCGTGCAACGGTTCCGACATGTTCGCCATTGCCGATGCTGCTGAGCAAGAGGGCAAACTCATCGCCGCCCAACCGCGCCACGGACATTCCATCGTCGGCCGCCATACGAGCGGACAAATCGCTGGTCCGGAGGCATTTCTGCACACGCTCGGCCACCCGTTCCAATAACAGGTCACCGGCCTTGTGGCCGAGGGTGTCGTTGACCCGACGAAAGTCATCCAGGTCCATCATACAAACCGCCGCGCGACCGCCGGCACGCAGAGCCAAGGCCAGCATACGAGTGGCTTCCTCACGAAAATACACGCGATTGGGCAGGCCGGTCAGGGTGTCGCAGTAGGCCAGTTGTCGGATGCGTTTTTCCTGAGACTTACGCTCGGTGATGTCTTCCTTCACCGCCAGATAATGGGTGACACGCCCACGCGTGTCGACAATGGGAGCGATACTGGCGTGCTCCCAGTAAAAACTGCCGTCCTTTCTGCGGTTGCGGAACTCCCCTTCCCAGGTGTCGCCGGCGCTGATGCGTTGCAGCAGTTCGTCATACTCTTCCTGTTTGGTATGGCCGGACTGCAATACCTTCGGCGTCTGCCCCCGAACCTCCACTGCCGTGTAGCCAGTTACCTCACAGAATTTGGCATTCACATAGTCGATACGTCCATCCACCGTGGTAATCATCACCGACACCGGGCTTTGCTCCACGGCGGTGGAGAGTTTGCGCAGCTGTTCTTCGGAACGAACACGTTCGGTGACGTCACGCACCAACACGATCCAATCCTCCGCCGCCGGGCTGGCGCGCAATTCCAGGACCAGATTTTCTCCCTTCCCATCGGGGAAGGTCACATCTTCCATGCGCGGCCCGCTGCCGTCGCGGTTGGCCGCAAGAAGACGATCCAGGGCAGCATTGAACTCAACGGGAAAAATCTTTGCGTAAGGTTCGCCCAGATGACCCTGGGCATGGTCCAGAACGGCAAGCGGGTTGCGGGCGGGTTTGTAATCCAGCAGGTGGCCGCCGGCGGAGATGCGACACAGACCGTCCGGCAGGGCGTTGACCAAGCCACGCACGTTGGCCTCGCTGGTGCTCACATCCTTCAATGCCTTGCCGGCGCGTAACAGATAGCGAACCCGATGACCGAGCACGCCCCATTGCACCGGCTTGGTGATGAAGTCCGTCGCGCCCACCTGATAGGCCCGTTGAATTGCTGCCTGATCATCCAGGCCGGTCATGATCAATATGGGCGTATGCCGGCCGATGGACTCGGCACGTATCGCCGTGCAAACTGAATAGCCGTCGCGCCGAGGCATAACGACGTCCAACAGCACCAGGTCTGGGAGGTTTTCCTTGAAGGCGTGCAAACCGGACTCGCCGTCATCGGCTTCGACGACCCTGAAGCCGTGATCGGTAAGCACCTGGTCGGCCAGCAGGCGCACGGTGGGATCATCGTCCACCACCAGAATCAAGGGCGTGCGCGAGCTAGCTGATTCGCCCCTCAGCCGGGTCGCTCCAAAGTCCGGTGTCTCCCATCAACGGGAGCCTTTCCGGCCGGAACGGGTATCGTCCCGCATTTCGTCATCCCCCTCGGTCAGTGTGGCCAGCAGGCCATCGGCGGTTTTCGGTTCATACCAGAAATTCCCCTGCGCATACTCGCAACTGAGATTGCGCAAGCGCTCGTTCTCACCGTCCTGCTCTCCCCCCTCGGCCACCACCGAGAGGCCCAGGTTGTGCGCCAGATCCACAATAGCCTTGAGCAATGGTTGTCCACCCACGGCACCGGTATCGAGCTCTACGTAGGATCGGTCGATCTTCAACTGCTTGAACGGATAGCGGTGTAAAAACTTGAATGAGGAATGGCCTGTGCCGAAATTGTCGATGCTCAAACCGACGCCGAGGTCCTTCAGGCCGTGCAGCAACTCGGCCGCCAGGGAAGGGTTGCCGATCAGGCCGCTTTCCGTAACCTCAAGCACAAGATCGGCGGGGCGAAGATCGTGATCCTTCAGGGCGTTCGTCACCCGGCGCACCAAATCCGGCTGCCCGAGTTCCCGCGCCGACAGATTCACACTCACGAACCAATCCGCCGCCAACGGCACGAACTCCCGCCACTCGGCCAGTTGCCGCAAGGCTTCGTGTAACACCCAATGCCCCATGGGCAGAATCAACCCGGACTCCTCGGCCGCGGCGAGAAACTGTTCAGGAATCAGTACGCCCCGACGCGGATGATTCCAGCGCAGCAGCACCTCCAACCCGACTACCCGTCCATCGTCCAAGGAGACAACCGGCTGATAGACGAGGAAGAACTCCTTTTCACGTATCGCCTCACGCAATTCCGCTTCCACCTGGAGTACGTTCAGAACGTGGGCACGCATCTGGGCGTCGAAGATCTCATAGCGCGCCTTGCCCAGGTACTTGGCTCGATACATCGCCGTATCGGCATCCCTGAGCATGTCATCGGCATCGGTATAGCCACTGCCGCTGAAGGTCACGCCGATGCTGGCGGTGATGCTCACCTCGTGGTCATCCAGCGTGAAGCCCCGCTCCAGTTCTTGTTGGATGCGCTCCAGAAGGCGGGTCACGTCGGTCTCCGAGCTGATGTCCTCAAACAGCAGGGTGAACTCGTCGCCGCCCAGGCGCGCGAGGGTGTCCCCTTCGCGCAGGCAGTCGCGAACGCGCCGGCTCACCTCCATCAGCAGGACATCCCCCATGCCATGACCAAGACTGTCGTTGACGACCTTGAAGCGGTCCAGGTCCAGGAAAGCCACAGCGAATCCGTAGGTTGGCCGGCGCACGGCGGTGCGCAGGGCATGCTCTATCCGATCCAGGAACAATGCCCGATTGGGTAGCCCGGTAAGGGTGTCGTGAAAGGCGTCATGTATCAGTTGCTGTTCGGCGAACTTTCTGCGATTGATGTCGGACAGGGAGCCCGCCACGCGCGTCGCCCTGCCCTGTTCGTCGCGCACCGCCAGACCTCTGGCCAGCACCCAGCGATAGTCGCCACTGGCAGAACGCACCCGGTGCTCACTCTCGAAGCTGTCGGAAATACCCTCCAGGTGCGCTTCCAATTCCAAACGCACCCGGCCGGAATCGTCGGGGTGTATCCGGCCCAGCCAAGCCTCGATATGAGGCTCCAGCTCATCGGATCGATACCCGAGGATCGCCAACCAGCGGGGAGCAAAATAGACCTGTCCGGCCTCCAGATCCCAATCCCAGATACCGTCCTGAGTCGCCTGGGCCGCCAGGGCATAGCGTTCCTGACTGGTTTGCAGGTCGCGTCGGTCCTTGGCGGCGCGCAGTATGTATTGCACATGGTGTCTCAGCACGGCCCATTGTATGGGCTTGGTGAGAAAATCCGTGGCACCGGCATCGAAGGCCCGTTCGATGGATTCCACGTCGTCCAGGCCGGTAACCATGAGAACAGGCACATGCTCACCGCCGGGCAATGCCCGAATCCGGCGGCAGACTTCAAAACCGTCCAGGCCGGGCATCATAACGTCGAGCATCACCAAGTCCGCCGGCTGGTGCTCGAAACGGTCCAGTGCATAGTCTCCGGCCTCTGCCAGGTGTACTCTCAATCCGTCGTCTTCCAAAGAAGCGAACGCCAGTTCCCGCACCACGGGATCGTCGTCCACCACCAGAATCTGAGTAATGTCTTGTGTGCTTGCCCCGGTAACAACCGTGGGATCTTGTGTGGTCGCGCAGAACATCCCGCGTCTCCTTGAATCGTCTAGGGTGCAATCGGCGGCTAACAGCTAAATCTTGAGTGCCGCATCCCATGGACCATCCGCGCGACCACAATCCCCGGATCAGGGATACACCGGATGGTCAGTCTAAGCTTTTGCTATCCGAACCGACGTTTAATAATAACCCATTGAGTATACAAGGCTTTCCAGCCACTAAACGGCAACACCGCCAATTTTCGAACGGTGGACCGGAAAATATTCCAAGTCGACATCAGGCGCCAACGACGCCAAACCCGTTGTTCGTCGTCAAAATACAGACTTGCGCTTAGGGGGCGCCAGTCTCCAAAAGACTGTAAAAAATGAAGTACCGGCGTGCCGCTTTGATGCAGCAACGCCGGTTATTCGAGCGGAAACGCCCGCCGACCCCACAGGGGGTGGCGTGTCATCTTTACTCCTGACCGCGCGGCCTCGGTACTCAGGCCCGTTTCAGTTCCGCATCACGATAGTGCGCGTCCAACCAGCAGTTCGGCAGGTCTTCCCCGGAAGGGAACATCAATTCGGATTTGTCAAACAGCGCCGGTTCGGGCATTTCCTCGCCTACATTGTAGCGGCCAACAACATTCGCACGATGCGGATCGAATAGATCCTGCAAGGCCAGGACTTCGACTAAGTGTCCGTTTGATGTGTGTTTAAGGAACATGGCACACCCCCTTCTTACGGTCTCCGTACCGCGAGCATCATCAGGCGATGCTCTTCAACTACTAGTATGGAGCAAACAGGGCGGTTTTCAATCGCCTGCATCATGTTCCAGCCAGGACATCAGCAACTTCGCGACCCGATCCATACCTTTGGTCAGGTGCCGATCGATGTCCTCCATGGTGATACTGCCTGGGCCCCTGCCAGCGGCCCAGTTCGCCACTACTGCGCAGCAAGCGTAGGGGACGCCGACCTCGCGGGCCAGGGCGGCTTCCGGCATACCGGTCATGCCGACCACGTCACAGCCATCCCGCTCCAAGCGGTCGATCTCCGCAGCGGTCTCCAGGCGCGGCCCCTGGGTAGCAGCGTAGGTACCGTCACGGCGCAAATCGATGTCGGCGCGCTCGCCTGCCGCCAGCAGGCTGGCACGCAAATCGGCGTCGTAGGGTTCCGTGAAATCGATATGCACGACACCGCCGATCTCCCCCTCATGGAAGGTGCTGTCGCGGCAGTAGGTGTAATCAACGATCTGATCCGGAATGGCCAGGTGGCCAGGGGCCATATCGGCACGAATCCCGCCCACGGCGGCAACCGCGACAATGCGACGCACACCGATCTCACGCAGGGCCCAGATATTGGCCCGGTAATTCACCTTATGGGGCGGTATGGTGTGACCATAGCCGTGGCGGGCCAGGAACATCACTTCACGATCGCAAAGCCTGCCGTGAATTACCGGTCCGGAAGGCTCTCCGAATGGGGTGGGCACCATTTCGCGGCGCACGATCTCCAGGTTCGACAGCCGGGTCAGGCCGGTTCCGCCAATGATGGCAATCGGATGCATGGGGGTGGAAATCCTCACTGGGAGCCGAACCATGGTGTTCGGCGTTGCGGGGCGTCAGTCGTCCCAGAGAAACCCGGTGTCGGCGCTGTCCGCCACCGAGGCCGGACGCTCACGGGTAAACACGTGGGAATGAAGATTGGCGATCCATTGCTTACCGTCCTGGGTCACGGCCAGATAGCGAAGCGCATCCCCGATGTAAGGACGCACCATGTTCCAGTAGAAACTGGCATAGCCATCGCGCAAATCGTCGGGGTTGTCATAGCCCAATTTGAGATTGGCGCCGGTCTCACGAAACTCGTGAAACAGATGAGGCAGTTTGCGCATGTAATTGGGGTCGGCGAGTTGGCCGATCAGATCCGCCGCCCGAACCAGACCGGGATAGTCGTTGGTAGCCTCGTGGTCGCCGCCCTGGGGCACCGGGAAACGGGTATTCTTGATATTGGCCACGATGCAATCGGCATCCAGCTCCGGATGACTGGAAAATCGGCTGCGAACGAAGATCTCGCCACGATCGACGTGATAGGGAGTCAAATAGGCGTCTGTCGCACCCGGCGGCAGAGAAATGGTCTCGCCCTCCAGATTGATGACACACACCCCATTGGCATCGCCGTCCACCAGACCGCGGATGTAGCCCACATCGTGGCACAGCAGGGAAAGGACGAAATGCACCCAGTCCGTGGGCGTGACGTTGCCGGCGGAGAGGTGGCGACCCTTGAGAATCTCCAAACCGACGGATGACACCATGACCGTATGCTCGACGTCATGGTAGAGGGCGTCACTGTTGGCAATGCTCTCCAGCGCCATGTGGGCGCCCCAGCGGATGACGCTGGCGCGCTGCGACTGTATATCGCCGTAGAGCCGGTGGTACTGCGCTTCCAGCTTGTCGACGAAGGCATCGATCACCAGCTTGGTGGGGTTGAACATGGCCGCTTCAGCTCCGACGCCGGGTAATGCCGAGGGAGTGCTCATTGTGCAACTCGGCGTGCAGATGCGATTTCATGTTGGCGACCCAGCGATTGCCTTCACGGGTCTCGCGCAGATAAGCAATACCGGGACCGATGTAAGGGGCCACCAGGTCCCGGTACAGCTCGGCGTAGCCGTCGCGCAGGGCCACGGCCGTGTCGAAACCCAGCTCGGCGGCCAGCTCATTCTCCTCCCATTCCAAAAACAGGGCGTTGAGCTTGCGCATGTAATGGGGGTCGGCAATGGCGCCGATCATGTGTGCCGCGCGGGTGAGTTCTGCAAAGGAATCGGCGCTCTCGGCGGACGGTGGGAAACGGGTCATTTCGATGTTGGTGCAGATCCGTTCCACATCGATCAGGGGATGATCGGTGAAATGCTTGCGCACAATCAGCTGCGAACGCTCCGGAACCCAACGCGCCAGCGCCGCCCCCGTAGCCCCTCGGGGCAGCTCGACCGTCTCACCGTTTGAACCGATCACATAGCTGCCGCTGCCGTCCCCCACACAGGCACCACGCACATAGCCCAGGGAAAAACACAGCAGACCGATGGTGTAGCAAAGCCAGTCCTCCATGCTCACCGCTTCGCCGCGCATGCGCTTGCCGAGGAGTATGTCCTGACCCACAGCCGTGGTCATGATCGCATGATCGAGGTTGTGGTACAGGCAATCGGACTGGGCGACCTTCTCCAGCGCCATGTAGGCAGCCCAGCTCAAGGCGTTGAGGCGATCGTGATCGCCCTCGCCGTACACGCGCTGGAAATTCTTGGCCAGCTCCGATATGTAACGCTGAATCACGATTCGGCGAGGGTTGAACAAGTGTGCCTCCGAACGGATATCCAATCCCGGGGGAAATTCTATCGGCGTACCAGTAATACGAGCCCGACGCGGCAAAACCCGCATGGCAGCCCAGGGCAACGCCTGGCAGGACAATCGCCACCATCCGCTTGGTCTAAGGTTAGCATGTCGAGGCCGATCTGCCCTATCATGCAGCGCGCGCATCAAATCCTGCCCGACCGCGCAGATAGTACCGAACCACGAAAAGATGTCCGACGAATCCAGCGATTTCAAGCCGTCACCCGATACCCGGCTGGCCCTCGGCCAACTGCAAATGGTATTGCCTGAAGGGGGTCTGCTCATCGACGCGGAGTCACTCCGGCCCTATGAATGCGACGGCCTGTCCGCCTACCGGCGCCTGCCTCTGGCAGTCGCCCTGCCTGAAACCGTGGATCAGGTGCAGGGCGTGATGCGCATTTGTCATCGCCTCGGTATTCCGGTTGTGGCCAGAGGGGCCGGTACGGGGCTGTCGGGAGGGGCATTGCCGTTGGAGAACGGTATTCTGCTGAGTCTCGCCAGATTCAACCGCATAGTGGAGATCGACGCGGCCAACCGGCGCGCACGGGTTCAACCGGGCGTACGCAACCTGGCCATTTCTGAAGCCGTCGCCCCTCTGGGCCTGTACTACGCCCCCGACCCTTCCTCGCAAATCGCCTGCTCCATTGGCGGAAATGTGGCGGAGAACTCCGGCGGCGTTCACTGCCTCAAGTACGGACTGACGGTACATAACGTCCAACAGGTGGAGATGATCACCGCCGAGGGCGAACAGCTGCTGCTGGGCGGCGGGGGCCTGGATGGACCGGGCTACGATCTGCTGGCCTTGGTGACGGGTTCCGAAGGTCTGTTGGGCGTGATCACCGAGGTGACGGTCAAACTGCTGCCACGCCCGGCCCATGTCTCGGTGCTGTTGGCTGCATTTGACGATATCGAGGCCGCCGGCAACGCGGTCGCCGGGATCATTGCCGCCGGCATCGTGCCCGCCGGCCTGGAAATGATGGACAACCCGTCGATCCGTGCCGCCGAGGATTTCGTCCATGCGGGCTATCCGGTGGACGCCACCGCCATCCTGCTGTGTGAGCTGGACGGTAGCGAGGCCGAGGTCGCCGCCCAGGTGGAACAAGTCAGCGCACTGCTGCAGCGGGCCGGCGCCGGCGAGGTGAGAACCGCCAGCGACACCGACGAGCGGCAACGGTTTTGGGCCGGCCGCAAGGCCGCTTTCCCTGCCGTCGGGCGAATTTCACCGGATTACTATTGTATGGACGGCACCATACCCCGCCACCGTCTGGCAGAGATCCTGTCCCGAATCGCCAATCTGTCCGATGAATACGGATTGCGCGTAGCCAATGTTTTCCACGCAGGCGACGGCAATCTGCACCCGCTGATATTGTACGATGCCAACCGGCCCGGCGAACTGGAGCGGGCGGAACAGTTGGGGGCGCGCATCCTGGAGGCCAGCGTCGAGGTGGGTGGAAGCATCACCGGCGAGCACGGTGTGGGCATAGAGAAGATCGACCAGATGTGCGTGCAATTCAACAGCGACGAACTGGCCCAGTTCCACGCCGTCAAGGCCGCCTTCGACACCAAGGGCATACTCAACCCCGGCAAGGCGGTTCCGACCCTGCACCGCTGCGCGGAGCTGGGTGCCATGCACGTCCACAAGGGCGAGCTGCCCTTCCCCGAATTGGAGCGATTCTGAATGGAGGCGGCGTTGAACGAGGCCGAACAGCGCCTGGCTGAAGCTGTTCATGCCGCCCATGTGGCGGCTCGGCCATTGCGGCTGCTCGGCTCCGGCAGCAAGTCATTCTACGGCAACCCGGTCGAGGGCGACGATTTCCCACTAACGCTACCCACCGACTCGATCCGTCACCAGCCCAGCGAGCTGGTGGTCACTGTCGGTGCCGGTACCCGGTTGGCGGATCTGGAGACCGTCCTGGCCGAGGGCGGCCAGATGTTGCCCTTCGAACCACCCCACTTCGGTCCCCGCGCCAGTGTCGGCGGGTTGGTGGCCTGCGGTTTCTCCGGCCCTGCCCGGCCATTCTCCGGCTCGGCCCGAGACCATCTGTTGGGCTGTCGCATCATCAATGGAAGCGGGCGGATTCTGCACTTCGGCGGCGAAGTGATGAAAAACGTCGCCGGTTACGATATCTCCCGCCTGATGTGCGCATCCCTGGGTACCCTTGGCGTGATCCTCGAAGCCTCCTTCAAGGTCCTGCCCATTCCCGCCGCGCAGCACACCCTGCGCCGCCCCATGGACGCGAAACAGGCCCTGCTGGAGATCGCAACGCTCACCCGCAGCCCCCTGCCCCTATCGGCCGCTGCCCACTACGCCGGACACCTTTATCTGCGGGTCTCGGGCAGCGAATCCGGCGTGCAGGCGGCAGTGACGGAGATTGGCGGCGAAACCCTGGAAGATGGCATCCAATTCTGGTCCGATCTGCGCGAACAACGCTTGGCGTTCTTTGACGGCGAGCGGCCGCTGTGGCGCTTGTCCGTCCCTCCGGCCAGTGCCTTGCCCGATCTTCCCGGCGACTGGCTGTTGGACTGGGCCGGCGCGCAACGCTGGCTGCGCAGCAGCGCCGATGCGACCCAGATTCGCGCAGCGACCGAGGCGGTCGGTGGCCACGCCACACTGTTCCGGGGCGGCGATGACAGCCTGAATGTCTTCCACCCCCTGCCCGACAACCTGCTCGCCCTGCACCGGCGTGTTAAACAATCCTTCGATCCGGCCGGCATTCTCAACCGTGGTGCGCTATACCCTTAGGGTTGGTCAACCGGAGTCATCGCCATGCAGCCGAATCGTTACTATGTGGTTCTATTCGCCGCCCTGTCGCTACCCAGTGCCGCCGAGGCGTTCTTTTGTTTCAACTTCGGTTTCGGGTCCGGCGGCGGAGCCCGTCACCATGCCGGCGCCTATCCGCCACCACCGCCGGCCTATTACCGCGCGCCCATGAACCCGATTCCCGGCGCGCACTGGTATCCCGCCGCGCAGCCCTATCAATTGACCACCGAACCACTGCCAAACAGCCCTGTCGGCAGCGAAGCGCTGTACACCACTGACTCCGCTCCCATCCCCGGCCCCTGGCGCCCCCGAAACGATCCGTAGACGAACACGATGCAAACCTCTCTCGCGGCCGACATCAAGGACACCCCGCAAGGCCGGCAGGCCGATCTTATCCTACGCAGTTGCGTGCATTGCGGCTTCTGCACCGCCACCTGCCCCACCTACCAGGAACTCAATGACGAACGCGACGGGCCGCGTGGCAGGATCTACCTCATCAAACAGGTGCTGGAAGGCAAACCCGTGGGCGAGACCACCCGCCAGCACCTGGACCGCTGCCTGAGCTGCCGCTCCTGCGAGACCACCTGCCCCTCCGGCGTACACTACGCACGCCTGTTGGACATCGGCCGCGAGATAGTGGAAGAACGCCTACCGAGGAGCTCGGGGCAGCGGTTCATGCGTCGCGTGTTGCGCATTGCCTTGCGCACACCCTGGCTGTTTCGTACCGGCCTGGCTGTGGGACAGGGCCTGCGTGGCATCCTGCCAGGCAGCTTGCGGGCGCAGGTTCCCGTGAAACGCCGCCGCGGAGACTGGCCCACCTCGCCCCACTCACGCACCATGCTCACCCTGGCCGGCTGCGTACAGAACGGGCTGGCTCCGGACATCGATGCCGCAGCGGCACGAGTGCTCGACCGCTTGGGTATCCGTTTAAAACCCGCCAGCGGCGGCGGTTGCTGTGGCCTGTTGAGTCACCATCTCACTGCCACCCAAGAGGCCCGCGCCGACGCCAGGGCCAATATCGACGCCTGGTGGCCCGATGTCCAGGCCGGTGCCGAGGCCATCGTCATCACCGCCAGCGCCTGTGGCGCAATGGTGAAGGACTACCCACAGCTACTCGCCGACGACCCGGACTACCGCGAAAAGGCCATAACGGTAGCCAAACTGGCAAAAGACATCAGCGAAGTCCTGAGCAAGGAAGACCTTTCCTTACTGCGCGTCAGGCAAAAGCGCATCGCCTTTCACTCCCCCTGTTCCCTGCAACATGGACAAAAACTTGGCGGCCAGGTGGAACGCCTACTCCAACAGGTCGGTTTTCAGCTCACCGCCACCAGCGAAAACCATCTCTGTTGCGGCTCCGCCGGTACCTACAGCATCTTCCAGCCAACCCTCTCCCAACGTCTGCGCCAACGCAAACTGGATGCCCTCAACGGCGACTCCCCGCAAGCCATCGCCACCGCCAATATCGGCTGCCTGGTCCACCTGCAAGGCGGAACCGAACTGCCAGTAAAACATTGGGTGGAATGGTTGGATGCGGGTTTGGGGAGTTGAAAACCCCCATCGCGTGAACACATCCGTGTGAGCCTGGGCCCGACCGCGGGCGTCTTGAATTCCTCGCACTGATCGAAGCCGCTGCGTTTTCCCCGACAGCGGGTTTCGGATATTCTGTCCGCAAGGAACGCGTCGGGCCGGTGCTCGCGTCTGATTGCGAACGAGGTCGCAGAATGAGCAGTACGTTCGAATCGCCAACGGCAAGGTATTACTAGCCGTGCCAATCCCAAGAGACAACACATTGCGGTGGATGTTGGCCGCGGTCTTTATCGCCGCAGCCGTCCTCTACCTGGCTGCCTGGGAGTCGGGGCTGTTCCAGCGATGGGAACTGCGCACCTACGACGGCATGTTGCGGCTCAGGCCGCAACTGCGCCCGGACCCTGAACTACTCATCGTCGGCATCACCGAGGCAGACACCCGGGAGCTGGGCTGGCCGATACCGGATGGCACCCTCGCTCCCGCCGTGACAAGGTTGTTGCAAGCGGGTGCGGCGGTGGTCGGCATCGACTTGTATCGGGACACCGCCTATCCACCCGGCGTGGGCGAAATGAATGCAATTTGGGGCGATGAGCGCGTCGTGGCGGTCGCAGAGGCCAGTTCCCAGGGGGACGTGGGCGTAGCGCCTCCGCCACTGGTGCCCCGGGAACGCGTGGGCATGAGCGATCTGATCACCGACCCTGACGGCATCGTACGGCGAGCCCTGCTCTATCAACGCCTGCCGAATGGTGAGCTGGGTGAATCCTTCGGCCTGCTGCTCGCACGCCGTTACCTTCAGCCACAGGGTATAGGGGTTACCAGCAACCCTGACGACCCGCAGGGCTTTCGGCTCGGCTCTGGCCTGTTTTCCCCCCTGAGAAACGGTGCCGGCGGTTATCGCGACATTGACGCCGGGGGTTTCCAAATCCTGCTGAACTACCGCCCCGGCGATGCGGTGGCGCAACAAGTGAACTTGCGCAGCCTGCTGTCAGGCTCGGTGGACGAGGCGCAGATTCGTGGCCGCATCGTACTGGTAGGCATGGACGCACGCAGCATCAAGGACAACAATCTCACCCCGTATTCGGACTCGGGCGATTCCTTACGGCCGGTGTCCGCCGTAGAGATTCAAGCCTATGTGGTGAGCCAGTTGATCAGTGCCGCACGACCCGGCGAAACCGACCGCGGCGTCGGCCACCCGAACCCCCTACACACCTGGAACGGCACCAGCGAGCTGGGCTGGATGTTGGCCTGGATGCTGCTCGGCGCCGCTCTGCCCTGGTGGCTGAAGACACCTTGGTGGAATATCGGCGCACTGATTGTCGGCCCGACACTGCTGTTCGGCGTCGGTACCGCCTTGCTGCATTTCGGTATCTGGACACCCACGGCCAGCACCGTCGGCGGCTTTCTGCTCAGCTACCTGCTACAAGGCGCCATGCGCCTCACTTGGCTGTATTGGTTCGACCCGCTCACCCGTCTGCCCAATCGCCGGGCACTGCTCGCACGCCTCAATAGTGGCTCTGCAGCACAAAACCACGGCGCCTTGGCGGTACTTCAGATCGGCCGATTGGACGCCTTCCGCGGGGTCTTCTCCAGCGATCTGGCATCGGCCCTGGAGCGTGGTGTGGCGATGATTCTGCGCACTCGGCAGGCACCCGGCAGCCGGGTGTTTCGCATCGGCGAGGGAGATTTCGCGGTGCTGCTCGACGAACGCGAGGAAGCGTCCGCATTGGCCGCGGCCCGCACCCTGCAACTCGGCCTGGAACAACCAGTGACCCTGAACGATCAGGCCGTCTATCCCGGCGTTTTCGTCGGCGTCTCACTGTTGCGGGACCCACATGCCACACGGGGTCTGGACGAGGCTTATTCTGCAATGCACGAGGCCAGGGTATTCGATCGCCCGGAACCGAAGTTGTATTCCGAATCGGCACGTAAGGCCCGCCAGGACAGCCTGCGTTTGGAGCAATCGCTACGCGATGCCATCGCCAACCACAGCGGCACGCCCAACTCGACCACTTTCCCGGTCTATTACCAACCGCTGATCGCTGTTCAAAGCGGTCGAATCGCCGGTTTCGAGGCCCTGCTTCGCTGGACCGGATCGGACGGCCAGCCGATCTCGCCCGGCGTGTTCATCCCAGTCGCGGAAAGCAGCGAACTGATCATCGACCTGGGCGACTGGGTCATGCACGAGGCATGTCGTCAGATGGCGCAATGGCACAGGGAGATTTCGGGATGCCCCGACGTCTTCGTCGCAGTCAATCTCGCCGCCCGTCAACTGGCCCAGGGAGATATCCTCGTCGACAAAGTGGCCCGCGTGCTCGAATCCACCGGCCTGACCCCAGCCACCCTCAAGCTCGAAGTCACCGAATCCGCAGGGCTCGAGGACATGGCCAAGGCCCGCGCCACATTGGAGAAGCTGCGGGGCCTGGGGGCCAAACTCAGCGCCGACGACTTCGGCACCGGCTACTCCTCGCTCTCTTACCTCACCCAACTCCCCTTCGACACCCTGAAAATCGACCAATCCTTCGTCCGCCCCATGGACAGTTCACGTGTCAACCGGGAAGTGATCCGCGCGGCCATCAAACTGGCCCACCAGCTGGGCCTGGAAGTCGTTGCCGAAGGCATTGAGATCGACGTCCACGCCGCAATGCTCCGCGAGTGGGGCGCCGACCTCGGTCAAGGATTTCTGTTTGCCAAACCCCTGCCAGCAGCAGAGGCCGAAGCGTTTCTGCGAAGGCTGTGCGAGGAACCGGTTGCTGCGGATTTGGAGAGAGATAGGATCTCGAGTCATCCTTAATCTAGCGAAAGGAAAGCTCCCTCAGGTCGCCTCAGAAATCGGAAAAAAATCGTACGCTAAGCCGTTTGCGGACGTTGTTAGGACAACTTTGGGTTCAGGGTTTGGAAATCAATGGAACAGTCAACCGACTTAAGTCGCTGTTTTTTTTGTAAGCTGCAACAAGCAAGAGTGCGACCATTACGGGCAGTTTGGTCGCCTGATTGCTTGCCGTTAGGTGGGTAGCTGCATCTTCGCTGCTACCCACCCTAAAACATGTCTTCAATGCCGTGTTTCAATTTTTGGCGTGCAGACCCACACGATTACCTTCGGTGTCCAGTAGGGTGGCGATATAACCGAACTCCGCGTTCTCACCAATCGGGGCTCTTTCCTCCAGGATCTTTCCTCCTGCTGTCTCAACCCGGTCAAGCACGGCTTGCACGCCCTCGACACAGTTCAGCCAAACGGAGATGCCGGCTTCGGTGCTTGGCTTGATACCCATGAAGGGGTTCAGCGACCCCCCAACTTCGCCTTCCTCGCTAAAAGGGAAGATCGCACAAGTGCCCATCGGGGTAACCAAGTCTCCCATTTTGTCGTAGTCGAATATGGCGCAGTAAAACGCTCGCGCACGTTCCAAGTCTTCCACAGGGATGGCAAACCAGCTGATTGCATTCATCGAATACCGCTCCACTTGTCAAGTTTGAAGGAAAGCACAGCTTGGCACCCCCCTACTGACAACGGTTTGTCAGTACTCAGCTGCAACGCACCGCCGCGATGTAAGCCTCCTTGGTGAAGCGTTGATCGAACGGAAACGGGTTGTTCGGTTGGAGAGCAAGTCCAGTGATGCGATCGAGCCGAAAGGCGCGATAGTCGTCTCGCAGACAGCACCACGCCCCCAGGGTCCATTTCCCACCCCAGTAAAACAGTCCCAGGGGGTAGATTTTCCGCTCGCTTGGGTTTGCATCCGCATCCACGTAATGCAGTTCTGCCGGATAGCGGTGTTTGATGGCCTGGTAGAGGTTTTCCCAGCGACTAAGGGCGGCTGTATCCAACTCGTATCCGGGCACGCCGATGGGAAGGTTAGTCGCTACTTGCCGGGCTGTATGCGGTTGTGTGGATTCGATTTTATGCAACAGGCTGCGTGCCGCTGAGCCAAGTGTTTTGCCGGTCCAGTTCTTGACGATCGCCATCCCGAGCATCAAGGCCTCAAGCTCCTCGTCCGAGAGGCTCAATGGCGGGAGATCGTAATTTTCGGTTAACCGGTAGCCTTCCCCTCTGGTGCCATAGACAGGGATGCCGCTGGCGGACAGGTCGTCGATGTATCGATAGATACTACGTACGGACATGGCCATCTCATCGGCAAGTTGCTGTGCGGTGATGGGGCCGCGCGCGCGGATCAGATTGGTTATCTGAAAGAGTTTATCGGCCTTTCTCACGTGACGTTCCGCGATTCTGGAGTGGGGGACGATTTTGGCACAGATGGCGGTGGGGCATTGGCATCACAATTTGAAAACAGGGCATCTCCTTCCACCAAATCAAATCCTAGAGTGGGACACCCTCAGTAAATTCCCAGAATCAACCGATAGCGCACGCGCTGCGCATAGCCTCGATAACCGGGCAAATCTTCCTGTAGCGCCTGGTCTTCCTTGGCGCCATCGGCGGAGCAAGCACTGTGTCCCTGGCTTTCGCGCTTTGAATGCTCTCCGTATTCTTCCGTTCGGCCAGCAAGCCCGGATGCCGCTGTTCCGCCCAACTGTACCCCCCAATAAGCCATAGTCGCTTCGTGACAGGGATCAGTGGGGCTGGCGCAAGTTAAGGCTATCCCTTTGTTGTCAATGGATCCAGCGAGGGCCGGTTCTGGGAAGGGAGGTTCAAGAGCCAGGCATTGCTGGACGAATAGGCCCTGCAGAGCACACTGGCCTATGTCGATCTCAATCCCATCCGGGCGGGTATCGCAGAAACACCGGAGACATCGGATCATACCTCGATCCAGGAGCGGATACGGGACGTGTCGATCAATACGGTTGACGTACCTCCGATGACGCTTTCCAGCGGGGAAAAGGTGACTGACGGGAACAGACTGCCACCCCCAGCGCGGCTGATGCCCTTTGACGCCACCGGAGGCACGCCTTGGGCTATGCCGTTTGATTTTCAGGACTATCTAACACTGGTCGATTAGACCGGCCAAGCGGCCAAGCGTGGTTTCATACCCGAAGGGACCCCCAAGATACTGGCCCGTCTGCAAATCAATCCCGAGCAATTCATTGCCTATGCGGGCCGCATGTTGAAGGTCTTCGGAACCGCCATCGGCGCGGAAAGTAATCTGGTGGCCTTGTGTGCCCAACGCCAGTCACGGTTTCTCTGGGGACTGCAGGCAGCGCGACGAATGTTTCCGAGGGATTTGGCCGCTTGAGCCTGGATTGCCTGCCGACTCTCCTGGATACTACGCCCACTTGATCGACGTACTTCAGCGGTAAGCCTACGCTGGCCCGCGATGGCAAGCAACGCGTACCGCGACGCTTGAAGATGTTGTTCACAGGACATGCTTTGAAATCCGATCTGAGCGGATCAGGGAACACTCGGTCCGGATTGAATGCTTTCTATGCTCATTCCAGCAAGGCATCGACATTGACGTATTTGCGCATGCAGCCTGAGGGAATGGGCGATCTGTAGTTGCAGTTTTAACAATCAGCAATTTTTTGAGATGAACGTGACAGGTAAACACTCATGAAAACGTCGGTGCACCGAAGAGCGTGCTCGTCCTGCGTATTGAGCCTATTGCTTCTGGTTGCGCAAAACGCTCATGCACGGGAAACCGAAAACGGTACGGTAATTTACGAACAGGATGGTCTGGAAGTAACCGTTTATGGCTGGGATGTTCAACCTGGTCGCATCCTTGCGCGAGGAGAAGTTGCCAAGACGCCAATTTCATATTTTTGCTCAGGAAAGCAAAAATCCAATCCAAGCTCATACAATGTGAGTGCGCGCTATAGTGCCGAGCATAATGACCGCAGGAAACTCATTGGTCCAAGCTATGAAGGTTTTATCCGGGACAAGGTTTATCCAGGCCTGATCAAACTATGCGGGAACATCCAGATTACAGAAATCACCATGCCCATGTACAAGATGGGTGAGCCAAAATCGTGGGATATCATGACATTCAACATCTCCGACCGCGGGAAGTCGGTAACGCGCTCGGGCTATCACCCGAGCGTCTTTGCACAGGCCAGCATGAGCAAGGAAGAGCTTGCCGCCATGATGCCCTCTGCTGCGCCTACCTCACTGCCAACCCGAAAAGGCGGAAAGCAAATCTATAAAGACAGCAATCTCATCATCTATGCCCGCGAGGAGGTTTGGTGTCATCCCAAGAACTTCCGTTCAAAAGTCAGACCGTCGAGCAATGCGGGACTTGATATCGTCGTTCCTGTCACCTACGACGAACTCCATAACTGGCTGAGAAAACACTATGGCAGATTTGATCTAAAAGTGATCAAACCACTTGCCGATGAGGCGTGTTTTCCAGGGAGTGATATCAGTGCCAAGTTCTATCAGGATGGTGAAGCCGCCTATCTGGAAGAAGTAAGGTACGGCTTGAAAAAATCACGCTCCTCGTTAGCACAGGAGCAATTTGCCGTTTTGAGCCGTCAAGCAGGCCCAAGCCGTGAAGCCAGACTGGCGGTGATCAACAAAACAAAGGACATTCAGGATGCTTGGGGAGTGCCGTGTAAAGGGTTCTTCTGCGCGCTGCCGGGCGGGGCCTATTTTCAAGCGATACTTGCGGGTGACAAGGTCGCTGTCAAAAAAATGGATCGCATGGTTGATCAACGCGTTGGCAATTGGTCAACGTTAGGACGCGGGAATTCAACTCCCAAGAACCTGCGGCAAGATTATTCCCTCCTTCCCGCCATTGCCGATACCTACTTTTACAACTATCAGCAGCGTTTTATGCTTGGCTGCATGAATGACGGTCTGGTGAAGAAGCGCTATAGCTATGTAAACCCGACCTTTGAAATGCCGGATTACGGCGATTATGCCATGCCCGATATGGGTGGTGAAGTCGACACAGCCACCTATGTGCTACGCCCTGAGTTTGTGTCGCTCTGCGATAAAATCTGTGACGCCTATGGCGGCGAATTTGATCGAAAGATTGTCAAATTCATCGATATGGATGCAGCACAGCAGACCCTTAACGGCGTTTATAAAATGTCCGATTTATATCAGTGTTCCAATGATGCCGTGAGGCTTTTTGAAAAGAACCTGATCGAGCTTACAGATGAATACATGCGAAACAAGACCGGCTGGCTCCCCTAGGCCGCCGAAATAAAAAGGCAACTATCGAACGAGCACCGCCCTCTAGCCCGACTGATTCCCGTCGAGGCGATCAGGCGGGCGCCTTGAGCGATACCGCCCGCATCTTTGGACTGTCATGGACTGGTCGATAAGACCGGCCGCACACCAAAGGTGCTTCATGTGCCAAAGCCGGGCACGCATTTGCACCTCAACGGGGACCCTGCAGGACGGTAACGGTAAGTTTCCGATGCAAGCTTGATCCGCCCGACGTACCGACCTGTCCAGGTTTGATCAGAATCAAACCCGATTCACGATTTCGCCAAAGTTCGGGACTACGCTAGCCGCTAGTGTGCCGTGTGGCACAGCCCTTGCCCTTAGTTTCTCAACGCGATTCACCGCCGTTCTCTCACGCATTCGAGACATGCACATCGAAACCAGCCCAATTAACGACTCATCCCTACCCGCTTGGCGGCGCTTGGCCTTGGCCACAGTGCTGGGCTGGGCGATCTGGACCTTGATGACCGGCTCTCTCGGCTGGCAGGAGCTGCTCGCCGGGCTCTTGGTGGCGGCACTGGTATCCTTTCTGGCTGCGCCGCAACTGGCATTGCTGGACGGCCTGATAGTGCGTTGGTCGCTTCCCTGGCACGCCTTGCGTTACTTGGCGGTGTTCCTGGCGGCCCTGCTGCGCTCCAATCTGGACATGGCGCGCCGGGTCTTGTCGCCCGCGCTGCCGATCCGCCCTGAAATCGTACGCGTACCAACCCGCATGCGTTCGGACTTCGGCCGTCTACTGCTGGCCAATAGCATCACCCTCACCCCCGGCACGCTGACCGTGGATCTGGAAGACGACATGTTGGAGGTGCATTGGATCGACGTCGGTGAGGAATCGGACAGAGAACAACGCACTCAGGCGATCGCGCGCTATTTCGAAGACTATCTGTTGGAGTTCGTCGAATGAGAGTCTTACAGATAGCCGCCCTGGTTTTACTCGGTGCCTCCCTGGTTCTGCTGCTGCTACGCCTCTGGGCAGGCCCCAGTCGCGCGGATCGGCTGGTGGCAGCTGACGCCTTTTCCGTACTGGCCATCCCCGGCCTGGCATGGCTGGCGCTGTATCTGGAGCAAGGGATCTATCTGGACGTGGCCCTGGTCTATGGGGCACTGGCCTTCGTTGGCGTGGTGACTGTGGCGCGTGTGCTGGAAGGAGGCCATCGTGACCTGGATCGCTGATGTGCTGTTATTGATCGGAGCCGCCTTTCTGTTTCTCGGCGCGCTTGGGCTGTGGCGTATGCCGGACGTGTACACCCGATTGCAGGCAGGCACCAAGGCGGTGACCCTGGGGTCGGTGGCCATGTTGATCGGCGTGGGTATCGAGCGGCCCGATTGGTGGCCCAAGTTGTTGTTGATCACCTTATTTATACTGCTGACCTCGCCGCTGGGATCTTCCACCGTTGCCCGCGCAGCGCGCGTCATCGGCCAGCGCCCCTGGCGCGCTGGCGACGCCAAGGAGACCCCATGATCATGGCCTGGGTGGCTCTCGCCTGTGTGGTGACCATGTTAGTCGCCGGAGTACTGGTGCTGACCCAGCGCAAGCTGATCGGCGCCATCGCCGCCGCTTCCGTGGTCTCGGTAGCGTTGTCGGTACTGTTGGTGGTGCTTCGCGCGCCGGACGTAGCCTTGGCCGAGGCAGCGGTCGGCGCCGGACTTTCCAGCGTGTTGCTGGCCCTGGCGGTACGCCGGGTCGGCGCAGTGGACAGCAAGGAGGACACCTGATGTTGACTTCGCGTCCTCGCTGGCCGGCTCTGCTGTTCATTCTCGGTCTTGCCTTGCTCCTCACAGCATTGCTGCGTGATCTGCATTTCGGCAATGCGCCCATGCAGGTGGGGCAAGCGATCAACGGCGTCGCCGCGCACGAAACCGGTGCCGCCAACGTGGTGGCCTCGGTGCTGTTGGCCTATCGTGGCCTGGACACCCTGGGCGAGTTGGCCATCCTGTTTGCTGCCGCCACCGGCGCCGGACTGGTGTTGGGAATAGCCTTCCGCAACGGCAACGGCGAAGCGCAAGCAAAGACCAACACCGAACCACCAGCCGGGTTCATTTTGCGCAAGGGCGCCGACCTGATGTTCCCCTTCCTGCTCATTCTGGGCGCCTATGTGATTCTGCACGGCCATCTGACCCCCGGCGGTGGATTCCAGGGCGGCGCGATATTGGCTGCGGCTTTTTTCGTCCCGCAACTGGCCCGCCCGAGTTCGCCTTTCAACGAGCGCACCGCCCACTGGGTGGAGGCCCTGGCCGGCGCCTCGTTCGTTCTGATCGGTATTGCGGGACTGGCCGGCGCCGGCTGGTTCCTGGCCCCCCTGCTGGGCACGGGGAGCGTCGGTGAACTGCTTTCGGCCGGCAGCATTCCCCTGCTGCAACTCGCCATCGGCCTCAAGGTCGGTTCGGAACTGGCCGGATTGATGATCGCACTGCATGGCCCCAAGGAGACCTGATGGAAACCCTCTCGACGGCAACGGAGCTGGAATGGCTCGGATGGACCTTCTACGCCGGTAGCGCGGGCCTGGTCTTGCTCGGCTGTTATGCGCTGTTCGCAGCACGTCATGCGCTGCGGCTGCTGCTGGGGCTGTTCCTGCTGGAATCCGGCGTGAACCTGTTTCTGGTGGCGGTGGGCTTCCGCCCCGACGCCGCCGCGCCCATCCTCGTCGGCGAGCAGGCCGGTTCCATGGTCGACCCGCTGCCACAGGCACTGATCCTCACGGCCATCGTGATCGGCGTGGGTGTGCTCGCCCTGGGTCTGGCCTTGGCCGTGCGGGTCGCCAAGGAAGAAGGCACTCTCGACTTGGCGGAGCTGGGCCGCCGTCTGGCGGCGACCCACACACCTGCAACGGCAGAGGAAACCCTGCCCCAGAGCGGACGGACGGAAACCCCATGAACGCCTCCGTCCTGATGATCGCCCTGCCGCTGCTGGCGGCCTTTCTGCTGCCGCTGACCGGCCCGTTGGCCCGTTGGGTAGGACCGTTCGCTGCCGCGCTGAACATCGCCCTGGGAATTTCTCTGTGGCAGACCGTGGCCCAGGAGGGGCCCTCCGTCGTCGTCATGGGCGGATTCGCCGCGCCGCTCGGAATCGTATTTCGCGTTGATACGCTTGCGGTGCTGTTCGCCACGGCCCTGGCCGCACTGGTGTTGATTCTATGGCCCCGGACCAGCGCCGATCCGCGACGCGAATCGGCGCTGCTGCTTATCCTGCTGGCGGCAGGCTGCGGACTGGCCTTTTCCGGCGACCTGTTCAATCTGTTCGTCTTCTACGAATTGATTGCCGTCGCCAGCTACGGCCTGGTTGCTGCCTCTCGGGAACGGCTAGCGGCGGCCGCAGGCCTGCGTTATCTGGTACTCAGCGCCCTGGGCAGCGCCTTTGCCCTGCTGGGCATCGGTCTGGTGTACGCCTTGGCTGGCACATTGAATCTTGCCGATCTGAGCCGTCATGCCGATGCCCTGAACTCGCCGCTGGGTCTGGCAGCGTTCGCCTTGATGTTGCTGGGTTTTGGCGTAAAGGCCGAGCTGTTTCCGGTGAACGCCTGGGTGGCCGAGGTCTATTCCACGGCCACCGCCCGCACCACCGCCCTGCTGGCTGGCGGCGTATCCAAGCTGGCGTTGCTCATCGTCCTGCACCTGGTGCTGCTGGTGTATGCCCAGCCGGCAGCCCTGAGCCTTCTGCTCACCCTGGGACTGCTCAGCATCGTCAGCGGACAGTTCGCCGGCTACCGGGCCGCCGATCTGCCACGCATGCTGGCCTACAGTTCCATCGCACAATTGGGCATGATCGCCGCCGCCTTCTCCGTTTCCGGAGAGGCCGGTGTCCTGGCCGGGCTGGCGCTGGCCCTGCACCATCTGATCGTCAAGCCGGCCCTGTTCCTGGTCGGCGACGGCTGGCCCAAGTGCGTCGATTCACTTGCCGGGCTGGGGCGTGCCGAACCCTGGCGGGCGGCCCTGTTCGTTCTGCTGGCGCTTTCGCTGTTGGGCATACCCCCATTGCCTGGATTCTGGGCGAAACTGCTGTTGCTCAAGGCACTGCTCGGCATGGGTGAGCCGGCATGGAACCTGGCGGCCGCCGTGGTGCTGTTGGGAACGGCCATCGAAGGCGCTTACCTGCTGCGCGTGTTGCAAACGCTGTTTCGCGGCACGACTAACGCCAAGCCCGCCACTTTCGGCGGCGCCCTGCCGGCCGGCGTGCTTGGGGTGGCGTTGCTTCTCGTGATGCTGGCCGCGACCCCGGTGGGTGGCGCGTTGCAACGGGCCGCCCAGCAGGCCGCTGACGTACCCGCCTACGTTGCCGACACTCTGGGAGGTTCGCCGCAGTGAACGATCTGGACCTCCTGCTCCTCGTTTCGATCGGCACCACTGCGGTGCTGTTTGCCTTCGGCACCTGGCGCTGGGCCGGCGCCCTGGGCACGCTGCTGTACGCCTTGCAGCTCGCCTTGCTGGCGGTGATGCGCCCGGAGCTGCCATTGGCCTCGGGAATCGGTTTCGAGGTGTTGGGCTATCGGCTGCAATGGTCCTTGTCCGGCCTGGGTTGGTTTTTCGCCATCATCACCGTGGCCAGCGCTCTGTTCAGCGCTTGGTTCGCTGCGGGAGAATGGGGACAACACCGCCGAAACCTGCGCCTTTTGCACGGCGGCCTGGCCTTGAACGTCACCGCCATGCTGATCCTGTTGGCGTCGGATGACCTCATCAGCCTGTTCATCGGTTGGGAATTGGTAAGCTGGGCCAGCTATCTCGCCATGGTCCAGCGGGGCGGGCCCGCTATGGATGCGGCCTATCGCTACCTGGTCTATGCCTTGGCCGGTGCCCTGGCGGTGTTGGTCGCCATCGCTATGATTGCCGCCCAGTCTCCGGCACTGGATTTCGGCAGCGTACGGGTGTGGTTCGCGTCCGCCGGCAACGGGACCATCTGGACGGTGATGTTGCTCACCATGGCCGGTTTCGGCGTAAAGATGGGTCTGCTGCCGCTGCACCTGTGGCAACCGGCCGCCTACAGCGAAAGCCCCGGCCCCATTGCGGCCTTTCTGGGTGCGATCTCCTCGCGAATGGGCCTGTTTGCCATCATCGTGGTGTTGGCTCAGCTCATCGGACTGGAACGGCTGGGCAACCTGCCCGTGGCCTTCAGTTTCTGGAACGCCAACGAGTTCTGGGCTTGGCTCGCGGCGCTCACGCTCATCGTACCCACTTTCATCGCACTCACCCAGAACGACGCCCGCATGCTGCTGGCATGGCACGGCATCGGTCAGGGCGGGTATATGCTGCTCGGCATTCTCATCGCCACGCCCCTGGGCGTAAGCGGCGGGCTGATGCACGTCATCAACTACGCCTGCTATCAGGCCGCGCTATTCCTGGCGGTCACCGCCGTGGCCCACCGCACCGGCACAACGGATCTGGATCACCTGGGCGGGCTCATCAACCGCATGCCCCTGACTTACGTCACCATGCTGTTCTGCATCATCGGCCTGGCCGGCCTGCCGCCCATGAATGGATTCGTCTCCAAGTGGATGATCTACAAAGCCCTGTTGGACGCCCAGATGCCGCTGTTGTTCGTGGCGGCGGTGATCGGCACCCTGGGCACCATCCTCAGCGTCTACAAGCTCATCCACAACACCTTCCTGGGACAGTTGCGCCTGGAACACGCCCAGGTGAACGAAGTCCCCATCAGCATGTGGCTGCCGATGATTCTGCTGGCACTGATCGTGTTCATCACCGGTTGGATGCCCGGTCTTTTCCTGGACCTGGTGGACGAGGCGGTTGTCGCCATTGGCATCACTCAGTTGCCTCATCATCTCGGCGGGGTCGACCTGGGCAACGGCGGCCTGGACATGCTCTGGATCGTCGGGGTGCTGCTGGCGGCCATCGGTATCGGCGCCATCGTTTATTTCCTCGGCAACCGCAGCGTGAGGGTCGGCCAGTTCGACAACTACGCCGGCGGCCAAATTCTCACCGCGGACGTGCCCTATCAGTACAGCCACCAGTTCTATGCAGGGCTTCTGCGGGTGATCCAGCCCTGGATGCGCGGCGGCATGGCCTGGGGCGAACGGGCGCTGGTGTCCGGCGCCGATTTCCTGGGCGGCGCCATGTCTGGCCTCTACCGGGCCGCGCCGGCCGGGGCCTATCTGTTGCTGGCGGTGTTGGCCGCCCTGGCCGTTACCCTCTTGTAGGTGCACCATGGACTTCACGCATCTCTTCGTCGAACTGGTACTCATGCCACTCATCGCCTTCCTGGTGGGCTTGGTCATGGTGCTGATGCTCCGCAAGGTACGCGCCAAGATCGAACGACGCATCGGCCCGCCCCTGCTGCAACCACTGTACGATATCGTTAAGCTCTACTCGAAAAAGACCCAGGTATCGCACGGCCCCATGCACGAGATCGCCATGATGGTGGCTTTGGGGGGTGTAATCGCCATGGAGGTATTCCTGCCCGTTCCGGGTCTGAACGGCCTGGCCGAAAAAGGCGACCTCATCGTGCTCATCTACCTGATGATGATCCCCTCCCTCGGCCTGGCCCTGGGCGTGGGCGCCTGCGCCAATCCCAACGGTTCCATCGGCATCTCCCGTGCCCTGACCGCCATGGTAGCCTACGACATCCCACTGATGATCGTGGTGGCCGGGGTCGCTCTGTTCCACGGCACCACCTCCCTGCCGGAGATCATCGCCGCCCAACAGGCCGGCGGTATGTCCACCTGGGGAATCGTCCAGACCCCCGTGCTGGCCCTGGGCGGCTTGATCGCCGCTTACGCCATGCTGGGCAAAGAGCCTTTCGAGATCTACGTCGCCCCGGCGGAGATCGCCACCGGCCCCATGGTGGAGATGAGCGGCAAGTTCATGGGCACGCTGTTCGTAATGCAGTGTTTCCAGCTCTATGCCGTTGGCGTGCTCTACACCACCCTGTTTCTGGGCGGCGGCGAATATTGGATCAGCTTCCTGCCAAAGATCTTCGCCGTGGTGTTCATACCGCTCGCCATGACCAACGTCTTCCCCCGCTACAAGACCGAGGACGTACTCAAGTGGATGTGGAAATGGGCGGGAGGTTTCGCCCTGGCGGGATTGGCTTTGGTGGTGATGAAATGACCCAGCCGGCCTCACCTTTCCGCGATCGCCGAACCGTAAGTCGGGTTACCGACAGCGTAACCCGACGAAATGTACTCCGAAACCCGGTGGATCTCTCTCCGCCCGCGCAGCCTGAACAGAGCCTCAATCCAGGGACACTAAAATGAGCACAGACCCCAATCAAGCCGTCGCCTGCCGGACGGTGGACGCCGAGGAGCGCAGTCTGCTGGGCCGGGTGCTGGATCGCATCGCCGATCACTGCCGGGCACGCTCGCTGTTCGTGCTGCACTATTGCACCGGCTGCGGAGCGATCGAATTGCCACCGACCATGACCTCGCGCTTCGACCTGGAGCGGGTCGGGATGCAACCCATGGTCACGCCGCGGCAGGCCGACATCCTGCTCATCACCGGCTACCTTTCCGTGAAGACCCTCAAACGCGTCGTGATGACCTACGAGCAGATGCAGGGTCCGAAGTACGTCATCGGCCTGGGTTCCTGCACCATCAACGGCGGCATGTACTGGAACAGCTACGCCACCATCAAGCTGCTCGACCGCTACATCCCGGTAGACAACTATATCGCCGGTTGCATGCCCCGACCGGAGGCCATTCAGCAGGTGTTCCTCGACCTCATGGGCCGCATCGATCGCGGCGAGGCCCAGGCATGGAAGGATTATTACCGCCGTTATGACTGGTACCTGGGCCAGCAGCAGCAACTGTTCGGCACAAATTGGCAGGCCCCCACCGACGTGGTCGGCGAAGCTATCCGTTACCGCCTGGTGGGAGAACAGACGCTTGGTTCTCACACGGCCCACCTGGAACGCTACGCGCCCTACTACGACCAGCTTGGCATCATCCGCCCCGAACCGGCCCGGATGAAAGCACGGCCTCAACTGGAGGTGGTGAGCCGATGAACCGCGAACTGGAAAGCCTGGACGCGGTATTCCGCGAAATGCCCGATCTCAAGGTGGAGCACACCGGCCCGCGCCGCACCCGAATTCAGGTAGAGGCCGACGCCCTGCCGACCCTGCTGGAACTGCTCAAGGGCCGCGCCGGCTATCTGCACCTGTCCGCCATCTCCTGCGTGGACTGGCCGGACACGGAGGAATTCGAACTGGTCTACCACCTGTGGTCCTACCAGGTGAGCAACCTGATCTCCGCCCATACCCGCATCCCCTACGACCCCGGTCGCTACGTATCGGTCTACGACCTGCACGCCCCGGCGGTCTATTTCGAACGCGACATCCACGAGATGTTCGGCGTCTGGTTCGAGGGCTGTCCCGACCAGGAACCCTTCATCCTCACCGAATGGCAGGGCCCACCGCCCATGCGCAAGTCCTTCGACACCGTGGCTTACGTCAACGACACCTTCGAGTGGCGTGAATACCAGCCGGAGTGGGCCAATGATCCTTCCGGCGGCAAAGGCTGAGCGAGGCTCATCGTGCGTCCTGAGAACTACAAACCGGTTCAACATTCCGCCAGCCACGAATACGAGCTGTATTTCGGCCCCAACCACCCCGGCATCGAGGGCAACTACGCCCTCAAATGTGTGCTGTCCGGCGACGTGGTGCAGAGCCTGCGCGCCGACGGCGGCTATCTTCACCGGGGCTTCGAGAAGATCATGGAAGAACGCCTGTGGATACAGAACGTGGCCCTGGTGCCACGCATCTGCGTGCCGGACCCGGTGCCTATGGAGGAGACCTACGCCCGTGCCGTCGAGATGCTGGGCGGCCTGGAGATCCCCAAACGCGCCCAATGGATACGCGCCCTGATGCTGGAGGCATCACGCGTCTGTGCCCATCTGTTCTATTTCGGCGGTCATGCCGCCACCATGGGCATGTACTCCAATATGTTCTGGGGCGTCACCGACCGCGATCTCATACTCGACATCTTCGAGGAGATCACCGGCGCCCGGATTTATCACATGTACATCACGCCGGGCGGCGTGCGCCGGGATCTGCCCGAGGGCGTGCTGGACAGGCTTTCTAAAGTGCTGGACTACGTCGAGTCGCGCCTGCCCGAGTTCGACAACCTGTTCTTCGACAACGCCGTGGTCATCAACCGCGCCACCGGCGTCGGCACCCTGACCACTGAACAGGCCCTCTCCTGGGGCGTAACCGGACCCAATTTGCGGGCCTGCGGCCTACCCTTCGACGTGCGCCGCGACGACCCCTACCTGATCTACGACGAACTGGACTTCGACATCCCCACGGAGACGGCCGGCGACGCCTGGGCCCGGACCCTGGTGCGGCGCGAAGAATTGTTGCAATCCATCCGCATCCTGCGCCAGATCATCGCCACCCTGCCCAAGGTCGGCGGCCCCATTCGCTGCGCCCTGCCCAACCCGCTGGCCTGGAACGTGCCTGCCGGCAGCGTCTATGCCCGCACCGAATCCAGCAAGGGCGAACTCGGCTTCTTCGTGGTCTCCAAAGGCGGCGCCAAACCCTGGCGTGTGCACGTGCGCGGGCCGTCGTCCATGCATGCCGTGCACGTTCTGGAGCGCCTCGGCCCCGGCTCGCGCCTGGAAGATGTCGCCCAGATCATGTTTTCCCTGGATGCCTGCCCGCCGGAGGTGGATCGATGAGCAAAGGCAGCTTCCTGCGCCCTCTCAAGGCCCTGGCCTATCTGGGCCGGCCGGCGGTCACCCTGCCCATGGAACCGCGCCCGGCGGCGCCCAACTACCGGGGTTTTCACGTCAACGACTGGGAAGCCTGCATCGGCTGCGGTACCTGCGCCCAGATCTGCGACAACGAAGCCATCGACATGGTCGACATCCCGGAACTGAAGGCCGATCCCCTGGCCGGCATCAAACCCCGCCGCCCGGCCATCGACTACGGCCGCTGCTGCTGGTGCGCCCTGTGCGTGGACATCTGCCCCACCGGCTCAATCTCGCTTTCGCGCGAATACGTGCACGTAGGGCCGGACCTTAACACCTACTACATCCTGCCGGACGAAAAAGGCATCCATGGTCTCAATTATCCCAAGGGCTGGTCCAAGTCCCCGGATGCCGACCTGCTTGACCTGAAACGCCAGACCATGGGGGAAATGGAGCCCCAGGAACGGCTGCAATCCTTTGCCGAGATGGTGGCTGGCTTCACGCCGGAAGCGGCCCTCATGGAGGCGTCGCGCTGCATCCAGTGCGGCATGTGCCACGATGCCTGTCCGTCACATATGCACGCGCCGGAGTACATCCGCGCCCTGTGGTCCGGCGATGCCGAGGAGGCCGTGCGGCAGATCTACCGGACCAATCCGTTTTCCGAAGTCTGCGGTCGGGTCTGCACGCGGCGTTGCGAAGATGCCTGTTCCCTGGGCAATCGTGGCGAACCCATCGCCATCCGCTGGTTGAAACGTTTCGCCATGGACAGCCTCAATCACGAGCAGGTTCGCCGCATCGCCGCCGAAGGCCGGGAACTGGCCCCCAGCGGCCGCAAGGTCGCCATCGTCGGCGCCGGCCCCGCCGGACTCACCTGCGCCTACGATCTGGCCCGTCAGGGCCACGCCGTCACCGTGTTCGAGGCCCTGCCCCACGCCGGCGGCATGATGCGCTACGGCATACCGGAATACCGCCTGCCCTACGACCGCCTGGACGACGACGTAGACGTGATCGCCTCCCTGGGCGTCGAAATCCGCTACAAGACCCGCGTCGGCCACGACATCTCCATGGAACGCCTGCGTGATCAATTCGACGCCGTGATGATCGCCATCGGCCTGCACAAGGGCCGTTCCACCCGCGTTCCCGGCACCAACAACGAAAACGTCATCGCCGCCATCGACCTGCTGCGCGACGTCACCCTGGGCGTGGCCGTGGACGTGCCGAAAAAGGCCGTGGTCATCGGTGGCGGCAACGTCGCCATGGACGCCGCCCGTACCCTGGCACGGTTGCAGACCCGCGCCTACGGTGCCGTCCAAGTAGAACTGGTGGCCCTGGAACCCGCCGACGCCATGCTGGCAGACGCAGACGAGGTACGCGAAGCCAAAGAAGAAGGCGTCGTCATCGTCAACAGCCGCGGGCCGCGTTGCTGCATTATCAACGGCGAGCGCCTGACCGGTCTGGAGACCGTGCGCTGCCTGTCCATCTTCGACAACCAGGGCCGCTTCCACCCCCTTTACGACCATGAAGACGCCCAGGTCCACGAAGGTGACGTGGTGGTGGAGGCCATCGGCCAGATGAGCGATTTCAGCCTGTTGGGCGACAAACTCACCGAAAAGCTGGACTGGAACGGCCCGCGCCCGCGCATCGACCAGGACGGCCGCACCTCCGAACCCTGGCTGTGGGCCGCCGGCGACATGGTGGAGGGGCCGGACGTGATTCATGCCGTGGCCGCCGGCCACCGCGCCGCCGCCTCCATACATAACGAAATCATGGTTCGGGAGAAAACCCCATGAGCGAAGAACATCCCGAGGGCACCGGCCGGGAACGTCTGGAAAACAGCACCACCATCGGCGAGGTGCTTGAGGTTGCGATGGGTTTCGAGGCCACCGCCCGCGACTTCTACGCCAGCCTGGCCGGGCGGGTCAGCAAACCCCTACGCGGTCTGGTGCAGGAACTCGCCGAGGAAGAAAAAAGGCACTACCAATTGTTTTCCGACCTGCGGGAACGCCCGGACGTACAGGAAAAAATATCAGAAAAGATCGAACGCCCCGCCAACGACCATCGCTTCTCCGACTACGTCCAGTTACCCGAGTTGGGCGACTACCCCGACGACCAATCGATCCTCCAATACGCCATGGGGCGGGAACACGCAGCCATGGAGCAGTACGGCTCACTGGCCGAACAAGCGCCGGCCGGGCCGATTCAAGACCTGTTTCGTTTCCTGGCCATTGAGGAAATGGAACACAAGGGGGAATTGGAGAAACGCTGGTACGAGTTGGTTTATCCCAGTAATGTCTGATGCCGTATTGCACCAGTCAAAGCCGTCAACACGACTTTATCCAGGGCCTGAGCCCGCCGATCGCCTCCGGCATCCTCCAGGCCCGTCCTCGTTCTTGACGCACTCAAAAACCGCCTGTCTTGCGGAAGTGCCCGACGTACATTCTCGTTGAGGGTGAAACCTCCATTCAGAGCTATCGTTACGATCCTCTCACCTGGAAATATGTGGCAATTGATACCCACACATGACGCTTCATGTGTGGCATCAATAAGAACCCGATGACAATTCAACGCCAACCGCCCTGCCAGTCCGCCGTATCGAATCCATCCAGACCGGCACCATCGGCCTCAAGCGCGAACACGCGCATATCTCCCCTGTCGACACCATAGAACATGATGCGAGGATTGCCGCCGTTGGGCAGGGTGGTAACGATGTCCCATTTCCGCGACAGATTGAACTGAGCCACGCGGGACGGGCCGCTACGCGATGATGCAATTCGCCAAATCGCCGTACGTCCGTTGGTGGCGCGATACCCCACCATATAAAGTTCTCCGCCCGACCTTGCCAGCACCAGATGAGTCCAGCCGGGGTTGCGGTCACCTTCATATACCGGGGTAAGTTCAATGCGAGTGGCACCTGCGCTGGAACCCACGACCAGATCCATCCGCCGAATCTCGATTCGACCCGTCGCGGCCTTGTAGTAGAGCAGATACTGGCTATCGCCCTCATCGAAACCGAGCACATGGGTCCAACCCTTCGCATCATAGTGCGCATGTTTGATGGAGACGTGGTCGCCGCCGGATGACACCAGCAGAATCTCGTTGTAACCGGAAATGGAATCGTAGGCGAAGACGTAGCTGTCGCCGTCATGTTCGATGCGGCGCAACAAGGTCCAGCCCGGCCGCCAAGTCGTCGTGTCGGCAACCTTGTTCAGACCCGCCCCACCCGCTTCAACCTCATAAAAGGTGGCCCGGCCGGAACGTGCCGAGTAACGCAGGATATGCTGCACGCCCCCCGCGCGATAGGGCACGATGTGGGTCCAGTTGCGGCCCCAGGCGCCGTCGCCCGAACTCCAGGTGTGGGTGCCGGCACTGGCATCCGCTTCCATTCGGGTAATGCGGACGCGGCCGGTGTTCGGCTGATAGCGGAGAATGTAGTCATCGCCGCCGGAACGCCAACGCGCGAACTCGTTTCCCGTACAGTTCGACGATACGACCCGCTCCGCTTGGTCGCTGGCATCGAGACCCCACGTGCTGGAATCGCCCGCGTGCGTTGCCAGGGGAACACCGTCAAAGGTCACACGGCGGGCTTCATCGTTTTCCGACTGAACATAGTGGATATGGGCGTTATTGAAACCGGTACCGGAGCGACCGGCGTAGGCGATCACCTCGCCGATGGCGACCTTGCGGCCAACTTCGAGCAACACAGGGTCGATACGGGAGTGCAAATGAACGGTCGTCCAGTCGTCGTTATGCTTGATACGCAGACGGCGAACCAGACCGTTTTCGTCATCGGGAAACAGATCGTCCCGCTCGACGACACCGGCGGCGGAGGCGCGAATCGCCTGCCCAAGTGTGAGGTTTTGCGTTTCCGGTTCGGACTTGCGGGTGCGGTCCTTCCAATATTTGAAATCGATCATATCGGGGTCGTCGACGCCGAAACCATGGGTGTCATAGGTTGAGGCATCCCAGCTTTGCGCGCACCCGAAGGGCGCCTTGAAGGGTGGTGCCTCCTGCGCGAGAGCGCTCAATGGCAAGACAGCAAGGCCGGCAATGACCAGAAGGCGGTTCATGGTGGATCTCCTCACAATCAATTGGCGGCGACAACGAACAATCCTCACACCATGGCCCGTTTCGCACTTTGAAATCTGAGAACAACCTGACCCTCGCCAAGCGATTAGCGCCTCGCGGAACAACGGGAACACAGCTTCACGGAGGGTCAGACCCTGATCAGATTAACGTTGCTGACCGCCAACCGGATGCAACCAGGGTGGAAACGGTGTGAATTTAGAGGGCCGGCACAGAACAGCCCAGGCGGGATCTAACAGGCCGGAAAGAGAGAAACCATGCGTAGCGGCTTGCGCTATGGGCAAAGACGCCCACACTGCGTCGCAACGATGAACCCGTCACTGTGTTTCATCTTGCCGGCTTGCGCCCAATCAGCAGCAGATTCTTGCCAATCGGCGGCCTGATGAAACGTTCCAGCGGTCGCATCACCGGCACCACCAAGCGGTCGTACAGGGAAACGTTGGCGGCATTGGTGGTGGACTTGAGGAGTACGAAGGCCACGTACCAGGGCAGAATTCCAGCGATGTCGAAGAAGCGTACGCGATCGATATCGAAACCGGCCGAGCGCACCACCTCCACCAATTGTCGTTTGCCGTAGCGACGGAAATGCCCCACCTTGCGGTCCAACTCGCTGTAGAGGAAGGAAAGGGCCGGCACGAACAGCAGAATATGGCCGCCGGGGCGCAGGGTCTGAAAAGCGTAGCGCAGTTCCTGGCCGTCGTCCTCAATGTGTTCCAGCACATTGATGTACATGACCGAGTCGAATGCCTCATGGTATTGCTCTGCCCGGTTGCCGAAAAAGTCCCGTATCGTATCGATGCGTTGATTGCCGGCGAAGCGGCGTTCCAAATCGGCAAACATATTGTTGGAAGGCTCGAAACTAACCAGACGCTCCAGCTCGGTTTCCAACAAAAAGGCACTGAAATTGCCGTTGCCCGCACCCACCTCGGCCACGCTTTTTCCCAGGTAGGGTTGCAATTCGGCGAGTATCCACCGGTGGTAGTTGTCGGCGAAGGACATGGCCTCCAAGTCCTTGCCGAAATACTGGATGTCGTCGCTCCCGCCCATGCTTACACCTTTGCTCCGGTCGGCTTGCGCAGGAACACCAGAATAGGCGCAAGCGCCACGAACGCCAGCCCCGGAGGAAAGGCAGGCGATAGGTATTGGGTGTTCATGGCATCGAAGGAAGTCACATGCACGACGCTGATGACGACAGCGCGCGCGAGGACCGTGCCCAATAGCACAGAAAGCACTATCCAATGGCCATCGATACGCTTTCTCACAATCATGCGCACGGTGATGAAGAGATAGCAAAGCAGGGCCAGACCCGCCAGCCACGGCGTATAGTCGATGTAGTATTTCGTGAACGCGTCTCGTTTCCTTGCGCCGTCTTGCAAGGACGGCGGGATGTGTACATCGAGATGCATACGAAAATCCGAACGCACCAGGGAGATCACCGTACCATCAAGGGGAATTCGCGCCACCCTTTCGCCACGAATCACCACGTCCAGATAGCAAGGTAGTTCGCAGACGGTGTCCACCATGAAACGGGCCGATTCTGTCCATTCCTTGCGCAAGCCCGGCACATGGGACTGGGCTTCGAACAACCCGACACTGGGCAGCCCCTGCCTCAAACCTTGCGGAAATTCGCGATTCTTGGAATCGACCAGACGAAAGCTTACCGGCCCCAGATGCGAAACCGCCCAACCGCCGATTACGGTACGCTCGCCCAGAATATCCCTGACGGTGGGCGTGAAATCGCCGATCAGCACGCGACGAAACAACTGCATGTTCTTGTCGGTTCCGCTGGAGATGTCGATGCGGTGTGTCACCCAATGGAAGGTTACGATACGGCGCAGGGTCTCAAGAAATGTCCCAGGCAATGCCTGGGTATAGCCTTCGTTCCAGGGCGGCATGAAACCGGATCGCCGCGGTCCGCAATCCAGAGCGCCACTGTCGCAAGCCGCATCGACCTCATCGGCAATGCGGCGAAAGTAGTCATCCACCGTACCTGCGTGTTTGCTGCCGACTTGCGAGAAAACGGCTTCTCGTATGGCCCACAGGAAGTGTCCGCCGCCGAAATCGATCTGCCCGTTTGCCATGCCGGTAGTCCGAAATCCGCGCAACCCCGGGCCTTCCAGAGCTGCACGCAAGGTCGCGAAGGTCGGGCTGACCGAGTAAGCCTTGTCCCGCGCCTCGCGGCTCACCGGCACCCGCGCCGCCCGGTTCTCCACTCTGATGCGGCTCAACGCGCCATAGGCATCCCGGAAGGCGTTGCTTTCCATGTCCGTCATACGGAAAACGCCATAAGCAGCCAGATTGACCAGCGACACCAGCAATACCGCCGCTACGGGCACGAGAATGGGGATCATCAACACACGGCGATAGTCACGATCGAAATCGCCGCGTCGAATCGCTACAAAGGCGGCATAGAGCAAAGGCACGGCTACCGTCGGCACGATCCAGATACCCTCCTGCCGAATGAGCCAGAACGCCGCCAACGACAAACCGGCCAACCATGCCCAGGGCCGACTCGGCCGCTCGCCCGCCTCCGCCGCCAATGCCAAGCGCGCAGAAGCAGCAATCAGCAACAGGGCCAAGGAGGGGTAGATACTGTCGCGGATCGGGCGGGCCACCACGCTTTCCGTATAGCTCACCGGGTTGAACAGCAGTACGGCAAACACCAGCAAGCCCCAATACCGGTTCGGCAGGTAGCGAAGGATGGCGGCGAGAAACGCCACGCAGGCCAGGACGTAAAGCCCCTGGTGCGCAGCCATCAATGGCAGGCCGAGTGCGTGCACAACGGCCAGAAAATAGGGATAAAACACCCCTTTGATGAGATTGTGTTTGTCGTAGCTCCCGAACCAGCCGCCATCGAGCACCTCCCGGGCCATATCGACGAAAAGGTTATCGTCGTAGCCGGCGTTGGCATGGGCGACCACGAGAATATCCGAGGTCAGCCAGATCCGCGCGGCCACCAGGGCCACGACGCCAAGCAGAAACAGCCCCAAATTCCGGGACCAGGCAAGCAAGCGGGCGCCTTCAATCCTGGGCAGCAAGACCACGTTCACCCTCCATTCCAAAGACCAACCAGGCATTCAATGCATACGTCGCCAGGGAGGTTGCCAGGGCCGCCGCCGCAAAGGCCAGGGTATCGCCATAGGGGGCAAACCAACGCTCGAAGCCGACGGGGTAACGCAACACGTAGGACAATGCGGCAACCAACACCAACCCCACCAGGGCGACCGCCACGAAGCGCACAAATGCGCTACGACTGGCATTATTGCTGCGGAAGGTAATCTGTTTTTGAAAGAAGAAATTCATTGCAATGCCGACGGCGTAGGCAAGCACGATACTCAACACGAAATAGAATCGATCATCGGCCGGCAACAAGGCCGCGAACAACTCCCGCAGCCCAATGGTCACCAGGGCAGAAAGCCCGCCACCGACCATGTAGACCAGATAACGGCGCCAGCTTGGACTCTCCCGCATGGGCCGATCAACGATGTTTCATCAGCAATACACTGAGGAAAAAGGCACCGAAGAGAATCTGAAAACCGCTGGCGATAACCGTCAGGGAAGGGATCACCAGGCGCATCATTTCGCCTACTTCGGCAGTACTCAGTACCCTGCCCTGCCAATGTTGAAAGGCGAGTATCGAGCCGGCGAGGCCCAACACAATGAGCACCAGGCCAATCACCACACCCCGCTCCAAGGTGAAAAAACGCATGAAGGTATGCACCCAACCGGCTTCGGGAAGAAGCCCCGCGTGGGATCCGTAGACATTGGAAAACAGCGAAAACGAAACGACTTGCAGGCCCACCACCACGGCCGCGGCGGCAAACAGCAGGGTATGAATATCGAAGGTGACACCGGCGACGGTTTGCGGGCCGGGAACCAGCAGGGAGATGCCCGCCACGCCACCTAAAAACAACACCAACCCAGGAATCAGAAACAACGAGCGGGGACTGTAGACCAGCAACAGCCGAAGGTGCCGCCAGCCGTCGCGCCAACTGCGCAGATGAGGCGGACGGCTGCGTCCGTCCGGCGACAGAGTTGTGGGCACCTCACTGATGCGCAAACCGTTCAGGGTGGCCTTGATCACCATCTCACTGGCGAATTCCATGCCCGTGGTGCGTAAACCCAGGCGGTCGATGGACTCCTTGGCGAAACCCCTCAGGCCACAATGGAAATCACCCACCGGCGTGCCGAAGAACAAACGCCCCAGACCGGACAACACCGGATTGCCCAGATAGCGGTGCAGCGGTGGCATGGCGTTTTTCTTGATGCCGCCCTTGAAGCGGTTGCCCATCACCAATTCGTCACCGGCCCGCAGGCGTTCCACAAAGGGGGCCAGACCCAGAAAATCATAGGAATCGTCCGCATCGCCCATGATCACGTACTTGCCACGGGCGGAGGCGATGCCGTCGAGTAGGGCCGCGCCGTAACCGCGCTCCTTCACGTCAATGACACGAGCGCCAAGCCCACGCGCAATGTCCTGGGAGCCGTCGGTGCTGCCGTTGTCCGCGATCAGCACCTCGCCCTTCACCCCGCTCTCCGACAGATAGCGCTGCGCCTTGCCGACGCAGGTCGCCAGGGTTTCCGCCTCGTTGAGGCAGGGCATGAGGATGGTCAGTTCGACGTCATGCGCGTCCGGGGTGGCTTCCGCCTGCATGGAATTCTCCATAGATGCGTGGGGAGGTTCGTTGTAATGTTAAAGGTCTCGGCGAGTGTAGGAAGCGACACTTGGAGTGTCAATGCGGCCGCTGGGTTCCCTGGAACTCACTTCAGCGCTTCCTGCCGGGGTAGCCGTGAGTGACGATGACGCCCAGTAGGCGCAACTGAAAGGCGCAGCCTGCGCCAAGTTACGTTTGGCTGATCCAGCCTGACTCTCTGTTCAAGTGCTCCCCCGACAAGGAATCTTCGCTTGCTTTTCGTCTGCTTGGGGTAGACTGCGGCGGTGTCCCAGGTTTTGCGTGTCGACCCAATGAACGAACTGACCCATTTCAACGAACATGGCGAGGCCCACATGGTGAATGTGGGCGACAAGGCCGCTACCCGTCGGATCGCCGTGGCCGAAGGCTGGATCCGCATGCGGGCCGAGACGCTGGCGCGCATTGTCGCGGGCGACAACAAGAAGGGCGACGTGCTGGGTATTGCACGCATTGCCGGCATCATGGCCAGCAAGCGCACCGCCGATCTGGTGCCCCTGTGTCATCCCCTGGCCCTGAGCCATGTACGGGTGGATCTGGAACCTCAAGCCAATGGCAACGCGGTGTATTGCCGGGTGCAGGTGGAGACCACCGGGCCGACCGGAGTGGAGATGGAAGCCCTGACGGCCACCCAGGTGGCGCTGTTGACGGTCTATGACATGTGCAAGGCGGTGGACCGGGGCATGACCATCACCGATGTGCGCCTGGTGGAGAAGGCCGGCGGCAAGTCGGGGCATTGGCGACGGGAGTCGGCATGAACTCCCCAGAGCAACTCGATATCTCCCACCTGATTTGGCAAACCAAATACCGCCAGGCGGAGAGCGATGAGCAATCGGTGGAGGCATCCTGGCGGCGCATCGCCACCGCCCTGGCGGCGGCCGAGGGCAGCGACGCCGATGCCTGGGCGGAGCGCTTCTACGGCTTTTTGGAGGGCTTCCGATTCCTGCCGGGTGGGCGCATCCAGGCTGGGGCCGGCAGCCCGAATCAGGTAACGCTGTTCAATTGCTTCGTCATGGGCACCATCCCCGATTCCCTGGAGGGCATCTGCGACAGCCTCAAAGAGGGTGCCCTGACCATGCAGCAGGGCGGCGGGGTGGGTTACGACTTCTCGCCCCTGCGCCCGCGAGGAACCGTCACCCGTGGGGCCGGCACCATCGCCTCCGGGCCGGTCTCGTTCATGGATGTGTGGAACGCCATGTGCGCCACCCTGCTCTCCACCGGCGCCCGCCGCGGAGCGATGATGGCGACGCTGCGCTGCGACCACCCGGATATCCTGGAGTTCATCGACGCGAAGACCGAGCCGGGGCGATTGCAGCATTTCAATCTCTCGGTGCTGGTCACCGACGACCTAATGCAGGCGGTGCGCGAAGATGCCCCCTGGCCTCTGGTCTTCCCCGCCGATCAGCTCGGCCCTGGCGAATCGGTGCAAACCGTCGAACGGGAATGGCCCGGCCGGGGCAGTATTCCCTGCCGCGTGCTACGCACGCTGTCGGCCCGGGAGCTTTGGAACCATATCGTCGGCGCAACGTACCAACACGCCGAACCCGGCGTTTTGTTCGTGGACCGCATCAACCGCGACAACAATCTCTATTGGCGCGAACACATCGCCGCCACCAACCCCTGCGGCGAGATCCCCCTGCCCCCCTACGGTGCCTGCAACCTGGGGTCGTTGAACCTGGTCCGCTACGTGCGCGAGCCGTTCACGCCCATGGCCGAATTGGACTACGACACGCTGGCCACCGACTGCGCGCTGGCCGTGCGCATGCTGGACAATGTGACGGATGTGAGCGGCTTCCCCCTGCCCGCCCAGGCGCAACAGGCCCGTGGCAGTCGCCGCATCGGCCTGGGGGTGACGGGGCTGGCCGATGCATTGATGATGCTGGGCGAATACTATGACAGCGATCAGGCGCGGCAAAGCGCGGCCGACATAATGCGCATCCTGCGCGACAGCGCCTACCGGGCTTCGGTGCAACTGGCCAGGGAAAAGGGACCGTTTCCCCATTTTGATCGTGCGGCCTATCTGCAAGCGCCCTTCGTTCAGGGATTGCCCGAGGACATACGCGAAGCGATTGAAGAGCATGGCATTCGCAACAGTCACCTGCTGGCCATCGCTCCCACCGGCACCATCAGCCTGCTGGCGGGCAATGTCTCCAGCGGTATCGAGCCGGTGTTTGCCGATCATCAGGTGCGCAAGGTATTGCTGCCGGACAGCGGCAACCGCTCCCTGACTCTGGAAGACTATGCCTGCCGCCTTTGGCGTCAGGCACCGCGGCGCTGCGCCGTACCACCGGCCTACGCGGACGCCTTGAGTCTGGAACCCCGTGCCCACCTGGCCATGCAGGCCGCCTTGCAGCCCTATGTGGACAATGCCATCTCCAAGACCATCAACATCCCCGCCGACTACCCCTTCGAGGCGTTTCGCGAGGTCTACGAGCGGGCCTGGCGCATGGGACTGAAGGGCTGCACCACCTACCGGCCCAATGATGTCACCGGTTCAGTGTTGGAGTCGGGCAGCGCATCGCATTGCTGCGATGCGGAGCGGGAAGGAGACTGAGCCCTCCCGTCAAACCGACCCAGGCTCAACTGGCGTAGACGGCGCTTCCCGTTATCCGGCGGATGACCGGATAGAGGTGCTCGGTTTCGGCAACGATGCGGTCCTGGATCAATTGGGTCAGTTCCTGGGTATCGGTGACGAAGCCGTTGTGATCGCCGATTCGCAGCTCCTTGCGTCCCGGATAAGCCCAGCGCTTCATGTGCTGATCCAGCATCCGCTTGATCTCGCGCGAGCCCGACATGAACCGGTCGGCAACGTTGCGGGCATCGGTATCGCCCTTGCCGAGCAGGTTGGCGTAGATTTCCTTGTCTTCGAGTTCCAGATGTTCCCGAGCGCTATCGATATAGGAGAAGAACACGTCCCGAGCCGTACAGGTATCGCAGATGAGCCGGTCGGAGATCAGGTAGTTCAGCACCCTGGACAGCTCCATTATTTCGTGATTCTGCTGATTCAACTGCTCGAAGGTGATCATTTTTGGGCCTCCGTTAACGATGGCGGTGGTTTTGGTTATTGTCGTGTAATGAAAATATGGAAGGAAAATAGTCGAACCGCAGTGGCGGGAAATTGACCTGCGCCAAGTCTGCTTGATTGATCTCAAGAAACCCGACACTCAACCGATACAACAAGCATAGCCAAGCCTGCGGATGTCAGGTCAAACGGCCGTCCCCGAAGGGGACTCTTACTATATCAATAGTTTTCATCAGGTAATGTACCACGTGGAAAGGGCACACGTCTCCGAACGCTTACTTGGCACGGGCTCGGTCGTGCCCGACTGGCTCAGCGACGAGACCGAGCGTGTTGCACACAAACTCAACGAACTGCTTGGAGAGGTCAGTTCGCAAGACCTGGATCTGGCCGCGCGGACACCCGACCCGGACGAGGCCCCCGAAATCGCCCTCCTCCGGGACAAGGCCGGACCCTATCTGGCCTATCGAAGCTGGTTACTGGCCATGGAGGACTTCCTGCGCAAGGTCAACCCGGAGGAATATCAGCGCCGCTATCGGCGCTACGTGCGCACGGTGCTCGACGAGATCGTGAATTTGGCCCTGGAGCAGCGCACCAAGTTCCTGTTCGGCAAGGCCGCCAACGTCAAAAATCAGATCGACGCCCTGACCACGGAGCGCATCAACGTGCTCGCCGAGGGCTACCGAAGCAAACAGAACTTTCGCGAGCAGGACAGCCAGAGCATCCTGTTCAATACCTTCGAAGAGGATATCTATTGGATGATGGCCACTGCCCTAGGGCCAAAGTCCCGGCGCGATACGCCCTTGAAGCAAGTGCTGCGCCTGCTGGGTGGGCTGGACGTTACTCTGCAATATCTGCCCGGCCACCGCGAGGCGTCGCAACACCATCATTACTACTCTCGCACCCCGGAAAAGGAAGACCGCTCGGTCCTGCGCAAAGCCAAGCGGGGGTTTTTCGGCTAAACCAAAACTACTCATCGACAAAACCGATTGATCATATCACGGCAAGCAATTTTACCTATTCTCTCACCAACGATATCGTTAATCGGCAAATGCTGGAGCTGGACCGGCGCCACAACGCCGTTCGGCCATGGAGACTCCCGGACGGCAACATCGTCGAACCGGCGGGTAACCCGGTACAATAGCGGGGATCTGGCGGCAACCGTCGCCCGTACAGCCGCAACACAGAGCAAGATCGCTGCCCATGCGATCACCAGAACGTTGCGCGGGTTCGACCATTCACGAGGCCGATATGAGCGAGCAGGAAACGGGTTCCCGCCTGGACAATCTCTACGACTTGATTACCGGCGACGAGGACGCGCGGGTCTGCAAGGATATTCCCGATTCCGCCTGCACCCACCAGCCACGCAATTTTTTCGCCTATCTGCTCGCCAATCTCTTCAACAAAATTGCCGACGAGGTCGCCAGCGCCAAGCTGACCCTGCCCTGGATGCTGGGTGCGCTGGGTGCTCCGGCGGCCTTTACCGGATTTCTGGTTCCCTTGCGTGAGGCCGGCGTATTGCTGCCGCAGATGGTGGTAGCGGCTTACATTCGCGCCATGCCGTTGCGCAAGCCCGTATGGTTATTGGGCGCAGCTCTCTCAGCACTGTCCCTGTTCGGCATGGCGGCCGCCGCCTTGACCCTGGATGGCAGCGCCGCCGGATTTGCCATCGTCGGTCTGCTGGCGATATTCAGTCTGTCACGGGGACTGTGCTCGGTATCGGCCAAAGACGTGCTGGGCAAGACCGTGTCCAAGAGCCGGCGCGGCAGGTTGATGGGCTACAGTTCCGCCATCGCCGGAGTTGCCGTCCTGATCGTCGGCGCCATCATCAGTATCACGGACATGAACGAGGCGCCACTGTGGCTGTTCGCCGCCCTTTTGGCCGGATCCGGTCTCATCTGGCTGGCCGCCATCGCCGCCTTCGCCAGGATTCAAGAGGTGCCGGGCGCCACCGAGGGCGGCGGAAACGCATTGCAGGCCGCCCTGCAACACTTGAACAGCCTACGCGAGAATCCCGATTTTCGGCGCTTCGTCATTGCCCGAGTGTTGTTGCTCGCCGTGGCATTGGCACCCCCCTTCTATGTGTTGATGGCCCAGGCCCAAGTGGGTGGCGGCTTGAACGGACTGGGTATGTTGATCGTCGCCAGCGGTATCGCGGGCAGCGTCAGTTCACCGTTCTGGGGCTGGCTGGGCGACCGCTCCAGCCGCCGGGTGATGATACTGGCTGCCAGCGGCGCGGGTATTCTGGGTGTAGGCGCCTTCATCGCCGCCCAGGCTGACTTGGCGATCATGCACCACGAACTGACTTTCGCCGTGATCTTTCTGCTTTTCACGGTGATGCACAGCGGTGTGCGCCTGGGACGCAAGGTGTATCTGGTGGACTTGGCAACTGAGAAGACCCGCGCGGGTTTCGTGGCGGTATCGAATACCGTTATCGGCGTGGCCATGCTGGCGGGCGGTCTGGTGGGCGTGTTGGGAGACCTCTACGGCGCCCGAAGCGTCGTATTGCTATTAGGGCTGGCATCACTGGGCGCGGCCCTTTATCTTCGTACACTGGTGGAAGTGGAATGAACTCGATCAGCGAGACCACGGCGGAATCCGGCATGGACTCATACAAACGTCGCCTTTGGCTATGGGGCGGTCATCTCAGCTTTGTGCTCGGCGCTATCGGCGCCCTGCTACCAGGTTTGCCGACCACGGTGTTTTGGATCATTGCCGCCGTCTGCTACGCCCGTAGCGCGCCACATCTGCGCGATCGTATTTATTCCCAACCGCGCTTCGGATCTGCCGTGAGAGACTTCGTTGAACACGGCCAGTTATCGCGCAAAGGCAAGTGGTTCGCCGTGGCAGGCATGAGCCTGGGCGCGTTGGTATGTGCATTCACCCTGCCCCCCTGGCTGACCGCGAGCCTGGGTGTGGTCATGTCCGTGGTGGCCGTGGTATTGCTGCGCTTGCCGGAACCGGGCTGATTCGGCTTGATTCCCCGGCAAGGGCGCACTATTACTGAAACAAGAAGCGCCTGCCCCGGCTTGCGCCCCTCAGATCCCGCCACCCCGCCGCAACCCTCGAAGAGGCCCCCCGATGGAATGCGTTTTTGGCACCGCCGACGATGGCCTGGTATTTCATGGCGTCAGTTTTCGCCCCAGCGACCGCACGATTCGCACCTTCAGTGCCGAGACCATGGCCGGCGAACTGGACGACCCGGAGGTGTTCTGCTGGATTGATATGCAGGCGGCGGATATCGGCACCCTGAACCTGGTACTCCACTATCTGGATATCGACTTGGTATTGGTGAACCATTTTGACGTGCCCGAGGTACTGCCGCGCATCGTCGAACGTGAAGATTGCCTAGCCTTCTATCTGTACGAGATCGAGGACCCGGAGCTGCACCTCGACACCTCTCACGGACTCAGTCAGATCCGCTTTCATCGCATGATTCTGGTGCTGGGCGAAGACTTCGTCATCACCTATCACAAGCATCAACTGGATGCCGTGGATCACGTCAAGGACACTTGCGCCGCGAGTTTTCGGCTCGCCGGCCGCACGCCAGGTTTCATTGCCTTTCTGTTTCTGCAGCGCTGCCTCTACGACTACGCCCACCTCAATCTGGCGAACGACAACTACCTCGACCTGCTCGACGCGGAAAGCCGCGCCAACGACACCCGCCAGCTCGCCGAAGAGATCAACATCTCAGGGCGCAATATATTGATTTTGAAAAAACTGTCTGCAAGCCTGCATATCGTTCTGATGTTGCTGGCAACCAAGCGAAGTCCCTTCGTGAGCCCGGAGGCACAATCGTCCTTTCAAGAGATGATGCAGAACGCCCACGCGATTCGAGAGGCGGTGGACTCATCCCGGGATTTGCTCAACGGTATCCTCGCCAGCATCCAGGCCGCCGCCGCCAACCGAACCAGCGAAGTCGCCCGTATCCTGACCATCGTTTCAGGCGTCATGCTGCCGTTGAGCCTGGTGGCCGGTATCTACGGCATGAACTTTGTGGACATACCGGGCTTGGCCACAACGTATGGTTTTTACGTCACCCTGGGCGCGATGGGTGCCATCACCACCGTGCTGATGCTGTTATTCTATCGCCTGGGTTGGATTGGCACGCGTCGAGATGCGAAAAGCTCTCTGCGAAATCGTTCAGACTCGGCAGATACCGACGGGCACTAAACCCAAGACGCCGATGCGCTGTTTGGCAGGAGTCGCCCAGCCTGTTGTTCCGGCTCAGAGCCACGCAATCCTCATTGACCTCGCGGCTGGGATTCGCTGGCACCGAGGAGTATCCTAATGGGCCAATGGAATTCGGCATTTACCCGGATTTTCACAAGGTTACTTCTCCTGCCCGGCCTGCGGACCATGCCGGCCAAGGGCAGGATCATCGGACGTCCGGGAGGCGTCTGAACGAGGCTGCAATGTCTTTCCAAAGCAACGAACCCGTCACCCTGACCCGCGATGTAGACGCCATCGCCGTACCTTCTGGATTGCGGGGTAAACTGCCCGAAGGCACCACCGGAGCCATTACCCAGGCCCTTGGCGGCAGTTTCACCCTGTTCGTGCAGGGAAACCTCTACAGGATTGCCGGAACCGATGCCGACGCCCTGGACAAGGAGCCGCTCGCTCAACCCACTCTTGACGAGAACGCCAGCGACGAAGACGTGGAGAAGCTCGTCTGGGAACAACTTCATACCTGCTTCGATCCGGAAATTCCCATCAACATCGTCGATCTCGGCTTGGTCTACAAATGCGAAGTAACCCATCTCGATGACGGCAATCGCAAGGTTCGTATCGACATGACCCTTACCGCCCCCGGTTGCGGTATGGGCTCGGTGATTCAGGATGACGTAAAGTCCAAGGTCGAATTGATACCCACCGTATCGTTGGCCGAGGTGGAGCTGGTCTTCGATCCGCCCTGGGACCGGGACATGATGAGCGACGCGGCCAAGCTGGAAACCGGCATGTACTATTGATAAACAAGCCTGATTACCGATCTCATAAAGGAAAGATTTGGCTCACGCTTTTAGTAAATCTGTTTACAAAGAGTTACTGACCGCCAAAGTGAATGGCAGACGGGGACGGGCTGTCATAGAGCCGGCCAGGGCTTGGCCGGAAGCGTGGCAAAACCGGCAAACAACAAGAATTGTAAACTTCTCCCCGCTTGCACTTGCGTTGAAGGCAAAGCCCTTCTACACTTAACCACTACTCCGGGTTAAGTCTGTACGGAGCACCAGGAATAGACCATTCCCCGCTATTCCCAGAACTTAGCCGACCGGAGCCATCAATGGAGCGTATCGCGGTTTTCACGCGCCTGAACACCGACCGACTCACCCACTTCCTTTCTCTCGCCGGCACCCTGTTATGCGCCTTGCCCCAAGTCGCATTGGCCGGGCTGGGGGCGTCGGTCACGCTGCAAACCGGACAGCCCACCAGCATCCGCCCCAGCGAAACCACGGTGCTGGAGATCACCCTGTCGAACAACGACGATGTGCAGGAGATCGGCGGGGTCAACTTCAGCAACAGCCTGCCGGGGAGCGACTCCGACCGTTTGAAGGTCGCGGCGGCCGCCAGCTATACCTGTTTCGACCCCACCATTCCCGGTGCCGTCGCGGCCCAGGGCACGCTTACCGCTACCCCTGGAACGCAGGCCATCTCGCTGACGGGCGGGGTGATTCCTCGGCGCGATGCCACCAGCATGACAGACGGCAGTTGCACCCTTCTCATACCGGTAACCGCCGATACCTCCAACGGTGCGGGAACCAGCTACACCTACACGATCCTGGACGGAGCGATCTCCGGCGATGGCGGCGCGGTGGCCAACATCGGCGACGTCAGTCAAAGCATCAATGTCCTGGGGATCGCGCAGCCCACTATCAGTAAATCCTTCAGCCCGAATACCGTGGTATTGGGAGGGGTGGATAGCGTACTGACCATCACTGTCAGCAACAGCAACGGTATCCCGATCGAGAACTTCAGCATCACGGACAACTTCCCGGTCCTCGGCGGTGACGCCATCATCGAGGTGGCCGATCCGGTCTCCACAACCGCCAGCTGCACCGCGGGGGGCATTGCGCCCGGTTTCGGCGCCATCACCGCGGGGGATGTGGCGATCACCGCCAGCGGCGGCACCCTTGCCGCCAATGGCAGCTGCACCCTGACCGTTCAGGTGTCAGCCCGACAAACAAATGGCACCTACACCACCGGCAGCCGCGCCAACACTATCGATGCCGTATCGGATTTCAACAGCGACATCGGTATTCGAGCCCAGGCCAATGCCAGCGCAAATATCACGGTCACCTCCCCCCTGAGCGTAGCCAAGAGCTTTTCGCCCACCGCTCTGGCCGGGGGACAAAACGGCACCATGACCATCACCTGGAGCAATGCCGGTGACAGCCCACTCACCGTGCAAGCCTTCACCGACAGCCCCATCGACGGTTTCGCCGCCGACGCTCCCGGCCTGGGCCTGGAAGTCAACGGACCGGTGCTGGTCAACTGTCCCGGCGGCACCCCTGGAACCTTTGCAGCAACCGCGGACAACGAGGGCATCACACAAAACAGCAATACCACCATCGCCGCCGGCGGGGCCTGCACCCTCACCGTGCCGTTCTCGGCTAACACCCAGGCCAGCAACACGCCCATTACCTACACCAACGCCATCCCGGAGGGTGCTGTGGACGTGGGCGACCTGGCTATCGTCAGCCGCGCCCGTTCCGCCACCATACTCGTGGCCGACACCCTGCGGGTACTGAAGAGCCGCAGCACCAGCAATCCACGGCCCGGCAACCCGGTGCAATACCAGATTACCGTGCAGAACTGGTCGAATGCCGATCTGAACAACGTTCAAATCATCGACGCCCTGGACTATGGCATGACCTTCCTTAGCGGGATGATCGGCGCCAACGACTACACCCCCACCCTCAGCGGCACCGGCTGTAGCGGTCTTATCGTCAGCAATGGTACAGGCGCCGGCTCAGCGGATTTCGTCATCGGCACCGTGCCCCAACGGGTGAACGACAGCACACCCGGCGCCTGCGTGGTAACCTTCTATGCCATGACGAGTACCGCCGCGACGGACGGCACTGCCACAGACAACACATTGCCGGCCGGTTCGGTAAGCGCCGACAACGGCACCGGTATCAGCAATGGCGGATCGGCCAACACCACCAACAGTCCGGTGGACACCGACACCCTGGTACTCACCAAGGCGTTCAGCCCCGCCGGTCCCCTGCAGGAGGGCACGGTCACCCGACTCACCCTCACCCTCAGCAATTTCTCCGCCAATCCCCTGAACAACGTCACGGTGTCGGACACCTTGCCGATCAGCGGCAGCGTGCAGATGCAGGTCGCGAACCCGGCCGTTGCCGACACCACCTGCGGCGGCACACTCACGGCCACGCCCGGCGGCACCTCGATCTCCCTGAATGGTGCGACAGTGCCGGCACGGGCGAACGTCGGCATCGGTGCGGCCGGCACCTGCACCTTGTCGGTAAACGTGGTGGGCCCCGCCGGGGTCTACAACAACACGGCCACTGCAGCCGGCACCGAAACCTATGCCGACGGCACCACCCATACGCTGGATCCGGTCAGCGGCAGTGCAGCCTTTACCTACACGTCCATTCTCAGCGCATCCAAGGGATTCAGCCCAGGCACGGTCTCTTCCGGCGGCCTGTCCACCGCCAACATTCGGCTCAGCAACAGCGGCAGCCTGCCGTTGAATAATGTCTCGGTCACAGACAACTTACCGGCCGGCATGACCCTGGCTGACCCGGCCAACGCCTACACCACCTGCTCCGGCAACACGGCGGTCAGCGCAAACCCAGGCGCTGGATCCATTTCCCTGACGGGAGCCACGGTTGCTGCCAGCGGCAGTTGCGACCTAGTCTTCAATGTCCGTGCCGTGGGTTCGGCCGATTGGGTCAACACCATCCCCGTGGGCGGTATCGTCGCCGTCGGCAGCGGCGTCATCAATCAAACCCAAGTCAGCGGAACGCTCTTGTTCGATCCGGGCGCCGCCATCACGGTCGCCAAGGTGACCAACCCAAGTACCCTGACCTTCCCCGGACAGGTGAGTCGTCTGACGATCACCATCATGAACGGCCCTCAGGACGTCAGCGGCCTAAGCCTGACGGACTACTTCACCGCCGACGGTACCGATAGCGCTGCCGCCAACGGCATGATCATCACATCCAATCCCCAGGCCAGCACCACCTGTCCCGGTGGTATCGTGAGTGTCACGCCCGGCGGCGATCGTGTGACCGTGTCCGGGGCCAGCCTCGTGGCAGATGCGGCCTGTACCGTTGCGGTCAACGTAACCAGTACCCGTACCGGCGGCATTACCAACTTCATTCCACCCGGCGCGATAGTCACCAATCAGGGTTTGAGCAACACCGGTCAGGCAACCACCAGCCTGACCACGCAGACCAATCTCGGGGTGGTGAAACAATTCACGCCGCGGGTCATTGAACCCGGCCAGCGTTCGCGCCTGCGCATCACCCTTTTCAACCCATCTTCCCAGGTCGCCACCAGCCTGTCGGTTACCGATACCCTTCCCGCAGGTGTCACGGTGGCCAGTGGCCCCAATCCGTTCACCACCTGCTCCGGGGCCACGATCTTGGTTCCGGCTGCCGATCAGGTCCAAGTGTCCGGAGGCAATCTCGGCGCCGCCTCCGGAACGACACCGGCATCCTGTTACGCCGAAATTGACGTGACCGCAGGTAGCGAAGGCGTTTACATCAACGACATTCCCGCGGGCGGCCTTACCGGCACGGTCGGCGGCATCCCTTCCTCAAACTCCCAACCCACGACCGATACCCTGCTTGCCAAGGCGCCCCTGCAGATCAACAAGGCCATCGACGGCTTCACTGCCGATGCCGGCAATCCCGCGGGCTTCACCACCGGAACGGCCAGCCGTCTCCCCGGTGCACCGGCCCCGCTGACGATCCGCTTGAGCAATCCCAACAACACGGACCTTACCCAGGCCAGCCTGACCGACTCCCTGCCGGACGGTCTGACCGTCGCGCTCACCCCGGCCGCTGCCACCACCTGTGCCGGAGGCAGCGTTTCCGCACCGGCCTCGGCCCGCTCGATCGGGCTGACCGGTGCCACGGTACCTGCCGGCGGCGCCTGTACCGTCACCGTCAACGTGGTCAGCAACATCGCTGGAACTTACCGCAACACGATTGGGGCTAACACGGTGATGACTTTCGAAGGCATCACCAACGCCGAGGCGACCAACGCGGACCTGCTGGTTTCATCGCCGCCCACGGTCGGCAAGCAATTCGCTCCGCCGGTCATACCGCCGAACGGCAATGCCCGTCTTACACTCTTTCTGGGCAATGACAATGATCTCGCCATCACGCTGACTTCGATTTTTACCGACACGCTCCCCACTGCCCCAGGAACGGTAACCGTGGCGGCCATCCCGAATGTCGCTTCCACCTGTACCGGAGCGGTAACGGCGAATCCTGGCGCCGGCAGCATCTCCCTGGCCGGCGGGGCCACCATCCCAGCCGACGGTTGCCGCATCGAGGTGGATGTGACGGCCGCTACCGTTGGCACCCATACCAACAGCATCCCCGCCGGTGCCCTGTCCACCAATGCCGGTGTCAACGCAGAGCCGGCCAGTGCGCCGTTGATCGTGAGCACCGATGGATTCATTTCCGGCAGGGTATTCCAGGACAACGGCGTCACCCCCGACGGGCTGTTCGACTCCGCACTCGACAAGGCACTGGCCGGGGTCACTATCGAGCTGCACAGTGGTGCCGATTGCAGCGGCGCCCCTGTGGATACCGTCGCCACCGACGCCCAGGGCAACTACCTGTTCTTCGGCCTGCCTGCCGGCAGTTACTCGGTTTGCGAACCCGTTCAGCCCGGCGGGACCAGTAACCGTCCGCCGGTAGCCGGCACGATCACCCCGGTTTTGGGCAGCACCGGCAGTCCCGGCACGGCCAGCAACCCCACCGCCAGCAGTAGTCAGATCGCCAACATCGTTCTCAATGACGACGGCACCGACGGTGCGGTGAGTGGATCGGCCGAAAACAACTTCCCGGAGATCGTACTCTCTGGTCTGTCGGGAACGGTGTTCCTGGATCTTAACAACAACGGCCTGCAGAACGGCGCCGACAGCGCAATCTCCGGTCAGCTCATCGAGTTGTTGGACAACGCGGACACTGTACTTGCCACGACCACCACGGATGCCGACGGGCACTACGAGTTCACCGACTTGCAGCCGGGCAGCTATTCGATCCGTCAGCCGACGCAACCCGCCAATACGTCAAACGGTCAGACCATTCCCGGCACCGTGGGCAACGGCGGAACCACCGGCAGCGCTTCTGCTTTGACCGCCCTGCCGAGCCGCATCGACGGCATCGTGCTACCGGCCAACACCGACTCGCCGAACAACAACTTCGCCGAGATTGCCAACAATCGCAGCCTCTCCGGCAAGGTGTTTTTCGACTTCGACGATTCCGGCACGCTGGAAGGCAACGACTACGGCATCGCCGGCCAGACCATCGACCTCAGCGGCACCGACACCAACGGCAATGGCGTTATCCGCCAGACCACCACGGCGGCGGACGGCAGTTACAGCTTCAACGACCTGCCCGAAGGCAGCTACACCGTCACACAGCCGACACAACCGGCCGACACCAGCAACGGCCAGACGCTGGTCGGCACCACCGGCGGCACCGCCACAACACCGGCCATCGCCCCCTCGGCTATCAGCACGATCGATTTGACCGGCGCCAATACGGTCTCCGCCAACAACGATTTCGCCGAGATTCCCGATCCGG